>NZQM01000021.1 GCA_002695905.1 Parvibaculum sp.
CCCTCCTTTACGGCATCTTTGCGGTCGTCTTCGCCACCTTCGCGGGATGGGCTGCAACACTCATTTTCAAAGATTAACCCTCACTAGCTAGTGAACTTGTGTTCCTTGAGCATTACCGCAAACTGTGCGACCCAAGGTTGGCAAAAAGACCGACAATAAACAATATCTGCGCGGGATCGGACGGAAAACCGTTCACACTTTTCCTGATCCCGCTTAAGGCACGGGAGTTAGCAAGATAATGGATGGCGTTGACGCAGGCTTTGCGGCGGCACTTATTGGTGGGATCATCAGCTTCCTGTCACCATGTGTGCTGCCTCTTGTTCCCGCCTACCTTTCCTTTATGGCAGGAGCCCCTCTCGACGAGCTGACCGAAGAGATTGATAAGCCGTCAAATGACATTGCGCGGCGGGTGCTGTTGGGCTCGCTTGCCTTTGTTGCCGGGTTTTCTACGGTTTTCATTATGCTGGGTGCTTCAGCAGGCGCCATCAGTCCGTTTCTGCTGGCACATAAGGTTATTCTGGGGCAGGTCGCCGGGGTCATTATCATCATCCTGGGCCTCCACTATGTAGGGCTCTTCCGTTTCGCCCTGCTCAATCGCGATGTTCGTTTTCTTCCGAGTTTCACGCCTGACGGCAGCAGCGGTTTTGTTCCTCGTATCGGCATGCCGTACCTGGTGGGGCTGGCGTTTGCGTTTGGTTGGACACCCTGTATCGGTCCGATCCTCGCGACCATTCTTACCATTGCCGCCTCACAAGAGAGCTTGGGCTATGGGGTCGCCCTCTTAAGCGTCTACTCAGCCGGGCTTGGCATTCCCTTTATTGCGGCAGCGTTTGCGGTTCAGACATTCCTTCGTTTCTCCGACGGGTTCAGACGACATCTGCCGAAGGTAGAGATGGCTGCAGGTGTCCTCCTGATCGGCACCGGCCTGTTGATTGCGTTCGGCACGTTGGAGACGATTGCAATTTACATGATAGAGGTCGCGCCATGGCTCGCGGAACTGGGATGAGCGACAAACCCGCCCCAATCATGCCGCGAAGCGCCCAGCTCTTGGGATATGGCGGTGTTATCCCCTTTGTGGGGACAGGTGTGGTCATCTGGACAATGTGGCCGTCCGAAATGGGGCAGACTGCGCTGCAAGCTCAGCTTGTCTATGCAGCGATCATTCTGTCCTTCCTTGGCGGCATTCGCTGGGGGTCTGTGATGCAACGTTTGGGGCACTTCAAACGCCGTGCGCCTGAAGGACTTGCGCGCGAGCTAGCCCTGTCCGTTGTGCCGGCTGTCGTCGCGTGGATCGCTCTCTTCGGGCCAGCGGAAGCTGCTCTTGTTGTCTTCCTCTTGTTTTTCGTCGCCCAGGCCATTTCTGATCTTCGCGCCGTCCGGTCCGGTGAGGCACCGGACTGGTATCAACCGCTCCGGCTGCAACTCACCTTTTTCGTCTGTGCCACTCTCATAGCGAGCCTTATCCGGCTCCTAATCGCCTAGAGCGTACGATCTGGGACCAGTCTGCTGGCAGCAACTGGAACAATTTGATCCCGGCCCATCATCCAGGCATGAAAGTCGCGTCCCGCGAAGAGGTCGCAATAGGCCACATCACACACATTGAGACCCCCAGTATAGGCGCCGAACGCCGGCAGGATCAGGCGCGTGCCATCGCTTGCGAAACATCTACGTCGCAAGCGGCGGCCGCGCACGCGGACAACGGCACAGGGATGCAAATGACCGGCGACTTCTCCCGTTGCCGGTGCGGGCGCTGGTTCGTGGCGAAAGGTGAGTGAGGCCCGCTCCACTTCTTCAGCGATGTTTCCGCCGAACCCTTCAGGCAAAGGATCGTGGTTTCCGGCGATCCAGGTCCAAGCACACGCATTGGTGAGGTTCTTGATCCGGGCCGCATCTGAGGGCGCGATCCGCGCACGGGCATCGCCATCGTGAAAACTGTCTCCCAGCGCTATGACGGAAGCTGGCTTCAGCCGGGCCACCAGCTCTTCAAGACGGGTCAGCGTGGCCGACGTATCATAGGGCGGCAAATGGACACCGCGGGCAGCGTAGGACGAGCCTTTCTCAAAGTGCAGGTCGGCAACGATGAGACACTCTTCTGACGGCCAGTAGAGCGCACCTTCGACGAGCGGCTGGACTGTCTCGCCGCAGATTTTGAGACGGGTTTCCTCAGTCCTCGCACTGTCTGGTGTGTCATACAAGACGGGTCGCTTCCTCAATCAGATCGTCGGCTGCTTCAGCCAGCAAGGCTTCATTGGCATCGCCATAAACCGCTTCCTTGCTAATGTCGAGCAAGACAGGCACGGCTAAAGGCGAGACATGTTCCAGGCGTTTCAGCTCTATCTTACCCTTGATTCGGGCAAGCATGTCTGCAACGCGGGCAACGTCTAAAAGCCCCGCTGCGGCATCGTCATGGGTGGCCTGCAACAGGATGTGATCTGGTTCGTGTTCTCTGAGTACATCATAGATGAGGTCAGACGAAAATGTGACCTGGCGACCCGATTTCTCTTTGCCCGGGAACCGCCTCTCAATGAGACCAGCAATGATGGCGCAGGTCCGGAAGGTGCGTTTCATCAGGTTTGATTCCGCAAGCCAGGTCTCCAGATCGTCGCCCAACATGTCCTCAGCGAAGAGCTCTTCTAGTGACAAGCGCCCCCGCTCAACCAACATTCCCATGTCCCGGAGGCCCCATATTGCCAGTGCATATTCACTAGCTATGAAGCCTAGAGGCCGTGCGCCCATACGATCCAAGCGCTTGGTGAGCAACATGCCGAGCGTCTGATGGGCCAAGCGTCCCTCAAAGGGATAGCAGACCATGTAAAAGCGATCACCACGGGGAAATGTCTCGACCAAAAGCCCGCCTTCTTTCGGCAAGACAGAGCGCCATTGCTGCATGCTGAGCCATTCAGAAACCTGATCGGGCAATTTGTGCCAGTCTTCCGGTGTCGCCAGCATATGCCGTACTTGCGACGCCAGATAGGTTGAGAGGGGAAACTTGCCGCCATAATAGGATGGGATGGCTGGGTTCTCATCCCTGGTGCTGGTCACCACGGCTTCCGTTTCGACCAGACCTTCAAAGCGCAGCACCTTTCCGGCGAAAAGAAACGTGTCGCCCGGTACCAGCTGCTCAATGAAATATTCTTCGATCTGCCCGAGACGCCTGCCGCCACGCCCAAGTGACGCGCCAGCTGCGGGCCGTCTGCGCACCAGGCGGACATCAAGCATGGGGGCTTCAACAATGGTGCCGACATTCATGCGGTATTGCTGTGCGAGCCTAGGATGCGCCAACCGCATGCGATGATCATTGCCATTCGGATCCACGGGCCGAAGGCGGCGATAGCGGTCATAGGTTTTAAGCGCGTACCCGCCGGTGCTCACAAAATCGACCACGCGGTCGAAAGTGGGTCTGTCGAGCACGGCATAGGGTGCTGCGCTTCGTACTTCTTCGTAAAAGAGGTCCGCATCGAACGGGCCGCAGCAGGCGGTACCAAAAATGTGCTGGGCCAGAACGTCAAGACTGCCTGTCTTTTCCTTCATTCCGTCATGGATACCTGCAATGGCGGCTGTGCGGGCCGCCTCGCATTCCAACACTTCAAACCGATTGGCTGGCACAAGCAAAGCCCGGCTTGGATCGTTCAGTCTGTGGTTTGCCCGCCCGATCCGTTGCAGCAGACGGCTTGCGCCTTTGGGCGCACCTAAATTGATGACGAGGTCCACGTCGCCCCAGTCAATGCCAAGATCAAGGGTTGAGGTGCAGACAATCGCACGCAGACTACCTGCCGTCATGGCCGCCTCAACCTTTCGGCGCTGTTCTGCAGACAGAGATCCATGATGGAGCGCAATGGGTAACGCATCATCATTCGCGCGCCATAGTTCCTGAAACACAAATTCAGCCTGGCTGCGCGTATTCACAAACACCAGAACCGTTTTGTTGTCGCGGATGATGTCATAGACCGCATTGATGGCGTGCTTGGCAGAATGGCCAGACCAGGGAACCCGTTCTTCCGGCACCAGGATGGACACATCGGGGATGGCGCCTGCTTCGCCGCGCACAATCTTCGCCAGGAGGGGCTGCTTACCCCTCTGAGGAATCAAAAAGCGGCGCAACTGATCTGGGTCTGCAACCGTTGCGGAGAGACCGATCCGTCTGTGACGCGGCGCCAGCGTTGAAAGACGCGCGAGGTCAAGCGCCAGCAGATCACCGCGCTTGGTGTTCACCATGGCGTGGAGCTCATCCAGGATCACACATTTTAGGTTGCGGAACATGCGCTCTGCATCTGCATATGACAGAAGGAGCGCCAGCTGTTCCGGCGTGGTCATTATGATGTCTGGCGGCTCGTGGCGTTGGCGCAGGCGCCGGTTTTGCGGGGTGTCGCCGGTCCGGGTTTCCAGCGTTATCGGCAGACCCATTTCCGCAATCGGCATTTCAAGATTGCGTTTCACATCCACCGCGAGGGCTTTGAGCGGCGAAATGTAAAGTGTGTGGAGACCTTTGTCGGCGCTCCCTGGCTTACGGACTCCCCGCTCCTCAAGTTCAACAAGAGAGGCAAGGAATCCGCCAAGTGTTTTCCCACCGCCTGTCGGAGCGACAAGCAGGGAGGAGCGTCCCTGAAGGCCGAGCTGCATCAATTCGAGTTGGTGCGGCCGCGGCTCCCAGCCTCGTATCCGGAACCACGCATCAAAAATCGCCGGCAGCCCATGAGCGCCAGCGGCCAGATCCAAATTCAAGCGATCATCCGCGTCCATAGAGCAAACTATAGCCTTCTGCTCACGCTTTTGGCTGGCGGAATCTGTCATTCTTGGCCAAGATGCGCGCTTAGAGCCGGGGGTACCAAAGTTCTAATTTGACCTAGTTGGGGACATGAATGCCTGAATCACTTGCTGCAGCGCTGCCAGAAGGCATGCGCGAAAATGCCGATACTCTTTTTCCACTTTTTGTTGAACACGGCCTCAACATTGTGGGCGCCGTCCTCATCCTCATTTTGGGGTTCTGGATCGCGGCCCGCGCGCGCGCCTTCACTGTCAAGGCGCTTGATAGGCCGTTGAACTCGGACGAAATGCTGAAGGGCTTTTTTGGCTCTATCGTTCGCTATCTGGTCATCATCGCCACGGTCCTGGCGGTTCTGGGACAGTTTGGTGTTGAAACAACCAGCCTCATTGCCGTTCTCGGCGCAGCCAGTTTGGCGATTGGCCTTGCCCTTCAAGGTACACTCTCAAACGTTGCTGCAGGCGTGATGCTGCTGGTTTTCCGGCCGTTCCGCGTGGGTCAGTTTGTCGAGCTAAATGGCATGTCCGGTACCGTGAAAGACCTGACGCTCTTCTCCACAGAACTCGCCACAGGCGACAATATTCAAATCATTCTTCCGAACTCGAGCGTATGGGGCTCACCGCTTAAAAACTACTCAGCGCACCCAACACGCCGCGTCGACATGGTCTACGGCATTGCCTATGACGCGGATATCGACAAAGCGATGAGCATCATCAAAGCAGCCATTGCTGCCGATGACCGGTGCCATAAAGCGCCGGAACCACTGGTCGTTGTCGGCAATCTGGGAGATTCGTCCGTGGACATCACAACCCGTGTCTGGTGTTCATCAGCTGACTATTGGGGCGTCAAATTTGATCTTACCAAGAAAATCAAAGAAGCGTTTGATGCAGAAGGTGTCGACATTCCTTTCCCAACACGCACGGTCTATCAACACGGTGCATAAGGAATATTTGGGGCAGCCTCTCGCCGCCCCAATATTTTTCCTGAATACGCTTCAGCCATTTTCTCGCCCCATTTAGTGGGCGTCATGCACAAGCGACAACAAAGATAAGGATGACGACATGGAGAAATATTTCGGCGGACCGGTTATTCCGACGATCCTTAAACTCGCCATCGTGTCGTTCCTTGTGGGCATCGTCCTTGTGATTTTTGGGGTGGAACCGTTTGGTTTCTGGACCAGCTTCCTCGATACAGTCGTCGAGGTCTGGGATCTCGGGTTTGAGTTCCTAGGTTCTGCCTGGGGCTATTTTGTGATCGGTGCCATCATTGTGTTGCCCATCTGGATTATCATCCGCGTCTGGTCCGTCTTCTTCGAAAACAAAGAAAAAGACCCATCCTAGATATTACAAGACGCCAGCTGACCAGGTGATCTCCTGCACTGTGAAAGTCGCCAGCACTTCTGCCGGAGGTAGCTCGCCGTCAGGCCCTGCATAGTCACCACCGAAGATAAGCCCTATGTGGGGCACCTTGCCATCCCGACACAATGCCAGGCCGGAACGTTCTTCCAGGCCCGCAACGCAGTCCTGTGGCGCGACGCTCAAGTCCGCATATTTCATTCCGAGCGAAACGCGCTCGTCGAACATGATGTCGCCAGTCTTCACCACGATGCCCCCCACCCATTCTTCCATCTCAAAACGCGGCAGGACTTCGGCAATAACCTTGTCCCCGTCGCGCACCACAATCATGGGATAGGGGTCGCCTTCGGCATAGTAGTTCTCTGCCGTGACGTCATAGCCCGGCAGGGCCTCTAATACGCCTTCAACTGAATAGACGCTGCCGCTTCCGAGATCCCCTAATCCGTTTTCGGTGAGTTTGAGCGTTGATGCCTCTTCGGCCCCGCAGGCGCTTGTTGCGACCATCAAAGAAAGAGAAGCTAGTCCAAGTTTTAAACGCATCTCATTTGTCCTCGTTCATGGTGAGCACCACTTTGCCCACTGCCCGTCTGTCCTGCAACATGCGCATGGCATCGACAGCCTGCTCCAACGGGAATGTCGCGCAGACATAGGGGTCGATTTTCCCCTCACTTGCCCAACTATCAATCGCCTTGATGTTCTCTTTCCCCGCTTCCGGGTCGCGACGGCCATATTCCCCTGCCCGCACCCCCACAACAGAGAACCCTTTGATCAAGGGCATGTTGACGGGCACGCTTGGGATGCGACCGCTGGTAAAGCCGATGACCAGCAAACGACCGTTCCAGCCGATGCAGCGCACCGACTCATCAAACACATCGCCGCCCACTGGGTCATAAATGACATCAGCACCCTTGCCGCCGGTGAGCTCTTTGACCTGTTCCCGAAACCCCTTAGTGACGTTCAGCACATGGTCGGCGCCGCGTTCTTTCACTGTCTTGAGCTTATCGTCAGACGCTGATGTGGCAATGACCGTGGCGCCCAAGAGCTTGCCACCCTCCACTGCCGCCAGTCCCACGCCACCGGCGCTGCCGTGAACCAACAGTGTTTCACCGGGCTTCAGATTGCCGCGAATGACCAAGGCCACATAGGCTGTAAGGTAGGCTGCGGGATAGGCTGCCGCTTTCACAAAATCCATGCCCTTGGGGATGGGACGGCAGGCGGCGGCGGCGGCATTCACTTCTTCTGCAAAACCGCCGACCCGAAGGCCTGCCACCACCTCATCGCCCACCGCAACATTGTCCACACCTGGGCCCAGTTCTGTGACGATGCCGGAGCCTTCCATGCCAGGCGAAAAGGGCAAATCAGGCTTGTATTGATATTTTCCTTGAATCATCAGGATATCTGGAAAATTGATAGAGCAGGCTTTTAACTTCAGCCGGACTTCCCCTTCACCAGGCGGCGGTAAATCCGCCTCAACCAGCTCAATCGAGCCTATATCGTCCGACAATTCATGCACACGCATTGCCCGCATGGTTTTTTCTCCTATTTATCAATATCAATGTGCCGGAGATTACCGGTATTTAGGTAAAGCGCGAAGAGGGCAGGCCCAACTGAAGAGTGTAGGGCTATGGAGGAGATTGTTCGTGGATACAGTGACACAGGCTGTTTTTGGTGCAGTTGTGGGCCAAGTCGGTTTCCAGTCCAAACTTGGGTGGCGGGCGCTTGCCGCGGGGGCCGCCCTGGCAACGGTTCCTGACCTGGATGTCTTTGGCAGTCTGTCTGATCCCTTCAGCGAGTGGGTGCACCATCGCGGCATCACTCATTCCGTGTTTTTTGGCCCCATCGCCGGTCCGCTCTTCGGCATCGCTATCTGGAAGATGTATCAGTGGCGGGCGGAACGAACGCCCGGGAAATTGCCAGCGGGGCTTTCAAGCGCTCAAGCACTCAGTGCCTGGGTCTGGTTATCTGTACTCGCTTTCCTCACCCATCCGTTCCTCGATGTGCTGACGCCTTACGGCACTCAGTTGCTCGCCCCGTTCTCAGATGAACGCTTTGCCGTCAATGCCATGTCGATCATTGATCCTGTCTACACAGGCATTCTCGCTCTCGCTCTCATCGGAGGGTGGCTTGTACGGCGAGGGACGTTCGGCAAACCAGGCTGGTCGCCACATATCGCAGGCGCAGCGATTGTGATGAGCGTTGGATGGCAGATCTATGCCTGGGGCATCAATGAAGGGACAAAGATAGCCGCGCATGAAAGCCTTGCCGAACAGGGCATCGAAACCGCAGAGGTTTCTTCCTACCCCACCCTTTTCCAACCCTGGTTCCGACGCATGACGGCTGAGACGGACAACGCCATTCGCGTCGGCTTCTATTCTCCGCTCACAGACAAACCAATCGAATGGCAAACCTACCCAAAGGCAGAGAGCGCACTCATCAACGAGCTGTCACGGACGATGGAATATCGGATCCTTGAGCGCTTTGCCATGGGCGAAGTCGCCTGGCGCGTGCAGGAGCTGCCGAACGGCCACACCCGTGTGGAAGCCCATGATCTGCGCTATCTTGGATTTGCAGAGACAGAGCTGTCAGCACTTTGGGGCATTGTGGCCACGTTTAACGGCGACAATGAACTGATTGCCCCGCCTGTGCGTTTCTCCAACCGCCCAGAGCCAAGTGCCGATATTTTCTCGGTCATGTGGGTTGGCGCCTTTGGCGAATAAACCAGCTACCTAATTTCGCTTAGATCGCCCTCCCCGCATCCTTCCAATAAGGATCGCGAAGCTTGCGCTTAAAAATCTTGCCTGTTTCTTCTCTTGGAAGCGCATCGTGGAACGTGACCACATGGGGAAGTTTGTACTTCGCGATGCGGGGCGCAAGCCAGCTGGTCACGTCTTCCGCGCTCAGGGAGGAACCGTCCATGAGCTGAATTGCCGCCGCGAGACTTTCACCAAACTCATCGTTGGGAATGCCAAACACGGCGCAATCCTGCACAGCGGGCATCTGGATCAGCTCATGCTCGATCTCAACGGGATAAATATTAACCCCACCCGAGATTACCATGTCGCGCTTTCGGTCGCGCAGATAGAGAAACCCGTCTTCATCTAGGCAGCCGACGTCGCCACAGGTAATGAGACCCTCGCGTTCACATTCGCCGCGTGCCTCATCTTTGTTGTGATAGGTGAAATCCGGGAAGGACCAGAGGCGGAGAAAAATCTCACCGACTTCGCCCGCGGGCAGTTCCTTGCCCTCATCATCCAGAACTTTCACGGTCGCGCCGGGAATGCCTTTCCCCACGGTGCCCGGATGCGCCAGCCATTCTTCTGAAGAACAATGCACAGCGGCGCCCGTCTCGGTGCCGCCGTAATATTCATGGATCACGGGTCCCCACCAGTCGATCATCTGCCTTTTCACGGCTTCAGCGCAAGGGGCTGCGCCGTGCATCACCCGCTCGAGCGAGCTCAGGTCATATTTTGTGCGCACACCTTCTGGAAGGCGCAGAAGCCGCACAAACATGGTCGGCACCAAATGGCCATGGGTGAGTTTTTCCCGCTCAATGAGGGCAAGCATTTCTTCGGCATCAAAACGCGGCTGCAGGAAGAGCGTTCCCCCGATGCGAACCGAAAACGTAGAGTAGAGATTTGGCGCTGAATGGTAGAGCGGTCCCGTCATCAGTGCGCGCATGTCAGGCTGGAAATCAAACACATATTTTCGCGCTTCAAGCGTTGCCGCTGTCTGATCTTCCTTTGGCGGCAGGCGCCGCACGCCCTTTGGGTGTCCAGTCGTTCCGGACGTGTAGATCATGCTGGCAGGTGCCGCCCTGGCGTCACCCGCATAGGGCACCTGCTCTTCAAGCCATGCGTCCCAGTTTCGCTCTCCCTCGGGCACACAACACGCGTCCATTAACAGGTGATAGGCCTGTTGCACTTCCGGTGGCGTTGCGACAACCACACGCTCGACATCCTCTGGCACGCTATCCGCCAGGTCAGGCAGAAGATCAGCGTGAATGACGAGCGCCTTCGCCCCTGAATCGTTCAGCACATAGGCTGTTTCGTCGGCGGAAAAATGCCAATTGACCGGGACAGGGTAGAGACCCAGCTCACCGCAGGCGAAGGTTGCTTCCAGGAAGGCAATGTCATTTCGCATGAGGATCGCCACACGATCCCCTTCTCTCAATCCCAGAGACAGAAACCCACTGGCCACCTTTTTGACACGCTCCTCTAGTGCAGCCCCGCCGATGCGGCGGTCACCGCTGATCACGGTTCCGAGCATAGTCCCCCCAAATCTTCAGAGAATGTTCTAGTTCGACGCCCTCACCCCAGGGCTCTGGCCATATCGCGGGCAATCTCCTCACATGCAGCTTTCGCCGCCGGGACCGTCCCGGAAAACGCTGTGTAGGCGTGACACAGGCTGTCATAGCAGCGATAGGTCACCGGCACGCCGGCAACTCGCAGCTGATTGGCATAGGCTTCACCCTGATCGCGCAAGACATCAAAACCTGCTGTGGTGATGATAGCCGGGGCAAGGCCTGACACATCGTCTGCCTTTGCTGGTGACGCACGCACGTCGTTCTTTTCTTCCGGGCTGTTCATGACCTGGTCCATGAACCAATCCATGATTTCTACGGTGAGCGGGTAAACATCCTTGCAGCTCTCCCGGGACCCACCTTCGGCCGTAATATCGGTCGCCGGATAGATGAGGAGCTGCGCCTTAGGCTGTGGCAGTCCTTCGTTTTTGCGGTGCTGACAGACAACCGCAGAGAGCCATCCTCCTGCGCTGTCCCCGCCAATACCGAGACGCGTTTTGTCAATGCCAAGCGCCTCCGCATTATCTGAAACCCACTGGTAGGAGCTGACCGCGTCCTCCATAGGAGCGGGAAACTTGTTCTCTGGCGCCAGCCGGTAATCCACAGAAACGACAATTGCCCGGCAATCGTCCGCCAGGATCGAACAGAACGTATTGCAGGTTTCCAGTCCACCGATCACACAGCCACCCATATGATAGTAGACAATGCCCGGCAATGGCCCTGTCGCGCCAGCTGGGGTGTAAACGCGGATATGAAGATCTCCGCCTGGGCCCGGAATGGTTCGATTGAGAACCGCAACCGTGCGGCGTGGCTTGCCGTCCAGCATAGCCAGACCGTCGTCCGCATTTTTCCGCGCTTCCTCGATCGGCAGCGTCGTTATGGATGGCGCTTTGGCTCCTTGCGCAGCCAGCAGCTGCACCCGCGGATCCATGGTGCGCCCGTCAATGACAACCGGCTCACCACCTGCAAGTTTCAATATCCAGCTTTCCGGAAGTTTCATCAACGTCCGAATAATCAGCTTTTGAAGGCCCATGTAATTTGTCCCTGCAATTTGGTCTCTGAGAGCGAATTAGTCTTTAAGAGCGAGCCCCGGCACACCACTCAGGATCAGATTGGCTGCGAACTCCGCTGCTTCTTGAGGGTCAGGATTGTCACGAAGCATCATCTTCTCGCCGATTTCCTGCGCCAAACCGATCGCCGCAGCCGTGAGATATTCCCCGTCCACTTTGCGGAGCTTGCCAGCTGCAATGTCCTCTTCAATATAGGTTCTGATTTCTTCAAAACCTGCAATAACTTCCGGCGTGTCCATGCGTACCCGAAGGGCACCAGTGTTGCGCCGCATGACACGGTGGGCGCTTTGATCCGCCACGAGAAATTCAAAATAGGCGCGCAACGCGTTGTGGATATATTCCTCAAAAGTCCGCGAGCGAATACGCTCAGCCCTCAGCCGCGGACGGATGCGCATCATGCTGTCATCCATCAGCGCTTCAAACACTTCTTCTTTGCTTTTGAAGTAGTTGTAGAACGTGCCGGACGCCAGGCCGGTCTGGCGGATGATATCGCGCACAGTTGTCGCGCCATACCCAAGCTCTGAGAAGACTTCCGTCGCGCCCGCCAGAATAGCTTCGCGATTATTTGCTTTTGTCCGCTCCCGCTTGCCCAACGGTTTCATCGTTGCGTCTGGAGCGGGCTTCACAGTTTTTTCGATCGTATCCGACATATATTCCTGGCGTGCCTTATCGTCCCCCGCCTGCCCTGATCGACAGACGTTTCCTAGTCTAACAGGATCGCAATGAGGGTGAAACGAAGGAAAACCGGCTCTTAGGCAGCTTCTTTTCTTGCGACCTTGGCCAGAATCGGTAGGGGATTGCCCGCGCTTTTCGCCCGTTTTGCCCCCTTTTTCCATTCTTTCTTGAGATCATTCACGTAGCGGTTGAAATCGACTTGCATCTTGTGTCTCGGCGACTCGTAGAAATGGCCAAGATAAAGCTTCTCGTCTGCGACGATGGCCACCTCCATTTCAGCCTCTGATGGCAGAGCATAATCACCGACAAGATGGGCGGCCAGCCATTTCGCCTGCTGCTCGGCAAAGTTAATGAGCGTGGGGAGCGGCTGGGCCAGCCCCATGAAAAATAGGTTCGGCACGTCAGGCCGAATAGCCCTTTTAAACAGAGGCAGATGATTATCCTTCGCCGACAGGAATTCCGGGTCAAAGAAGGGGAATTCAACATTGTAGCCGGTGGCGTACACGATGATGTCCACTTCTTCGGTCGTGCCATCGGTGAAACGCACCTGCCCCCCTTCAAAGCGTTCAATATTGGGCTTCATTTTTATGTCGCCGCATCCCACTCGGGTCAGGAATTCGCCGGACACTGAGGGATGACCTTCAAGAGGCGCATGATCGGGCTTGGGCAATCCATAATCTTCCATATTGCCCACCGCCCGTTTGATCGCCATCGCGGCGAGCTTTCGTTGTGCCCATAGGGGGATCCATGTCGGGAGTGACGCCTTATCAGCCACCTGTCCACCGATATATTTCGGCATGACGTAGACACCGCGACGTGCCGCGACCCATAGGTTTTTCGCGATGGGCTTTTGGCTAAGTTCCGAGGCAATATCCATCGCGCTATTGCCCATGCCCACGACAATGATGTTCTTGCCGCGAAAATCATGCGGCTCAAACGGGGAAAGATAGGAATGAGCATGCATCTGGACGCCATCAAATTCCCCTTCGAACGCGGGCGTCGGCCAGCGTGGCGACCAGTGATGTCCATTGCACACGAAGAGAACATCGTAATAGTCGACATCCTGAGACGGTCCGCCGGCGGCGGACCGGTCCAACGTCACTTTCCAGGTACCATCCTCCATTCGGTCTACATGGGTGACGGCTGTGTTGAAGGTCACTTTCTTACGCAGTCCGAAGTGATCCAGATAGGCGTTGAAGTAATCCAACACCTGCGAATGGTGCGGAAAGTCCGGATAGTCATCCGGGATCGGGAAGTCCTCGAACTGCATACGGTATTTGGATGTATCGATGTGCAATGACGAGTAGCACGCAGACATGCCGTTCTTGTTCCCATAGGCCCAATTGCCACCGACAGTGTCTGACAATTCAAATATGTCGAAGGGAATGCCTTTGTCCTGAAGTGCCTTTGCCGTTGAAAAGCCACTGCAGCCCGCGCCGATGATGCAAGCTTTGGGAAGTTTGCTCATGTCAATTCCACCTTTTGAATATCTATGCTGCGGATTATAGAGATGAGTAGACCGTGGTCTAGTTTAGTCAGCGCCCCAGTTTCCTTGACGCAGGGGCGCATAAGCGCCTAGCTATCGCCCTCGGGGAGCACCAGATACGGACAAGCTGATGGACGAAAAAACAATCAAAGAAAACCTCGATCTCATGCGGGATGTTCTGATTTCCCACGTACCTTTCGCCAAGGCTATTGGAATGGAAATCCTAGACGCGAAAGAAGGCGAAGCCTGGATGCGGGTACCGTATGACGAAAAGCTCATCGGCAACCCAGACACAGGCGTTATTCATGGCGGTGTGATTACGTCGGCGCTCGACAATATTTCGGGGGTTGCGGTGCAACTCTCCCTGCCCGAACGGATGGCCATCGCGACGCTTGATTTGCGCATCGACTATATGAAGCCGGCAACACCGAAGCTGGACCTGACCACCCACGCACACTGCTACAAAGTCACCCGGAACATCGCATTCGTCCGCGGCACCGCCTATCACGACGATATTGGCGACCCGATCGCCACATCCGTCGGCGCCTTCATGCTTGCTGCGAACAGATCCATGTCGCCTGGCGACGCGGCCGAGGCTGGCCTCATAAAAAAGGCAGAGGGCTGAACTCATGGAAATTCTGAAACAGGCACGCGAAGCGGGAACTAAAGTTGACCTGAATGCGCTGATTGACGCTATCCCCTACGCTAAGTTCATTGGAATGGAGGTCGATCAGAAAGGCACGGAAATCACCACCGTGCTGAGGTTCGACCACAAGATTATCGGAAACCCTGTGCTCCCCGCTCTCCATGGCGGTGTCATCGGCTCTTTCCTCGAAACCACGGCGATCCTTCAGCTTGCCTATGAGACAGGCGGTGAGGTTCTCCCAAAACCGATCGATCTCACGATTGATTATCTCCGCTCCGGGAAGCCACAGGACACGTTTGCACGGGCGCGCATTACCAAGCATGGTCGGCGCGTCGCCAACGTGCATGTGGAAGCCTGGCAGGATGAACATACGAAAGCAATTGCGGCTGCACACGGTCACTTCCTACTGAAGCCGCCAGAAGAAACCTAAGACAGTTCGTGCGCACCGCCCCCGATACACCGATCACACACAGACGGGTGTTGACGCTCGTCACGCCCATTATTCTGATGGGGCTTTCCACACCTCTTCTGGGGATCGTGGATACGGCGGTGATCGGTCAGCTGGGCGATGCCTCACTCATTGGTGCTGTTGCGGTTGGCGCGCTCATCTTCACCTTTCTCTTCTGGGCCTTCGGGTTCCTGCGCATGGGCACGACGGGCCTCACCGCCCAGGCGTACGGTGCGAATGATGCCAGTGAAATTCGCGCGACGCTTGGGCGTGCACTCCTCATTGCCGGGGTCGCTGGCATCGGACTGCTACTCTTGCAGCTACCGCTCAACTGGATTGCCTTTCAGCTCGTGCAGGGAAGCGATGCGGTTGAGCAAGAAGCCCAGACCTATTTCGCCATTCGCATGTGGAGCGCGCCTTTTACGCTTGCGAACTATGCTGTTCTGGGTTGGCTTGTCGGTATGCAGCAAACGCGGCTTGCGATGGTGCTGCAAATTTTCCTGAATGGTGTCAATGCGAGCCTTGATGCGCTCTTTGTTCTCGGCTTCGGCTGGGGTGTTGCTGGCATTGCAGCGGGGACGGTGATTGCGGAAATCGCCACAGCTTTTGTGGGTCTCGGCATCGCAATCACCCTTCTTCGGCACTATGCAGGTCGCTGGTCCTGGTACGCCATCAGCGCCTGGGAGAAAATCTCCGCCACGCTGTCGGTTAATCGCGACATCATGATCCGCACACTGGTGCTGCTGCTTGCGTTCAGCTTTTTCACCATGGAAGGGGCGCGTCAAGGCGACACGATCCTTGCCGTCAATGCTGTGCTGATGCAGTTTGTCTCCTTCAGCGCGTTTTTTCTGGACGGTTTTGCCTTTGGGGCCGAAGCGCTGGTTGGCTCTGCTATTGGTGCCAAAAACCGCAATCGGTTCTCAGAGGCCGTAAAGCTCACGAGCTTTTGGGCAATCATTCTCTCGATATTGCTCACTTCAGGATTTCTCCTGCTCGGCGGCTATTGGATTGATTTCCTGACGACCAGCCCAGAGGTCAGAGAGGCCGCACGACTTTATCTCCCCTGGGCCGCGTTTATGCCGTTCATTTCCGTCGCCTGTTTTCAGCTCGACGGGATTTTCATTGGCGCCACCCGCGCACGGGAAATGCGTAACGCCTCCTTCGTCTCAACCGGGGCCTTCTTTGTCTTCTGGTATCTGTTGTTGCCTTTTGGCAATCACGGGCTTTGGGCGACGCTTGCGCTCTTTAACATCACACGCGCTTTCGCGCTTGGGCGTTACTATCCGAGGCTGACCGCAGCACTCGCCACAACGACTTAGAGAATATCGAGCACCTGCTCAGGCGGGCGTCCAAGTGCCGCCTTGTCCCCGGACAAAACGATGGGGCGTTCGATAAGGATTGGGTGGGCCACCATTGCTGCAATCAAGTCATCTTCTGTTTTCGAGGTGTCACCGAGGCCCAGTTCTTTGTAGGCATCTTCCCCTTTGCGGAGAATGTCCCGCGGGCATTTTCCGAGCATGTCGAGCACGCGTTTCAGCGTCGCCGCGTCCGGACCTTCTTTCAGATATTCGATGATCTGTGGCACCACCCCTTTTTCCTCGATCAGTGCGAGGGTTGCGCGAGATTTGGAACACCGAGGATTGTGATAAATAGTGACGCTCATTCGTTTGCTCTCCTGTCTTCGATCTGTTTTTTTTGGTCGCATTTTCGAACCACAAAAGTCTGCAACTTTTTGTTGAAGTATGCTCTAGACTCCGACGTCGACGCCAATAGCATCTTCAAGACGTTTATACCCATCCCGCTTCAGATTGGACGCGAGATCTCGTTTGATTTTGGTAACAAGGTCTGCACCCCGAAATGTGAGCGCTGTGTAAAGCTGCACGAGCGATGCACCAGCTCTGATTTTTTTGTAGGCATCCGTGCCCGAAGACACACCGCCAACACCGATCAAGGGTATCGTGCCCTTGGTGAGGCGGCGCATGTCTGCCAACACATCTGTCGCCATGTCCATCAAGGGCGCGCCTGAGAGCCCGCCGGTTTCGTCCGCATGCCGACCGGATACGAGACCGTCACGCGCGATGGTCGTGTTGGAGACGATGAGACCGTCCACGCCACTCTCCAGCACAACGGCCGCGATGTCTTCACGTTCCTCATAGACAAGGTCGGGGGCGATTTTTAGCAACACCGGCGTTTGCCCTTCGCGTGCTTCCAGCACACGGCCAAGCAGATCTTCCAATTCCGCTCGGCTTTGCAAGCCCCGCAGGCCAGGCGTGTTGGGGGATGACACATTGACGGTGAAGTAGCTTGCAAGGCTTTCAAAGCGTTTGATGCCGGTCACATAGTCGGCTGCTTTATCTTCTGTGTCCTTGTTTGCCCCCAGATTGACGCCGACAATGCCGCCGCGCCCCGCGCGTTTTTTGAGCCGCGCTTCCATTGCTTCATGGCCTTCATTGTTAAAGCCGAGACGGTTGATGACCGCACGGTCTTGCTGAAGACGGAAGATACGGGGCTTGGGGTTCCCAGATTGAGGGCGCGGTGTTGTGGTGCCCACTTCCGCAAAGCCAAAACCCAGCTTCAGCATTGCGTCGGGCACTTCCCCGTTTTTATCGAAGCCTGCGGCAATGCCCAACGGATTGGGAAAGTGCATGCCCAGCAGATCAATGCCCAGCGCTTCTGGGTCTTTCTTGCCGCACGGACCCAAGCCCGCCTTCAGCGCCAACAGGGTTGCCTGATGTGCCTGTTCCGGGTCCATCAAGCGCAGGAAGGGTAGCGCAAGTGAAGAGAGGCTCATGAGCTCTCTCCTGCGGCTTGGATATGCGCGGGAAACTGATGCTTCCCATCCGGCCCCACTGGAAGATCGTTCACACGGATGACATGGCTCATCTCGAGCGGCATATAAAGGTGAGGGAAGAGTTCGCCACCGCGCGATGCTTCCCACTTAAGCGCATCTCCCAGAGCCTTGATCGAAACGCTCACAAGAACGAGGCCTTGTCGCCCGGTGAAATGGAGGGCAGCTGTTTCTGCCGCCTGCGCTGCGGTCGAGAAGTGAATATATCCATCCTTCAGATCGATTGAGGCGCCTTTGAAG
>NZQM01000022.1 GCA_002695905.1 Parvibaculum sp.
CGAGCCGGTACTTGTTGTATGAAGAGGGGCCATCCGAATGATCAAGGTTCTGGCCGAGATTTTCGGAGGTGTACCCTTGACCGTCGATGGCGATTGAGGCCATCAGCCTTTGCACGAACAATTCTCGATACCGAGTGGATGGCGTTTCGCCATACTCCTCGGCGATAGAGAGGCACGATGCCACAATAGCCTCGGCGTGCTGGGCACCGCCCGGCAACACGTTCGGCTGAAGCAGGTACTTCTGATTGGTCAGAGCGGGGCCGCCACCGCAAAGCTGCAAAGTAGTGTCCGTCAGCCTTTTGTTGGTCTTGAGTTCGTAGTTGTTGGAACCCAAGGTCGCATCACCAGCCCAGCTGGGCCAAGTGGTTGACGTGCTTCTGAGAGTGACAGTTGTTCCAAGGACATCAATAGTGTCAATGTCAAAGGCGTCCTGCTGGATCGCGGAGTACCGATACGTCAAGCTGTAGACCTTGTCCGGGACCGGCCACAACTCCAGCGTCCATGACATCGGAGCAGCGGGGCTGACATCCGTCGTTTGCGTTGGGGTGGCAGTTGCATAGATCGGCCTACCTGTCCGAGTGGGATTCGTGATCTTCGCTTCCAAAAACCTCTGGTAGTTCAAGACCTCGACCGATGGCTTTGCCTGCTCCGAGGCGAAGACGAGATCGCCGACTAGGCCGCCAACCTCGATGGGCAGGGTGTAGGAGGCAGTGCTTACCACCGTCGCCAGCGTTGAAGTGGGCCGAAGGAAGTTCCACTCATGGCTCTTGGTGGCACCCGGAATGGGCGGCGGCGAGTAGAACTGCCGCAGCCCCCTCCTGATCCAAGAATCCACGTCGTCCTTTTGGTAGTCGTTATATGAACCGTAATCCCGGCCATAGCCGAGGAAGCGGCCAACCTCACCACGAAGCTCCTCGCGTGTCAAACCCAGATTCATGGCTGGCTCCTTTCAATCGCATCCACCCGGCGACGAAGTTCGTTCAGCATCTCCAAGTGTAATACATCATTGGATGTCGTTGTAACCTGTGCCTTGAGGAGGTCTTGGGCAACATTACCTAGTTCCCTCAGATCGCTGCTATTGACAACAATGGTCGCCCTGTCACGGCCGAGGGCCATAAATACACCCGATATCGCAATCACAAGAGTCGCCGTCTGAACCATACTCGCAATGCGGTTCCAATCTGGCTTGGACTCAGCCATCCCAATGCTCCAAAATAATCCCTAGGTCATCGCCACCAACGACTCCGTCTCCATTGAGATCCGGGTGCCGGGGCAGATTACCCATTATGACAATGAGGAACCCGATTTGGAGGGCCGCAGCAAAGATCCCAAGAAGGACCAGAGCTTTGCTCGGGTGCCAACAAAAGCCACAACAGCAACGATGCTGGCTATCACAACCCACTTGACATTCTCGATGGATCCAACGAAGAAGTCCCCCCACCAAGCCGAATACCCATCGGCCCGGTCCTCCACATCGGTCGTGGCCAAAGAAACGTTGATGGCCTTGCCGATGATCTGTTCCTGTTTCCCGGCAATCTTCGAAGCCATCGAGATGACTTCGGGATCCGAGGAATGAACCACGATGTCTTCTGCAAGAACGAGACTCTCTGCTGCAAGGCCCTGAATATGGTTCGCCTCACGCAATATTCGCTTCTTACCGCACCCAACCGCCAACGACACAGCAAGAATGACAAAGATGAGGCTCGTACGATTCAGTGTCATCTTGCCGTGTCACCTGTCATTCTAGGCTTCCAACGCTTTCTCAGCAAGGATAATGCGTATTACAGCCCTAGCTGGAGAATCATGGTCAGCATAAAACTTTGAGGCTGTCAGCTTGTAGAAGCAGCAGTCGTCACCCACGACCGAGGCCATTTGCAGGGCATCCTGAGTGCTTTTGATCAGGTTGTCCGTGTCCGGCCGACAGATGTGAGGAACGTCCATGGCTGTTTTCGGCAGCCTCTTGGGCCTTGGCATATAGAAGATTATCTCTAATTCAAGAGGCCCCGACAGTGGCGTCGGAGCCTCTTGCATCGCTTGCTTGGCAGCCATGCCAACGTGCATCTTGTAGAAGTCAGCAGATTTGGGGTTGTAGGCCCTCCCCGCCTTTGTCAACCTTGGCCTTGGCTGAGGCTTTGGGGTGCTGTTGACGACGAACTCCCAGCGATGAGCCCCATTTGATCCGCCTTTGCCCATACCATCCCCCTTTGTATCGGAGTCCACTCTCCATGAGAAGGCTTCAGCCTGCCCACGAACATAGCCATTGACGGCATCTTACCAAGTTCCCCAATGATCAGCTCCAAATCGGATCCTGTCAAGAGGTCTAGGTCATGGGATATTCGCCGGTTGGATCGCTCAAACTGAGACCGATCCTCCTCCTCGCTTTCTAGAAAGTCGTCCTTGTCAGATTCAGGAGAAGTCGCGGAAGCCCGAAAATACTCAGCGTATTTGGTCAGAATTGAGCCCAGATTGGGCTCCCGATACCTGTAATAAGTACGGTATTCCTCAACCGCAGCGACCAAGAGATCGCCCCGGCGAGTATCGAATGCCCGCCTGAACAGCCCGGACTCTTCGACAGTGGGATCCCACTTTGGGAAAAGGCCCCTCAACAGGGCCCATGGATCAGCGTTCGTCATAGTGGCCCTTCACGCGGACCTTCTTTCGCATAGACCTTGGTGATCTGGACGGCATCTCAGAGGCCGCCAGCTGGACGGCCTCAAGGCATTCCTGAATAGACTTCGCCACGGTCCAACCGTTCTTACCGCGATGCGTAGACACCATTCCCTCGACCAGCACAAGCCACCCAAACCTATCTTTCCAAGGCAATCGCTGCCATGCCTGAACATGTGTCAACGCAGACGAATGAGCCGTATCCGACCTGCCACCCGCCACCATCAATTCTTTTAAAGCCATCTGGGGGCAAGCGTCCCTCATCACGCCGTACCAGACAGTCTTCGCCCGGATTGACTCCGCAGAACGATCTGGCCAATCCCCGGGACGGCCACCAAGCATGACTGATATTACCTCAGCAGTTCGGCGGTGCCTCTCCGCCCGTGTCATTGACATAACCGACCTCCTCAAATGAGCGAACCGGAAAATGACATACCGGCTCAATGTCCATGGAATCTCTTGTTGAAACTGTCCGGCCTCCCCAGACAACGAACATCCCCGAGGCAGGGCTGTGCAGGTCTACCATTTTGATCGACCCGGATTTGTCCTCTACCGCGAAGTAAGCTCCAACGTCAGGCAGGTTTCGCACCTAATCCAATCGCAAATACTTGGAGGCACTGAGCATGATCGTGGGGAAATCACCCCAGCTCATGCCGCGCTTCTTGTATTCGACGTAAGCACGGACCTTGCCATCCCGACCAATCATCACGCAATCAGAGAAATGCTTGTGGGGCATCTTCTTTGGGTTAACCTCAACCCGCCACCGCCGGGACAGATGCCCGGCGATGACAGGAAAAGCTCTGGCCTCATGACTCCGGTCGCTCGCCGTCTCGTACAGCGGACGATTCTTGTCGTGCCCCATGGTCGCCTCCGTGCGAAGTGTGGGCCGTGTCCTGCATGATCTGCAATGCCGTCCCTAGCTCACTGGCCGGGATGCGATATGTCGGGCGGTGTCGCCCGGGGGAGATGTTAAACACCTTCAGCCCCCCAGTCTTGACCAACCCCTCGACCGTGTGCCGGGAGAGGCAAAGCCTCCCGGCAAACTCAGTAATCGAAAGCCATTCAGGCTCATTCATAGTTCACCTCAGAACGGGATGTCGTCGTGGGAAGCCTTGGCAGGCGGGGCTTCATTCTGCCCACCAGAAACCCGTGGTTCGCTGAGAGCAAGTGAAAGGTAGCTGTCGCCCGACTTCGTCTGCTTGATCCACCCAGCAAGGCGAAGTTCCTTGCCGTCGATCTTCACTTTGCCGGTGTAATCAGGCGACTTCTCGCTCTTCTTTTCCTGTTCGCGGAAGAGACTTCCGCTCATATCCTTCATTTCGTATGCCATCAATCCTTATCTCCAAAGAGGGCTCGATCATCGGCGGTCGCCGCCTCGATCTTGACATCGTGTGCTTCGACCACTCGCTTGACGTACTCGTCAGGCAACTGCTCGACCGACCGGAACTCCCGGTCGTATTGGGCTGAGGCGTGCCGGAACAAAGCGGCCTCATAGTCAGTGGGGTTCGCCTTGCCGCCGATGACCAAAGCCAGAGCAGCCTGCAAGGCATTGCTGCCAGAGGAGTCTACCTTCGGGGCAGGCTTCTTCTTCGCAGTCGGTTTCGGTGCCGACACCGGCTCGGGCATGTTGTCAACCTCGGGCTCGTCCGCCCGGGGAATGAGAAGCATGTCACGAAGCATGTAGTTCAGACTTGTTGTCAGGGCGGCAAGAGTCGCCTTATCCAGCTGCTTCTGGGCAGGGGGAACGACCATCTCGCTGGACATGCAAATCTGCTCGCCACTCTCGGGGTGGTTGAGAACATACTTGGAAACCACGGTCACACCAAAGTCAGTGGTCTTCATCTCCCAAGCGGTGCGGGAAAAGACAAGCCCGGCTTTGTGCAGTGCCCTCCGGCACTCCGAGATCATGGTCTCAGCAGAGACGTAGTCGTACTTGGCGAAATCGTTCTTAGCATCCTTCCCAACTGACCTGATGGCTTTTTGTGCCGCCGACAGGGCGGTCATCAATTCTTTCACGGTCTACTCCATTCGAGGTGAGAAACCAGTCCGGGACATCCACGTTTTGGATGTCCCAATATGTGGGCCAAACGCCCTCCTTCGTACACTTTTCGTATACGTCCAGCCAGCGGCTGACGACAAGGGCGGCCCTGTCGATTGCCTCGCTGTTGAACCTGTAAAGACCCACGCCAAAGGGCGGGGTCTTTGATACCGCAATGATCACAGCACCACGCATTGCCGTGTTCGCAGCCTCGACGTAGTACGCCATCTGCGTGCCATAACAATACTTTGAAATCGACTTCCTGAAACCACCCGGACTTGCGTCAATAGTGGTCTTCAAGTCAATGACATAGGACGGAACCGATTGATCACCATGGTCACCGTAATACAACCCGTCCACCTTGGCCTTGCGATTAATACCCCTCGCGTCCTCCCAGTAAACCTCCCGCTCGGCTGACCCATGGGCAATGACATTGTCCACCAGACTTCCTGCCCCCGGGTGTGCGAGGACCGCGTCAGCCATGAGAGTCGCTTGCTCCCACTCGTCCACCGTCACAACCTTCTTGTCGGGATGGTCAGCGAAGAACTTGCTCCGCTCCTCCTTCCCAACCTTGGTCCGGCGATCGAACTTCGGGGACGCAACGAATTGGCTCGCCAAGACATGGGGCTCAAGCACCATGGCATGGACGAGACTCCCCAGATTCATCGCATCAGTGGCTGGCTCGGCGTTGTCCATCTTCCACCGAAAATGCCCGGGGGAATGGCGGATGTCTTTGAGCCTGCTGTGGCTGAGGGCGGGGACGGAATAGTAGTCGATTTGGTCTTGGTCAAGGTCCATTGGAGCGAATCATACCGCATCCTTGGCCTACGTCAAGTCCATCTGCTAAACAAAAGACCAAGATCGTACCCGCCTACCTCGCCGTCGCCATCCAGATCGTACCACTCATTATCGGTACCGAACCACACCATGAACAGCCCCAGATCCTCGGCGTCTACCACCCCGTCTTGATTGAAATCTGCCCTGTCGAACAGATCCACTTGCCAGCTGATGTCGATTGTCACAGACGCTGCCGTCAGAAGCCTCGCCTCCCAATAACCGACCACGGCCCCATTTTCGAAGCAAACAGGGGATCCTTCTGCGACCTTAGGGCGAAGCCATGGATCTATGTCAATACTATGGCGATACTTCACCACCGACATCTTTGGACGCCAGTTGGTTAGATTTGCCTCGCCTGACAACCACAAAGTCTTGTGATAGCTGGTGCGGTTGTCCTCATATTTCGTATAAACCTGCCTTGTCGGCGTCCAATCCCACCCGACAGACTTGGTAATCCCGTCTTCAACGGAACGATCCACGTCGAAATACACCATCGGTGGGGGACATTCCATAATCACTCCGGATCAGGGTCTGGCTCTGGGGTCGGCTCATACTCAACACTCTTTAACGCATTAGCGGCGGCAATCATGCCTTCGGCTTCCGCGACAAGAACGTCGATATGCGCATCATCAAGGGCGGTTCGAGGAGCCACGCTCTTGTAGTTATAGGCAAGATCCGCAAGACTGGCACTCGTTCCACTGAGGTTCTTGGCGATAGAAGCAAACTGGTGAATAGTATTCATGAAAAAAGTTCCACGGTTGAAGCGTTTGTACCGCTGGCAGGAAGTGTTCCTGACCAGTTAGCCAAGGGAAACTTGACAAACTTGGTTGCGAAAATTGACATCGACCCGCCACTCCACTGGTAGACATCCGAGTTGGAATCAGTGACCCGGAGACCATGGGAAGAGAAGCTCGAAAGCCAAGCACTGGCGGCCGTCCCATCGGTAAATTGAAGGAACGCACCGTGGCTGTCACTCCGGAGCATCAGCTTGGTGCTACCCGAACCATCACTCGCGGCACTCCACCCCAATGAAGCCCGAACAATCGTAGACCCCGGCTGCCAACCCGTGCAAGTTGCAACCGTCAGCCCCGTAGCTGCTGGAGCCGGGAAGAAAAGCCACTTAGAGGGAGTCACTCTGTGTATTCCACGGAAAAGATCACATCGACTGCCGAAGAGTTTGACGAAACCACGAGAGTGATCACGTCGTCAATAGCCACGGCAGTATTTGCGAGCGAAGTCTGGTCTCCAGTGCTGCTCGTCACACTGGCAGCCTTGACAACATTCGACCCAACTTTCAGATTTGCGGTGCAGGTACCAGACGCAGACTTGATGTAGAAGCCTGTAATGGTTCGGGCAGACACGGCCCCGGGATCAAGGGTGTACGTCTTGTCCGCCGCCGTTTCAACTTGACCAGTGTATGAGCCAGCGTTAGTGACCCCAAGGGATGTTCGGGCCGCCGCCGCCGTGGTCGCACTAGTCCCCCCGTGCGAGACACTAATGGTGTTCCCGCTC
>NZQM01000023.1 GCA_002695905.1 Parvibaculum sp.
CCGCGCGAGCCGGTTCGCTCGCCTGTGCATTCTCAGCCAAAGGGTCATCTGAATGCCGGCAATTGCCTTCAAAGAACGCGCCTGTTTCAACAGCAAGCGCTTCATGAAGAATGTCGCCTTCCACATGACATGTGGAACATAGCTGTACGCGGCGGCCGCGAATACCGCCAACGACGCGACCGCGGATCACAATATCGTCTGCGACTACTTCACCGCTGATGGAAGCCTGCTCTCCGATCGTGATCGATGCAGAGCGAATATCGCCCTCAACCGTTCCGTCGATCTGAATATCGCCACCAGCAATCAGATTGCCTTGAACGACAAGGTCATTGGAGATGATTGATGGCGCCGTACGTGAGTTTGGACGCCGCTGTGGTGCTGGCTGCGCGCTCACTGGCTTTTCATTATCCTTCGTGCGTGAAAACATACCTACCTGCCTCAATGAACTTTGATGGATCTCTAATCTGGTCATCAAACCACACTTCATAATGAAGGTGTGGACCACTTGATCGACCAGAAGATCCAACTTTCCCGATCAAATCCTGAAAACTCACCTCTTCGCCTACGGACACGTTGATTTTGTTGAGATGAGCATAGCGAGTGCGAAACCCATTGCCATGATCAACTTCGATCATGCGCCCATAGGGTCCGCGCCAATCTGCATAGGTAACGACACCAGGGGCAGGTGCGTACACAGGGGTGTTGTAGGGAGCTCCCATATCATGGCCCGAGTGAAAGGCCATGCGACCTTTAAATGGATCCATCCGGGGGCCAAAACTGCTCGTCGCGCGATAGGTTTCCAGCGGTGAGGCCAGCGGAAGCAGACCGACAGTAAAGTTCAAGGCGGCCAGGTGATCAAGATTCTGCGCGATCCGTCGGACTTGTCTGTTGAACGAAGTCGCAGTGCCGCCCCCAGCCAGGCCGTCGCTGCCAACAAGATCAATATAAGGACCACCGCTCGCATGGTCGCCCGCGTCAACCCGCTCCATGAATTCTTCCGGCGATGTCACCCCTGTCAGGGCAATGACCTGCTCAAGCTCGCGAATTTCTTTGTCCGTCGTTTCTTCCATCGCGTTAATCAGGCTCTGCTGCGCCTGATTAAGGCTGGAAAGACGTGTGTCGAGATCAACATCCGACCGATCGCCAAAGACGGACCCCCGCAACAACCCGCCAAACATGAGCGGCGTTTCGTCAGCAAGAACATCAAAAAGGCTCGATCCCCGATCGGCAGTGCCAAGTGTCGTTACAGTTTCGGATCGAGAGACCCTTGGCGCGCCCGGCGCTTCTGCCAGCGACATCATAACTTTGTTGCTGCGTCCGTTGCCCGACCTGCGATGTTGGGTTTCAGCAATACGCGTCCGCAAATTGGTCAGCGTCTGAACAGCTGCTTCGCGATGACTGAGCACGTCAGCGATCTGGTCGTGCTTGGCTTCCAGTTCCTGGGTCGTCGCAATGAAGCGTTCTTGCGCCAGAATCAACTGGCCGTTCAGATCGTCATAGGATGCCTGCATCTGCGCAATGCGTTCTTCATAAGCCGCCTGGACCTTCACAAAGCGACGGTCCTTGGACGCGATAATTTGTTCTTTGAAAACAACATTCACAGATGTGAATGCAACCCACGACAGAAAGCCCACGGCAATGGCTGCCATACCAATCTGCGCAATTGGCGACAGTGAAATAAACTGCACATGCCCATGGCTTCGCAGATAAATCTGACGCTCAGCATACAGGTGGGCGACCATTACGTGCGCCCGATCCATCAATCTTGCGATGGTGTCAATCATGCCCCTCTACAACCCCTTGCAACCCACAGGCAAACTAGGATGCGATTTCATCCTATATTGACAAAGATTTCAACAGATGGACCTTAACATATCGTATTAACCTTAAAGCTCACCCGACAAAAATGGGTTTTCCACACCCAAATCTCTATGAGATTTTGTGAAATCTCAGGATCACGCGCACCTGCTGCCGATCCCCTCGGACCTCATACGGATTTCAGACCTCTTTTGGACGGTTGGCGAGAGGCTCATATAGGCGTGAAGACAGACCGGCAGCTGCCCGTGCCGCGTCGTTGAACGGGCGCTTCAGATCACCCTTGAAATAGCGGCGGACCAGATCGTGGAAAGTGCTTTCCGCATCAAGCTTCTGAGCTGCAATCTCTGAGGCAAACCAGCGGCTTCCGGCCGCCACATGGCCTTTTTCCTCCTCATAGATAATGCCGAGTATTTCGGCACTTGTTGCGTCGCCTGCGCGCATGAGTTTGTCGATCATGGGCGGCGTGACGTCCAGGCCGCGCGCCTCCAACACCATTGGCACCACCGCCAATCGTGCCAGCAGATCGTGGCGGGTGGCAAAAGCGGCATCCCACAGTCCATCGTGGGCAGGCAGGTCTCCATAGGCCCCGGAGAGCGCTTTAAGGCGAGCATTTAAGAGGTTGAAATGCTTACCTTCTTCGCTGCCAACCTTGATCCAGTCGGCGGTGAAATTCTGAGGCTGGCTGGGCCCGAAACGGGCCACCATGTCAAAGGCGAGATCGATTGCATTCAGCTCAATATGGGCGAGTGAATGTAAGAGGGCAAAGCGACCTTTTTCGCCCCCGGCACGTCTGCGGGGCATGTTTCGCGGCAGGCGCAGCTCAGGACACGCCGGACGCGCAGGGCGGTCCGGAGGCGGTGTGCTGCCAAAGGCAAAGCTCAGCGCCCCGTCGGCCCAGGCGGCCCCAACCTTTTGTGCCAAATCAGCCTTCGCATCAGCGTCGGCCGTCTGAAGCACGGCTAGGGCTGCCTCGCCGACCGTGGCGAACGGTTGTGAGCCAAGTTCGGACGGCATCTAAAGGGCCTTCGCAGCCTCTAAAACCTCATCAGCATGCCCTTTGACCCGAACTTTAGGCCAGATTTTCGCGATTTTACCCTCAGCATTGATCAAAATGGTGGACCGCACGATCCCCATAAAGACTTTGCCGTAGAGCTTCTTTTCCTGCCAGACGCCGTACTTTTCCAGCATGGCGCCACTCTCGTCGGAAGCGAGGGTCACCGTCAAATCGTGTTTTGCTTTGAACTTGTCATGTCGCTCGACACTGTCTTTTGAGACACCGATCACCACAGTGTTTGCCTTCTTGAAGGCAGCGCCATGCCCTGAAAAGTCGATAGCTTCTGTTGTGCACCCAGGGGTCATGTCCTTTGGATAGAAATAGAGCACAACATTCTTGCCTTTGAGGTCGGCCAGGCGGATCTTGCCACCGCCATCGGTCGGGAGGGAAAAGGCGGGGGCTTTCAAGCCCTCTTTAAGCTCTTTGGCCATATTTTCAGGTCTCTTTCTAATCAAGGTCAGCGAGAAGGGGCTACGCGAATGTGGAGGCAAATGGGAAGCTTCAAATCTTCGGCAGAAACTAGCTGAGTTTGAGATATTTCAACACCTTGATGCCATATTTATGAGACATCTAGGTCAAGAGTCGATAGGCACCTTGATGGTGAAGGCCATGGGCGTCTTGGACGGGATGATTAGGCGCTCTGAGGCTGTCGGCTGATCTACCCAGCGACACTCAGCAGCGAGAATGAGGCGGTAATAGATTTGATCCGGCCAGCGGTTAAATACGGACTGGAAGCGCTCGGCGTTCTTGTGACGGCGACGACGGTCCTTTTGGCTTTGCTTGTCTGGCGGTTGGCGGCTGGACCGATTCCGCTCAGCTTCCTCAATGAAACGATCCTGGAACAGGCCAATGCGGAATTGCAGCAGGGAACGCTAACCCTGCAAGACACGATGCTTCGATGGGTCCCGGAAGATCGACAGCTGGTGATCAGTCTTTTAGGTGCTGAACTTTATGATGCCACGGACGAACCTGTGGTCACGGTCCCTGAAATCCGGATTGATCTCAGAGCCAGATCACTGCTCCGTGGAAATGTGGCACTGCAAAGCGTGGAGCTGGTTGGCGTAAGCGCAGCGATCGTGCGCCGACCAGACACGGGTGTCCAACTGGCGCTCACTGACGATCCTGATCAGGCAGACGCAGAAGCGTTGATCGGTCTTGAAGACGTGATGACGCAGCTGGCAGCACCTCCAAGCGAAGAGGGGCTTCTCGGTGAGCTCCAGTCCTTCGGTATTCGCAGCGGCGCGTTACGCTTCATCGACAAAGTGAACCAGGTGGAGTGGCAAACAGATGATGCGACCCTTGAGCTGAGCAGAAGCCTTGACGGTGTAACGGCCTACCTTGATGCCGAGCTGTTCGCGGGTGAAGCAAGGCTAGATCTGGAAATGTTGGGAAGTGCGCCGGCCGGGGCTGACAGGGTCCGGTTTGACGTGAAGGGAAGTGGGTTTGTACCGGCGGCTCTTGCGCGCAACGCTCCCGTATTTTCTCACCTTGCTTTGCTGGACGCACCTGTCGCGGGAGATGGCACCGTCACAATTGGGAAAAACGGTGTCTGGTTAGGCGCTGAGTTGGATCTCACCATCGACGCTGGAACGGCGCACTTTCCCGACCGGTCAGAGCCCTTCCTAATTGATGGGGCGACGGTCGCACTCACGCTTGATCCTGCAGAGAATATCTTGCTGCTCAAACGGTTGGACTTTGAAGCGGGAAACAACAAAGGCACTTTAAGTGGCAACGCTGTTTATGATCAGCCGGAAGGGTTTCATATCTCCGGTGCGACCGTCGCGCTCAATGCGAAAGACCTCTTCCTCGACATTGAGGGATTCACAGAGGGCGTCGCAAACATTGACGCAATTTCATTCACAGGTCGGTTGGACTTTGACAATCTTGCCGCCGATATCAGCGCTCTGTCTATTCGTGTTGGCGAAGGTGTACTCGCCCTGTCCGGCCGGATAGCCGACCATCCGGAGTCGCCTGCAATCTCCGCGCAAGGCGAAGCCTCCAATATATTGTCAGAGCGGTTAAGGGATATTTGGCCGGTTCCGCTGGCAAAGGGGGCCCGGAAATGGTTCTCAGCGAACGTGAGCGGCGGGACGATCACTAGTGCGCGGATCAATATCGACCTTGCGGGCGGCATGATTGCCGCAGCGGACCGGCAGGAGAAGCTACCGGATGAGGCGCTTGATCTTGAATTCACACTGTCTGGCGCGACCGTGAAATATTTGGGTGAGTTACCACCTCTCCAGCGCGTAGGGGGACGTGGGTACCTGAAAGGTGACAGGTTCGATGCCTGGGTGGACCGCGCCTATATCGACATTGCCAATGACCGACTGCAAATTAATTCGGGGCATTTTGCCGCCACTGCGCTTCACATCAGAGGCGGTCCCGGCGAAATTGAGATGAATGTTGCTGGCGCAACAGCGACCGTTCTCGCTCTTCTGGATCATGAGCCGCTCGGGTTTATTTCTCGTTTTGGAATGGACCCGGCGATCGTCGGCGGATATGGCGAAGCGCAGGTTTCGCTGACGCTTCCGCTCGTCAAAGATGTAACCATGGACGATGTGGGCTTCTCTGGCCGGGCTGTTGCCCGTGAAGTCGGACTGCCAGATGTAATTGCGGGCGTGTCCATTGATGGCGGCGAACTGGTTATCCAGGTCGAGCGTCAGGGGTTGACGGCGGAAGGACCCATCACGTTGAATGGCGTGCCGGTCGACTTCGCATGGCAGGAAACCTTTGAAAGCGGCAACGAACCATCGAGCATCTTTCGTCTGCGGAGCACCACCAATGATGTGCAGCGCGATGCGCTGGGCCTTCGCGTCGGGACAATTGCAAACGGGCCGATCACCTCTGATGTGACAGTGCGTGGATCCGGTCCGAAGCTTGTCGATGGCACAGTTGCCTTGATGTTGACCGACGCAGTCCTAAAGCAGGAAACCATATTATGGTCAAAACCGGCAGGATCGCCCGCTCAGGGGCGCTTCAACCTCCTTTTTGAAGACGAAGGAAAGGTGAGGCTCAACGCGATTGCGATCGCAGGTGCACAGATCGATCTCTCCGGCTCAGTCTTGCTGGCAGACAATGGCGACGTTCTGGAGATCGTGCTGCCGCACGCGCGTCTTGGCACAGAGACAGAAGCAAGTTTCCGTGCGATGCGTCTTGAGAACGGCGTCTTGGAAATGCATGCAGAAGGTCCTCGGTTTGACGCGCGAGGTGTCCTAACCAATCTTTTCTCAGGAAACGCCAAGCCCGTTTCGGCAACCGACCTCTCTGAACAGAACTCTGCCGCAGTGTCGGGAGAAACTGGTGAGATTGAAGTGGCACCTCTTCCAGAAATAACACCGGAAGAGGAAACAAACATCTCCTTGACGGCCCGGTTCCCGACCACATTGGCACATGGGGGCGTGCGCACGCAAAACGTGGATGTTGATCTTTTGGTTTTAAAAGGGAAAACGCAGCGCCTGGTGGTCTCAGGAGATATCGGCGAAACTGCGAAACTTCGCGCGACCATATCTCCAACATCAGATGGCAGGCGCGTAGTGGCAGCGCAGTCTGACGCTGCAGGCAGCGTGCTCAGAGGGATCAACTTCTACCAAAGCATGCGCGGCGGACAGCTCGATCTCACCGGAACGTTTGATGATATGGTTCCTGGGACGCCGATAGCTGGAAAAATTGTGGTCGACAATTTCCGCATTGTGAATGCGCCGCTGCTGGCCAACTTGCTAACGGTCGGTTCCCTTACGGGGATTGGCGACACGCTGGAGGGCGAAGGAATTCGATTTGTGAAACTCGATATGCCGTTCCAGATGACAACGGAACGGTTCCACGTCCTTGATGCGCGCATGAGCGGTCCCGCGATTGGTCTCACCATTAAAGGGCAGGTTGATCGTGCGGAAGGCATATTCGATCTGAACGGAACGATCGTACCGGCCTATACGTTGAACTCAGCGCTGGGCGCTGTGCCGATCTTGGGAGACATCTTGGTCGGGCGAGACGGTGAGGGCGTTTTCGCCGCGACCTACGCTATGCGAGGAACAACCGAACAGCCTGTCATAACCGTAAATCCGCTGGCGGCGCTTGCGCCCGGTTTCTTGCGCCGAATCTTTGAGTTTGGGGAAGTCATGGCGCCTGAAGCGCCAACAACGGCGGAAAATGGGGCGTCACCGGTTCCACAACCACCACCACAGCCTTGATAGCGCCCCGACATTTGGCTTGAGGACGGTTTCAGGCCTAAAGTGACGCCATCGTCATTTCTAGTCACCCGAAACTTGAAGTTCGTCTCATTTCTCAGCACCCCCTGAACGAACTTCAGTTTCGTAGAGGTGACTAGCAAGTTTATGTTTCTGGTGTGGTTTTCTAATTTGAAATACGTCACCGCAGGTGCCGTCAAATGTAATGCGTATTTCAAATACACCACACCGACTGAAGACCTTGGAGGAGGGCAAGTTCAATGTCA
>NZQM01000024.1 GCA_002695905.1 Parvibaculum sp.
AATTCGTTATGATTTAGTACCGCCTAAAGTGATTCAAGGCATTGCAGAAGTTTTAACATTTGGCGCAAGTAAATATGGCGCTAATAATTGGAAATCTGTCGATGACCCTGAAAGATATGTTGGCGCTTTGTATAGGCACCTTGAAGCATATCGTAAAGGTGAGATAATCGATCCGGAAAGTGGATTTTCTCATTTAGCACACGCTAGCACAAATCTAGCATTTTTAATAGAACTCGGCCATGAGTCGAACAATTGGAGTAAATAATGAAAGCACACACTAAAGTAACAGCACACAATTTTGGTAAACACAATGACGCAAGAAAAATGCTAATGAGATATCACGGCATTAGTAGTCGTTCAGCTGCCAAAGCACTCAAATATATAAATAGCTTTAAATAAAACTATGTATATTGATGAGGTGTACAAACAGCTTGTCAAAGAAATTTTAGCCGATGGCGTTCAGAGGGATACTAGAAATGGTAAAACTCTGAGCGTTTTTGGCACTAGTATCAAATTTGATATAGCTGAAATAGGGCTTCCTTTATTAAGTTATAGGAAGATTTTTACTAAAGGAATAGTAGGTGAGTTTTTAGGCTTTTTGCAAGATGCTAAAACAAATGAAGAGTTTGAAGCTTTAGGTTGTTCATATTGGAAACTTTGGGCGGATAAAGATGGCAAACTTGAATTAGACTATCCTCCACGAAAGCAATGGAAAGCTTTAATTGATGGCATTAAGAAAGATCCAAACAGTCGAAGGCATATGATTAATCTATGGAATTCAGATCGTTTGGATGAGCTTAGCTTACCTTGCTGCCATTTTAATTATCAATTTTATGTTAGAAACGGGTTTATAGATTTAATTTGGACCCAGCGAAGTTTAGATGTTGCTATTGGATTGCCAAGCGACTTAATTCTTTCTGCGTTGTATTTAGCAGAAATAGGCAGAAAAACGGGATTAACGCCTGGAAAAGTAACTATGAACTTTGGAGATACACATATTTACCAAGAACATTTACAAACTATTGAAGATATGATTACAGATAAAATTCCAAGTCATTCTCGAATAAACTTTAATTGGAATGGCAAAGATCTTGTATATTATGATTACTTTCCTTATGAAAAAATTAATTTTGAATTAAAGAGGTAATAGTATGTATGATGATGATGGTAAAGAATTGTGGGATTATAGGTCTAGAGTATATGACAGAAAAGTAATAACTGTTTTTATAAAAGAAGCGGAAAATTTACTTGGAAATTTGATATACTCTAGAAAACGTTTTACAGGAGAAGGTTTTCCAGAAAAAGCTGAGGCCGCCATTTTTGAAGGGCTAACTGAAGATGAATCTAATACTTTGGACCATTTAGAAAGGTGTATGCACGACAAAGCTTTTGAAATTCCAAAAGGAATTAGGTGGTAATTATAAATATAAGGATAAATTATGATAAAATATGTGGTAATAATTTTTATGCTTGCTTTAGTTGGCTGCGGCGAACTTGAACAACAGATGATCGAGCACCAAACTAGAGGCCAAATAGAATGCAAACCGGTAGATGCTCAAGGTTGCATAGGGTGGTTAGGAGATAAACCTATAATGGTGGAGGAAGAAGTATGAGCGGTTGGACTTTGAGTACTTTGCCAGAATGGATAATGTTTGGTCAATTATTAGTTTTAGGATTTGTTTTAAGCTTAATAATTTTAGATGCATAAATTCGAAACGCCTTCGGGCAATACGAAACGCCTTCGGGCGTCTTAGAACAGAGTTGAAGTTCTAACTGATGAGATAACTCAATTAATATAAGGAGAAATATGAAAACAATAGAAAGACCTGCGCCATTAGCGCCTTTATCCCCTTTTTCAAATTGTAATAACAACGATAGGCACGACTCAGATGCTGAAGAGCTCAAAAATGAGTCTAACCAAAAAGATTCTGATCCTATGGATGATGCTGCCATGTCAATGAGAGATTTCTTATGAAATTAGTTAGGCGAACTTTTAAACAATTAGCTGAAGACGCTAAAAATCAAAAAAGTAAAACTGACATAGAATGGGATTTGTTAGATAAAGATATTAATGGTAAAGAAAATGTTGGTAAAGAAAAACAAGACTATGTAGAACCAAGAATTTTATGGAAAAAAGATTGGAATAGATAGGAGTAATAAATGAGTTATAAAAATAATAAAGCAAAAAAGAAAACTCCAATGGATAAATTGTTGTATTGGGTTATTTTTAAAATAGCTTACCATATAGGATTTATTTATTATTTTATAAAAAGGCTGATTTTGCGTAGATAAAAGGAGGAATAGATGGAGAATGGAAGAGAAACATTACTTCTGCAAATCACCGGTCAGCTTAATCATATGACCGCGGCTATACCCAGAGGACCTAAGTCCGCTTTTAGAAAAGTGCTATTAGGCACAGATAATATTCGAGGAATAGCCGGATTAATTCTAGACCATACAATAAAAGCAATTTCTAAAGGAACTGGGCTAACCACAGCAGCAGAAGGGCTCGCTATTGAAATGAATAAGCTCACAACTTTTAATTTAAAAGCGGGAACTGGTAGAAAAGTTAAGTACGCTTTAATATCAGCTGGGGTAGAAGCCTTTGGCTCTTTAAAGTCTTTAAGTTATATAGACAAAGTAACAGAAAGGCAAGGAGTTATGAAATTAAACAAGCTTGATTTTATAAATGAAAATAATTTACTATTTGATTATTTTAAAGATCAACTAACAATTTCAGAATTAGAGCTTCCTAAAGAAGATTATACTTATTGGACGCACCCTAGAAAAGATGGTAGAACAATTGTTAAAAAGATGCCTAAATCTTTAGCTTCTCAATATACGCATATTAAAATGCCAAAGGTTTATGCAGCTCTGAATGCTTACGGTAGCACTAAATTCAAAGTAAATGAAGATTTATTAGAATTGCTGTCGCAAATGGAAGAAAATAATCATGAGTTTATTCCCAGGTTAATTGATTCTGAAGAAGTATCAGACGCTTTATATTCATTAATGAAATTTAAAAGAGTATCTGAATTTGTGGGCGAGCAAGCAAAGAAGTGGTATTTAGCTAATGTTAGCCAGCAACTTATGAAAAAAGGATTAACAACTGTTCAAATAGATGGAAGAAGTAAAAAGTATAGTAAAAGAAAAGCGTCAGGGTGGTTCAAAGAAAAAACTAGTGGGCCTCTTGACCTTGTAAGAGCTTCGTCTAAAAGATATGAGTTTGATAAAGTAACTTTTATGGCAAAAAGAATGCAAGGTAAAACTTTTCATTACGATTTTCAATTAGACAGTCGGGGGCGTATGTACCCTGTTGTTAATTATTTTGAGCCAACAGGCTCTGATTTAGCTAAAAGCTTATTAATGTTTAAAAATGGAGTGCCTTTAAGTGATAATGTTTTATATAACTTAGCAATTCATACTGCAAATTGTATGGGTGAAGATAAATTGGCTATGGATGATAGAGTATTATTTGTATGGGTTCATATGGATGAAATATTAAAGGCTGCGGAGGATTTAACAAATTCTGAGTGGCTAAATCAATTTAAAAATGAGAAAAAATCTAAATTTCAGCTAATGGCCGCTGTATTAGAATGGAAAAAGTATCATGAGCAAGGTGAAGATTATATTTGTTATTTGCCAATTGGGTTAGATGCAACTAATTCAGGCTTACAGGTATTATCTGCTGTAACTAGAGATACTGTTGGGGCTCAAGAAACTAACGTTATTAACCATCCTAATCAAGAAATTGGCGATGCTTATATGGTAATTGCTAAATCCGTGTTAAACGGGGGTTTTGCTTATAAAGATTATGAGCATTTAGGCAATAAGGCTTGGCGTAAGTTGTGCAAAAGGCCTACTATGTCGTATTATTATGATGCAGGCAGAGAGTGCATTCAAGAGCAAACTTATGATGATCGCAGAGACCACGGTGTTGATGCGTTGTCTGAAATGACTTTTGACGATGCATCTTACGTAGGTACCGCAATTTACGATGGTGTAGAGTCAGCATTTCCAAGGCAAACTCAAGCAAAAGAAGCATTAAAGCAAGGAGTTGAAATTGCTTTGAGGGATAACGGAGGCAAAGCTTTAGTAACTTGGAAAACTGCATCAGGATTTACAGCGTTTCAAGATTATTCAAGAATTGAAACAGGGAGAGTTAATTGTAGTTTTGCAGGAAAATTAGTGCAATTATCTTTTCAATTGTTTATAGATAAGCCAATGAAAAGTGACCATGCTAAAGGTATAGGAGCTAATTTTGTGCATTCACAAGATGCCGCGTTATTATCGTTGACTATAGCTAATTTAGCAGAAAAAGGGGTTGAATCGTTTATGATGATTCACGACCAATTTTCAGTTAATGCCGAAGAAACTTCTCTACTATTGGAAACATTCAAAGAAACATTTATTGAAATATTTGAAAAAGACCAATTAGGAGATACTCTTAAAGCGTTTGGGCTGCATGCTAATCCGGTTATGTACGGAAATTTAGATATACAAGATGTAGCGGAAGCTAAATATATAATTTCATAAGAGATTAGGCTTCCGCGCATATAATTAATAAGGAGTAAAGTATGGCAAGCGATTTTCAAGAGCTATGCGAAATATATGGGTTAAGCCCAGGGGACCCTGGAGCCATTGATAAACTAATATTTTTAATCAATAGAACAGACAATTCTCGCGATGAAGAATTTTATAACGACCAAGGATTTTTTGTTGATGAAGATTTGTTACCCGAAGATGATGAGCCGCCAGATAAGTAGTTATGCGGTTGTATAGTATATATTAAAATAGGAGATATATGAATACATGCACAAGTTGTAAAATAGAACTTGTCGATGGAGCTAATTGGTCTGCGAAAGGCAGGCATAAGTTTTGTAGGGCATGTTTTAAAAATAAATACAATAAAAAGAGAATGTTCTTAGATGGAAAATATATTCCCATTTCAAGTAAAATTCATAAACCTGGAATATTCAAGTCATTAGATGATGCGTGGTCACACGTTGAGTTAGACAATAAAGATGTTTCAGGAGAAATTTATATTATGACTAACGAGGCTTTTAAAGGTTGGGTTAAAGTAGGTATGAGTATTAATGCTAAAGATAGATTAACAAAATACCAAACTGGCGATCCCCATAGGTCTTATAAGTTATATAGCACATTCCATACAGAAGATAGACATGAAACAGAGGGACAAATTCACCAGATTCTACAAGCTGAGTACAAACGACAAAATGAGTGGTTTAAAGCTAAGCCCCAAGAAGCTGAATGGATTATTTCTCAATATTTTGGAGTAAGATATGAAGAAACAAATAAAAGCGCTAATTGACGGCGATGTATTAGTTTATTGGTCTGCAAATTGGGGCCAAACTAATTATTTTGACGTAGTAAATAGCGGCGGAGAAGTTTTGGATTCAAGAGAAAGCAAAAGATTTGCTCAAGATTCAGCTAATGATTTAATGGACTTTGGAGACGAAGACCTAATAGTTGAAGCTGGGGATATTCGCTTAACTAAGTGGAAATCCTGCATTGAGTTTATTGATAACTTTATTTTGAAAATAGTGCGAGATGCACAATGCGAAACTTTTGAAATCCATTTATCAGGAACTACTAACTTTAGGAAGGAAATTAGTGTAACTAAGCCTTATAAAGGAAATAGATCATCTGAAAAACCGTATTATTATCAAAAAGTAAGAAATTATTTAATTGATAAATATGATGTTGTTGTAAGTGTTGACGAAGAGGCTGATGATACATTAGCTATAGCCCAAAGTAAAGATCCAGATGGTACATGCATATGCACTGTTGATAAAGATCTTTGGATGGTTCCGGGTAATAAATACAACTTTAGAAAAGAAGAAGCAAGCTACGTAACAGAATTTGATGGCATGAGATCAATGCAATTTCAAATGTTAACAGGTGACCCAGTAGATAATATACAAGGGGTAGCTAAAATAGGAAAGGTAACAGCTGAAAAACTATTAGCTAAACACCCCGAAATTGATGATGCTTGGGTTGCAATTGCTGAAGCTTACAAGAAAGCCTATGGAAAATCTTACAAAAGCGTAATGATTGAAATGGGGAGGTTGCTCTGGATGAGAAGAGTAGAAAATGAAATGTGGGATCTTCCACAAATACTAAGAAAAGGAGAAATATAAATGGCAAATTTATTAGAAAATGTTGAATTAAGCTGGTGTTTTCTAGACCCTAAAAATCCTCAATTGAATTTTGAGAAAAAGCAGTGGTCAGCGACAGCTAATGTTGATAAGAAAACAGCCTCGGAGTTCAAAAAGAAAGGCTTAATACGCTCTTTACGTCCAGTTGAAGATGCGGATGGTAATGAAACAGGGCAATACAAGTTAACCTTTAAAGCTAACGCGGTTACTGCAGGAGGAAAGGAGCTTAAAGCACCTGGGGTATTTACTAAAGACGCTGCAGGTTTAATTGTTCCTTTAGTAGGTGTAACTGTTGGCAATGGCTCTAAGGGGACTATTTCTTACGATACATATGATTGGAAATATAACGGGACTAGCGGCACTTCAATGTCACTTAAAAATGTTTTAGTCACCGATTTAATTCCTTATGAAGCTGATATTCCAGCGGGTTCTGAATTTGGAACAATAGAGAAAGGCGCAGAATTTGTTGAAGCTTCACCATTTAAAGATGACTCGGACTTAAATCTTGAAATTGATACGGACGATGACTTTTAATTAAGAACCCCTAAGTGGTTTTCTTGGAGGAGAAAGCTACTCGAAACACCAGGTAAAACTGGTGTCATACGCTACCGTTGAAAGCGTATCTGAAGAGATAACGGAATAAATAATATAAAAGGAGACACACATGAAAGAGCAACCAGGCGTATTTATTCGCCACGAAGCTTGCCCAGTTTGTGGATCAAACGACAATAGAGCAATATACGATAACGGCAATAAGTTTACTTATTTCTGTTTTGGGTGTGAAGATTCTGGTGTTGTAAAAGAGCAAACAACGGTTAAACAAACACAAACACAAGGAAATGAATTTATGAACACTAGAGAAACAGTTCAGGAAGTATCTACTTTTCCTGTAAGAGGTTTTAAAGAAAGAAGAATTAAGAAAACAATAGCTGAACTTTATGGTGTTAAAGTAGGATATAGTGAAACAGATGGAAAAACTATTCAGTTTCATTATTATCCAATAACTAATAAAGGCAAGGTTGTTGGATTTGAAAGAAGAGAAGTAGCGGATAAAAAGTTTACAGCTATTGGCTCGGTTAAAAATAGCGATGAGCTATTTGGTCAGGCCAAATTTCCACCAGGGTCTGCAAAGAAAATTGTGGTAACTGAAGGTGCTTTAGATGCTATGTCGGTTCAGCAGCTATACCAAAATAAGCAACAAGAATGGCCAGTAGTATCAGTTATTAATGGTGCTGGAAATGCGAAAAAACAAGTACAAGCTAATTTAGAGTACTTAAATAGCTTTGATGAAGTTGTTTTTATGTTTGACGCTGATGAACAGGGGCTAGACGGCACAAAAGAATGTGCTAAAATTATTCGTACAGGTAAAGCTAAAATAGCAGCTTTAGGCAGATATGGTAAAGATGCTAATGACTATTTAAAAGTAGACAAGTTGTATGAATTGGAAAAAGCAATTTGGAATGCCGAGCCTTACTCGCCAGCAGGTATTGTAAACTCTGCAGATACTTGGGAATTATTTCACGAGGATCGAAGGGAAGATTCGGTTTTATACCCAGAATGTTTTGGTGAAGTTAATAAAATGACTTACGGCAGAAGAACCGGTGAATTAACAATATTTACAGCTGGCACAGGAAGCGGTAAATCTTCATTTGTTAGGGAAGATATTTATCACATTCTTCAAACAACTGATATTCAAGTAGGTATAGTGTCTTTAGAAGAGTCTATTAGAGAAACACTTGATGGTCTTATTGGGCTGCATTTAAATAAAAGAATAACTTTGCCCGATGTTGAATTTGATAGAGAAGGAGATGAGGGCAGAGGAGCTTGGGAAGCTGTAGCTGGAAGTGGCCGGTTGACTATGCTTGACCATCAAGGGTCGGTTAGTGACAACTCTTTAATGGAAAAGATTGAATTTATGGCTGCTAGCGGTTGTAAATTTATATATTTAGACCACATAACTTTAGCAGTAAGTGAGGTAGATGGAAGTGTTAACGAGTCTATGGATAAGTTAATGTCTGATTTATTGAAATGTTGTAAAAAGTTTGATGTTTGGATTGGTGTGGTTTCGCATTTAAGAAAAACTGGAGGAGGCACTAAAACTTTCGAAGAAGGTGCTAATATTACTGAAGACGCATTAAAAGGATCGGGGTCTCTTAAGCAGATTGCTTTCCAAATTATCGGTTTTAGTAGAAACAAGTATGAAGAAGACGAGTTTGAAAGACAACGCGTAAAGATCAGCGTGCTTAAAAATCGCTTTACAGGATTTACAGGCCCCGCTGGTCATGCAAGATTTGACAGTGATACAGGCAGATTAACAAATGTGCCCGTAGAGTTTAGTCAATTATAAATAAAGGAGATATAAATATGAATGAAAAGCTCGTAGTTGACCTGGAAGCAAATGGCTTTCAGGCTGATGTTACTAAGCTATGGTGCATCAGCATGTTTAATATAGAAACAAAAGAAAAAGAAACTTTTACTGATTGTAATGATAATTATAGGAGTATTGAAGAAGCTCTTAAAATTATGTCAAAAGCAAAACAAATTATTGGGCATAATTGGATTGCGTATGACCAAGTAGTGCTAGAAAAGTTGTACGACTTTAAAACTAGCGCAACGCTTGTTGATACGTTCCTTATGTCTCAATTATTGGACTTTAATCGCAAACTCGGGCGAACGAAAGGCAGGCATAGTTTAGCTCAATGGGGCGAAGCTTTAGGAGTTCTTAAGCCAGCGCAAGAGCAATGGGAAGTGTACGAAGATGCTATGCTTAATAGATGCGAAATGGATGTACAAATAAATGTTCGCGTTTATATACAATTAATGAAAGAGTTTAAGAAATCAGGTATTCCTAAGTCAGTTATTCAACGTGAGTTTGCTATTGCTAGAATTAGCGCGCAACAAGTAAAAAATGGTTGGTTGATTGATGAAAGATTAGCTTTAAGGCACATACATTTTCTAAAGAAAGAAATTGAAACACTCAGGAAAAATATTGAGCCATTAATGCCTAAAATTGTTAAATGCCCAGATGTCTGGGTTACTAATAAAGAATGCAACGAAATCTTAGGAACAGTCGGTATTAAGTATGACACTGAGTTAAAAGAAGGGCAACGCTTGAAAAAACCAATTTTACCAAGGTATACTAAAGCTGGCCAATTACATTCAGCGCAAGTTAAGTGGCTTGGGGAAGAAGTAGAAGTCCACGGTGCTTACTGTCGGGTACAATTTGACGACGCTAAATTAACGCAACACAGCGAAGTGAAAAAGTTACTATTTAAAAATGGGTGGAAGCCAACTGAATGGAATATGAAAAGAACTGCCGAAGGGAGAATGATTAGAACTTCAGCTAAATTAACGGAGGATTCCTATGGGTCTATTAAAGGGACTCTTGGCAAAGATATCGCTTTACACGCTACATATCAGCATCGCCTTAACACTCTTCAAAATCAAAAAGAAGAAGCAAAAGGCTGGCTAGGATCAAGGCGCAAAGATGGTAGAATTGAGTGCGTGCCATTTACTTTAGGAACAGCAACAGGTAGAATGAGTCACAAAAATCTAGTAAATGTTCCAGGGGCTAAAGCGACATTTGGCAAAGAAATGAGAGAAATCTTTATAGCGCCTCGTGATAAAGTTTTAGTTGGGTGTGATTTAGCATCTGCGCAATTAAGATTGCTAGCTGCTGCTATGGGAGATAAAACTTACTCGGAAACAGTTATTGCTGGTAAAGAGTCCGAAGGAACTGATGTTCACACGGTAAACCAAAAAGCCGCAGGTTTAAAAACTAGAGCGCAAGCTAAAACTTTTATATATGCGTTTTTATTTGGGGCAGGTGATACTAAAATTGGTTCTATTGTTGGTGGTAAAGCTAAAGACGGTAAAGATCTTAAAGCAAAATTCTTAAAGAGCTTTCCGGCATTAAGCAAGTTACAATCTAAATTGAGGTTAGATTTTGAAAAATCTGGTGGCAAAACTATTATTGCTCAGGATGGTAGAAAAATTCAAGTCGATTCCCCTCATAAATTACTTAACTATTTGCTACAAGGTAACGAAGCTATTCTTGCAAAAGAATGGGCTAATATATCTGCAAAGCTAATAGAAAAAAATAATATTGATTGTAAGTTACTGGCTATTATGCACGATGAGCAAAACTTTGAGTGCTCTGCTGAAGATGCGCCTAGACTAGCAACTATACTAGAAAAGGCTGCAACTATAGCAGGTGAGCAGTTAGGTTTTAATTGTAGAATGGATGGCACATCTAAAATAGGAGAAACTTGGTATGACATACACTAATGGCGAAATGCAGGAAGAAGATGGCATTTACTGCGAAAGAATAGATGGAGAAGTTTTATGTATGAAGTTTTCTGAATACATGAAAAAAGGTTTTGTGCTTTCTGAAGCATTACCAATTAAAGAAATGACAAACCCTCCAAAGGGTCATTAAATAAATTAAGCAATTTAACCTGTATAAAATATGGGATAAATTGTTTTTTCGCAAATAAACAGGGAGAAATATGAGAAATTATTTAGGAATAAAAATTGACCTAAAAAAAGATTTAAAAATAACAGAACAAGCAAAAGAATTGCTTGATAATTTTTATTTAAAGAAGGGAGAAACGTCACCTCAGCAAGCTTACGCAAGAGCAAGCGTTGCATATTCGGGTGGTGACTTAGAATTAGCGCAAAGACTTTACAATGCTGTATCAGATGGGTGGTTTATGTTTTCATCCCCAATACTGTCTAACGCACCAAAAGAGGGAGAGCCCGTAAAAGGCTTACCTATTAGCTGCTTTTTGTCTTATGTTCCAGACACACTAGAAGGCCTTATAGAGCATCAATCTGAATTAGCTTGGCTATCGGTAAAAGGGGGAGGTGTTGGGGGACACTGGTCGGATGTTAGAGCGGTTTCGGATAAAGCACCGTCGCCCATTCCTTTCATTAAGGTTGCTGATTCATCAATGACTGCGTATAAGCAAGGTAAAACAAGAAAAGGATCTTATGCAGCTTATTTGGATATTAGTCACCCTGATATTGTAGAGTTTCTTAATATCAGAGTGCCCACAGGCGGAGATAGTAATCGTAAATGCTTTAACTTGCATAATGCTGTAAATATTACAGACAGCTTTATGAACAAAGTTATTGAAGGCAAATCTTGGGACCTGATTGATCCTCACGATAAATCTGTTAGAGATACTGTAGACGCTAGAGATTTATGGCAAAGAGTTTTAGAAACAAGGTTTAGAACGGGAGAGCCTTATATTAACTTTATTGACGAATCTAATAGAAAATTGCCTCAAGCATTAAAAGATAAAGGGCTATCTATTAAAGGGTCTAACTTGTGTAATGAAATACATTTGCCTACAGATAAGGACAGAACAGCCGTTTGCTGTTTGTCGTCGCTTAATTTAGAAAAGTTTGAAGAATGGCAAAATACTACATTAGTGCAAGATTTAATCACTATGTTAGATAATGTACTTGAAGAGTTTATAAAACACTCACCCCCAGAAATTGCAAGAGCTGTTTATTCCGCCGCGTCTGAGCGTAGCTTAGGCTTAGGGGCCATGGGATTTCATAGTTATTTACAGGCAAGCAATATACCTTTTGAGTCGGCATTGGCTGTCAGCAAAAATCAAATGATATTTAAGCATATTAAAGAAAAAGCAGTAGAAGCTACAAAAGCTTTAGCTAAAACTAGAGGTGAATACAAGTTAGGTAAAGGCACAGGCCGTAGAAATAGTCATTTGTTAGCTATTGCGCCTAACGCTAATTCAGGCATGATACTTGGAACATCGCCCTCTATTGAACCCCTTAAATCAAATGCATTTACGCATAGAACCAGAGTAGGGGCTCATTTAATTAAAAATACAAATTTAGAATTTGTGTTAGAAGAGCACAGGCTAAGATTAGCTGAAAGTAAAGAGTGGCTAGAAGAAGAATGGAGAGACATTATAAGGCATGAAGGGTCTGTTCAACATTTAGATTACTTAACAGATTGGGAAAAAGATGTATTTAAAACTGCATTTGAGCTAGATCAGCATTGGGTTGTTCAGCACGCAGCAGACCGACAAGTGCATATTTGCCAAGGGCAGTCTGTTAATGTTTTCTTTGAAGCGGGGTCAATGAAGTCTTATGTTAATAGCGTCCACGTTACTGCTTGGAAATCTAATCTTAAGGGCCTATATTATTTAAGGGCTTCTGCCGGTGAAACAGGTGAAAAGGTTGGAATAAAAGTAGAACAAGATAAAATTAAAGATTTTAAAATTGATGATACTGAATGCTTAGCGTGTTCAGGATAAATATAAGGAGAGAAAAATGAGTTTATTAGAAGAAAGCAAAACGTATAAACCTTTTAAGTACCCGTTTGCAATGGAGGTCACGGAGGACCACGAAAAAATTCATTGGGGAACATGGGAACTAAAATTGCAAGAAGACGTTGACCAGTGGAAAAAAGAAGTAATAACCCCGGAAGAAAAGAATCACATAACACAAATATTTAGATTGTTTACACAATCAGATGTGCAAGTGGCCACAAACTATTGTGATTTATTTATTCCTAAGTTCAAAAACAATGAAATTAGAAATATGCTTTTATCCTTTGCTAATCGTGAAGGAACCCATCAAAGGGCTTACGCATTATTAAATGATACGCTAGGATTTCCAGACGAAGAATACTCAGCATTTTTAGAGTATAAAGAGATGGTTGCTAAAATTGAATTTATGCAAAACAATGATGTAACAACCCATCATGGCTTAGGAAAAGCTTTAGCGCAAACTTGTATTAATGAAGGTATGAGCTTATTTTCAGCATTTATTATGCTTCTTAACTACCAACGGTTTGGCAAAATGAAAGGTATGTGCGAAGTTGTTGAGTGGTCAATAAGGGATGAGACCAAACACGTAGAGGCTATGACCAAGTTATTTAGGGTATTCGTTGATGAGCATCCTCGTATTGTTAATGATGAATTTAAAAACGAAGTATACGAAATGGTTAGAGTTGCTGTTGCATTGGAAGACAAAGTAGTTGATTTAGCATTTGGCCTTGGCCCAGTTGAAGGACTGACGGCTAAAGAAGTTAAAAGCTATATTAGGTACATTGCAGATAGAAGGCTTATACAATTAGGGCTAAAACCTAATTTTAAGGTTAAAGAGAACCCATTACCTTGGGTAGAATGGATTATTGGTGGTGACAGCTTTAAAAACTTTTTTGAAGGGACTGTTACAGATTACAACGCGGCAGGAATGTCAGGTGATTCTTGGGGTTGGGCAGAGGAGGCGCAATGAGCAATCCTAACAACAATCAAAACGCCTTAAGCTTAGCCTTAGAAATAAATAGATCTTTGAAAAAAGAAATAGAAGATTTAAAAGAAGAGCTAGAAAGGCTAAAATACAAAGAAGTGCGTCTTAGCAAAGAAGAGTATATTGCTAAAATAGGAGAGTTAGATGGTATATAGAAATAAATGCACAGTTTGTGGGCTTGAAGAGGATGAGCATAGGGCTTTAGCGGATTATAACAAACCTAGCCCTTGCACAGCTTGTGGAAGTAAAACTAAAAATGTTATAGATGGAGTTAGGGTTAAGCCATTTACGAATGGCCCTAATAATGGGAGAATGAAGTAATGGGTTATAGACCAAATAATAAATGGAAAGCTTCAATAAGAAATGCTGATTCTAAATGGGAAGGGGAGTTAGGAGAAGGGTTACTAAAAGATTGGGAACACCACCCAGATAAAATTTCTTACACAATTGACCATACTTACACCCCGGACTTTGGCAAAGGTAATTTAATTATAGAAGCTAAAGGTAGATTTATGGACAGCGCAGAAGCTAGAAAATATGTGTGGATTAGGGACTCTTTGCCAAAAGGTAAAGAGTTGCTATTTTTATTTTATAATCATAAAACTCCAATGCCTCATGCAAAAGTTCGTAAAGATGGCACAAAGCTAACCCACGGCGAATGGGCAACTAAAAATAAATTCAGGTGGTATACTGAAAACACAATAACACAAGTAATAGGAGATAAATAATGGCTACAATAGCAAAAGTAACAATTCAACTGGTGGATGTGGATTCACCATTTTTAAATACTTCTATAGTAGAAATAGATGAGGTACCAATGAGTGATGATGTTCATAGGAACCTTATCCAGTTTTTACTTGAAACTAAACAACCAAAAGAAGATAAAAATAAAAAGCCGGCAATTGTTGGCTCTGAGGAGAAAAAATAATGCAATGTGATAAATACCCAGTTATGGAAATAGCAGAGGCACTTAGCACCGCAGTTAATTTATACGAAAGTATTAACTACAGTGATGAAATGAAAGAGGAGTTAGAAATTACAATTTTAGGGCTAATTAAGTCTTTAAGAATTTCAGCGTTTCATAGTTCGGAGAAAAGAGAATGCATAAAGTAATAAAATTTCATGCGGATTGGTGTGGGCCTTGTAAAAACTATGGCCCTATATTTGATAAGGTAACAAATAGGCTTACAGGAGATTGGAAAGTAGAAAAATATAATATTGAATCTCAACTTAAAGATGATAAAGAATACAAAGAACAACTTCGTCCAATGTATATGGATTACCATAAAAAGTTATC
>NZQM01000025.1 GCA_002695905.1 Parvibaculum sp.
CTGAAAACGAATACGCGGCGTTTGAGCATGGTCGTTTAGAGCCTTTCTTTTTTACAGAGCATGAAAACCTGTTGTTTTTTGGCTCTAAGGCTGCTGGTGTTTTGTTCTACAAACCCACTAGGTTTAAAGAAAAAAGAATACAGCAGGTGAACAATGCATTTAGGCGCACAGTGTGCTCAGACCAGCTTTCTGAGACTTCGATTGTGCGTCGAATTGACCCAATGAATGGCAGTGTAGACAGCCAAAGGGCCTTTCAGTATTTAAATTCAACAAGCCTAAACGGCATTGTAGACATGGCGTCGATGGGGTTTGCAACTGTAGCTGCGGCTCAGAATGCGCTGTACTTTTCTGACGACGACACTCCGTTTGCTTTTACGACTATAAACGTAGTTCCAATACCAACAAAGTTTGACATTGTTGCTATTGAAGAAGTTCTTGGAAGTTTAATAGTTTGGACAGAGTCTGAGACCTGGCACTACACACCGTCAAAAGGCAACGTTAAAAGCACTGGACGGCTTACAAAAATATCTGACCTAGTTGGCTGTGCTGGCCCGCAGGCGGTAACAAAACTTACGTCAGGAATTGCATGGGTTGATCAAAACGGTATCTACACAACCCAAAACGGCCTACAACACCAAGTTTTGTCAGAAGAGATTAAGAGCTTTTTTAACGAATTTATTACAAACCCTTTAACCAATTACTACCAAGGTGAAGGGGTGTCCAACATAAGCAACAGCCAGCCAAACAGTTTTTATAAATATAGCCCTTTAATGGTTAATTTAACGCATTCTCCAACATCGAACATAATGATTGCCTCTTTCCCAGGTGAAAACATTGCCTTGACCATGACCTCTAGCAAGTGGTCCGTTTGGTCGTTTGAATCAAATGTTGCTGTTACCCCGTCTGGAGCTTCTGAGGTTGGCGTTAAGGAAAACATAACCAACGCTTACATTGTGGCTGATTCAGAAGGGCTGTTTGCAATAGGCTCAGTTCAGTCTCAAAACTTTACAGATGCAGCAAAAACCTGGAACACATCATCGAATCAGTTTGATGATGTTAACGACGATGTCGAAGCGCGAAGCTATTACGTAATGGAGTATGGCAGGGGAGGCGCAATCGACAGAAGTGTTGACAACGAAGACTATCGAGAGCCAAGAGGTCAGTATAAGCCAAGCAGCCCTAATGAAGTAGTTGCTAATTGGCTGTGGGATAAATGGATTAAGTTGCCAGTTGGATTTACGCTTCCGGGGGGAACAGCCGTGGCTTTAAGCCATGATGTTTTTCTTTTGCCCTTTCATAAATTTAACCCACAAGCCTCGACAGCTTCTTTCTATATGTCTTTTACGTTTGACAACACAAACTGGGAGCCTGTTGTAAGGGCTGGGACTGCTGAAGTTGACGTTATTTTTCCTGCCGAAAGAAAGCTGTCTTCTCCAGGGTTTGGTTCTCCTGGCGCTCAAGTCGCTGGCACATCAGAGGTTCAGGTTTACCTGTTGCCCGGTGGCGCTGCAAACGCAGCAGGGCAGGAGATTCGCATCGCGTTTGCAGATGCGACTGCCGGGGGTCCGGTGGGAACGCTTCCTATTCGCTCAACCGAATGGAGAAAGGTTCCGCTCTTTTATATTCCAATGAAAAGAAAGTCTATGACTTCAGAAATAAGCGGAATGGGGTTGGCAATCGGATCCGTAGCTGCTGGCGGGTTAAATTATGTTTTCTGGGAGCAGCAGTGCTTAGGGTCTCAAAGGCACGCTGAAGACAATGTGGCCCAACCTGTGGACTGGGCATATAAGAGTGTCCAAATAGGGCTTGGCTCTCCAAATCGTTTAAAAGCTCGTGGTCTTTTTGTTCAAATGCTTTCCCACGGTAAAGGAAAGTCTGCCGATTACCTTGTTCCAACTTGGATGTGGGGCCTTTTTAATACGTTGCTTGCTGGGGACTTTAGAGGTTGGACAAGTCAGGTTATTGATTACAACGGAGAGATAACCGGGTCAGACCAAATCAAATCAATTACTAACAAGCAAAACATACGCGCTCGCATTTACGACTCGACGGACGTTCTTAAAAACAAAGTCTTTAGCCAAGCTGGCGTTACATACGCTAACCCGGCCTCGGCTGCTGCTGGGACTTATTTAATTGACGACGAAGAGATGAATATAATTGCAACAAGTGACGGCACCAAGGGCCAAACGTTGACCTATATGGTTTTTGGACACATGCAAAACAGGGCTCAAAAAATACACATTGATTCAATTAAGGCTGTATTGCGTGAGGTTGGAGGCAGAAGGAGGTACGGGCGTTGATAAGGCCAAACGATATACCTCTTGATGTTTCTGAAGGGCTTGTTGAAAAGCTCAAGGTAGACAATCAGCAGATCATAAACGACTTTGTCATTACTCTTGGTGTCACAGCGGCGACAGAGGCAATTAAAGAGTCTTCCGAGGTTGATAACGCAATAACCATTGCAAGCGGAGACTATGGTGGTTGGTTTTCAAGTAAGCCTGGGAGCATATACAAAGGCTTAAGCGCCAAATCAAGAGTGACACGCCTTGTAAGAATAGATCAAGATTGCATTATGGACGGAATACACTTTCGCTCATCGGAGGCAAATCGCTTAAATTTGGTTTTTATCAACATTGGGGCCACTGTGATTTTTAGAAACTGTGTGTTTGAAAAATTCTCAGGTGAAAGCGAGGCTTACGTAGCCCTCGGCGTTCCCGCAGCGGGTGTTTCTGCAAAAGCTAACTTTATTGGGTGTGTCTTTCAGGGGCCAAACACAGGCTTTATTATTTTTAACCCTGGGGCCGCTGCAAATGTAAACACAATCGGCTGCCACGATAAAACTGGTGTTGGGTTTGCCGGAACAACCGGAGTAGGAAATCTGTAATGCCGTATCAAAAACACAACAGATATATCTCAAAAGAGCAGTTTTCTGAAGAGACCACCATTGATGGGTCGCGCATGGACAATGCTATGCAAGATGTCCAAGACCTTGTTAACGCAATACCCAAAGGTGACCTTAAAGACAGGTACACTCAGACCCAGTTTGTAATGGGATGGTCTCCAGCAAAAACGTATGCTGCAAATTCTGTAGACACGAGCTTGCCGTGGATGAAAGCCAAAAACAGTGAAAACCAAATAGCGTACCTTACTGGGGGCAGCAAAGACACACCGGACGCTTTTCAAAACCCTGAAAGGGCAAAAGGTTATGCAACCGATGGCATTGACCCAACCGCCATTGAAAAGGCTGGAAACGGCGCTCAATATATTTGGATGACGCCGATACACTTTAATAAGAGTGTAATTATTAAGTCGCTTAAGTTGTTTTTCATGCTTGATACAAATGCAGGCGCACTATATCCGTTTAATAACACTTATCAGTTTGGAGTTTCTGCGCCAGAAGGCTTTGCGCCAAATCAAAAAACAACCGACCTTTCTGTTCAAATGATTGTTGACAGGCCAGTTGCATACGGAAGCGAAGTTCGGCTTCTTAACCAAGTTGTTGGCAACAAGGTTAAATTTGTAATAGATGACGCAAAGATAAACCAAACAACAGCAGCACCCACATCAGATATGTTTCCCAACCCCTATCCTGGGGGAAATCTCCATGGAAAGTATTTTGATGTTACAGTTAACCAGCCACTTCCGGTAGAAAGCAGGCTTCGTATTTGTGTTGTAATACCGGACTATGAAGCGCATACGGCAATTACGTCAACATGGGGTGCTACTCCGTGGCTAAAGCAGTATTACAGTGGTACATTGACGGTGCTGGAAGAGGTTGAGCGATGAGCAGCATTAGCAGAAAAAAATTAGCTCGAGGCACTAAGCTCTATACCGACCACGTAGCAGGCCCCCTTCAGTCGGCTGCAACCGCTCTTTCTGGAAACATAACCCCTGACCAGATGGAGTCTTCCAAAACAACATTCAGGATAAACCTGCATGTTCCATATATTGATTCCTCTTGTTGGAGAAACGGAGATCAAAAAGACAACAATTTTTCTATTCCATTTACGCTCCCGCCCTTTCAGCAAGATTTTGACATAACTGCCGGGGTCGTAAGGGTTACGCCAAACACATATAAATACAGCACTTCCGCCCCAAGGTTTTATCTTGATGAGTTGTCTTTTGGGTTTGATCAGCGCGACGAGTCTTGCGTTATAGCTGATAGGTTTTACAACTACACGGTTGGAACAAACGCCGTCTATGACGGCCAAATGAATTTTCCAGACATTGGAAAATTAGACATTCGGTTAGCGATTGTTGAGCACAAGATGACGTACTGGGACAAAAACGAAGACCCAGCCAACGCAAGCAAAAGCACAAAAGAGAATGTAGGCGAAGAGATTTGGTCAGTTGACATTTCTGATTTGGCTTATGCCGGAAAAGACGTAAGGCTTAACCCGCTTTTGGTTCCAAACCTTGACCTGGAAGTGTCACCGCACAAGACATATGTGTTTACCATACATGCTCCTGATCTTGGTCAGGATGACAATTCGGACAATAAGGCAAACTATGCTTTGTCCAGCGTTCAAATTTCTATGAAAATTAGAACTGATTTGGTTTCTCGCGACACTGTGTCTGGAGATGGCGTGCAAAACATGCCAACGAAACACAACGGCCTTACAACCAGAGAAATTGTGGCCATTACTACTCCGGCTGCTGGGTCTGTAATTACGGCAGACGCTGCGGGGGGCATTAGCAAAAACCTTGCAACAATCGACGATGTTTTTAGGGACAAGTTAAGATCAGGGTATACAGAGAACGCAGAAACAGTGCCCAATCAAAACATCCTTTTAGATTCTGGGTACGAAGTTATTGCGGTGCCTTTAATGGGTAATAAAAGGTATCAGGTGTTAACAAACGAGACTGTTGGCTTTGAGCCTTACTTTGACGCATCAGCGTCAGCAGGAAGTCAGTATTTGGCAGACAGGCGGATTATACCTATTGATAGCCCTTTTGTTCTTCATCATGTTGTTATGGCGTATAACTGGCAAAGGCCTTGGGATACCAATTCTCTTTCGATTGGTTCGTTTTTTATACCTGAGGATCCTACGTTTACGGTTGATGTGGGTGTTGCCATGGCAACAGGGATAGAGAGTGACTCTTATACTTACCAGCAACTTGCCCAGGCAACGCTAACGGCTCCTGATTGGATCCCTGGCGGGAACAAGGGTGGTAGCTGGTTTACGAACTGCATTGATCGTGTTCGGTGTCAAACAACTACAACTAGGCGTGCTCAAGCTAACTCGACATCTACTGGAACGCCTAAATGGTGGGACTGGGAACTTCACCAAATACCCTTGGTTGGAACTGGCGGTGCTGGTTATTTTGCCCAAGGAAAGCCCATTTTTATCGGAAAAGGCTGGTCTCCAACGTGGGCACGAACGAACATGACAGCAACAGGCGCTCCAAACACTGGTGGTGCAGAGCAGTTTTTAGAAGTTAGAATGAGAATTAGAGACACGGCAGAAGACCTAGAAGACGCCCCTAGCCCTGGGGCTCCCGCTCAAAGACTATATTCTGGATACCAGGGCCATTGGGTGTATCTTATTGGAAAAAAAGCGTTGCTTTAGGAGGACAAAATGGTAAGCGGAAAAGTGCCAGACCCATATAACCAACAAGAATACGAGACCCTAGCGGGTGGAGATGTTGGTCAGCAATATGTATCTCAAATGAAGGACCGAGAGAACCTTCTCAAAAGCCTCCAGGCTTCTGCTGAAGCTCTTGCAGGCAAAGGAGAGGCAAGAAAGCAGGCTTTTTTAGCAAAAGCAGATGACTTTGCCGCCAAGCAGGCTCAAAGCGCTTATACGGGAAGAAGGATGGGCGCAGCCCAAATGCTTGCAGACCTTCAGGGTAAAGGGAAGACGTCGGATGCTGAGTGGTATGCTCAAATGGCAGACGTTGACGCTCAAAAGTTAGACGATGATTCGGTTGCAGCTATGGCTCAAGGAGCCGTGTATCAAGCTAGGCTTGATGCAGGAACGGAAGCTCAAAGGACTATGGAGGCCGTTAACAGCGAAGGCGTTCAAAAAATGGTGGCGTCATGGAAAGACTCGTTCGACAGCATATGGGGTGCTGACGAAGCAGGGTTTTACGAGCATGCAGAAAAATGGGCCAGGGCAAACCTTCCTCCTCATATGCGGTCTGCCTTTTTTGAAACTCACATTATGCCATCATATACTGATTGGGGCGGAGGCTGGGCTAGTCCCTTTGGTGGGTCGCAATATGCCTCAAGCGCATCGACAGGCACTGCCAGTCAAAGCGGTACAAACGTTCCTATTGAAGCTGATCCAGCAAGTGCGGGGTAACCAATGGCAAGATTCATACCGTATGACCAGACTGGGTTTAAGCGCATAGACATGACCTCTGCTAGGCAGGGGTGGACCAGCGGCCTTAAGTGGTTAGACAAAAACCAACAGCATAAGCCAAAAGACTGGAGCACTCCTGAGGGCATTGCTACCGCGATTAACCTTACAAAGGCCATTGCCGAGCACCCGATTGTTGACTGGGTCTCGGGAGAAGTTTCAGAAGCCACAAGGAGGCCAGCAGAGGGCGCTGGTGTTGCGCTTCCGGCTGGGTATAAAGAGTCTCGAGATGCATCTCAAGAGGCATTGCAAGAGGTCCTTGCCGCCGAAACGGCCCATACAAGGCGCATGACATCGCCTGAAATGCTCGGTTTGTACCGAAAGTTTGGGGTTGATGTTGGTGACATAGGCGCATTAAGAGAGGTTTTATATAAAAAATACAAAATCGATCCGGCTAGAAGGGGCACAGGCGATATAAGAAGGGCTATTGATAAAAGCATTTACCCTGAGGGGGAAGAGCTTGAACCCGGCACACCCGCTGCGGAAAAAAGACGAAAAGAAATGTCTGCTCTAATGGAAGCAACTTCTAAGCAAGAGCCCGTGCCCGGCACGCAGTACAGGACGCCTTCTGAGCTTCGCGAAATTCAGAAAATGCAGCAACGCGCCAATGAGATATCAGACGAAGGGACGCGCTTATCTAAAAAGCCATCCAGCATTGTCGATTCTCCCAGCGACCTGATTGCCTTTGTTTCAGAAGAGGGAAGGACCCGAACGGATTTAGCCTGGGCCTTAAGGCAGGCTGAAGTCGTTGCTCGAGGGACACGCATCTCTGATCGAAAAAGAGGTTTTGACCCTGTTAGAAACTTACAAAAACAAATCTTAGCCGCGCATTCAAAAGCGCAGCGTGGTCAAATGACAGAGGTTCAAGCTGCCCGACTAAGGCAGTCGCAGGGCAATTACGAGTCGTTAAACCAAAGGAGGAAAGACCAAACTATTCTTCAGCGAGAGAAAAACAAGCAGTTGTTTAATAAGTGGAAAAAGACCAATTCGCGACAAGACAAAGATGCAGACTCAAAAATACGACTTAGGGATAAAAGGGTTGAAGAAATAACAAAGAGAATTGCTAACGCAAAAACAGACAAACAGCGAATTTTTGTTGTTCAGCTTGCCCAAATGCTTGCAAATCCACGCGCTGCTGTTTCGTATCCCAACGTATACTCGCTTCTTAAGAAGGTAGCCATAAACTCAGGTTGGGACTTTGCGGACTACTTGCCAGACCCAGGCGACATTAATTTCCCAAGGATTAAAGGGCAACGAAAAGGCACTGGTTCAGGGACAACAGGAAAGTCTTCTAAGAAGTCTTCTGGTGAAGATGGTGGTGGCAGGCTTGTTGATTATCTAGGCAGGTGGGGCACAGGCTTGGATAGCGCTCAGTCTGTTTTCGAAAATGAAAATGCAACAGACGATGAGTTGTTAAGGGCCGCAACAGTTGTGGCAGATATTGCGAGTCAGGCTAAAAAACATCGAGGAACAACTAGTATCGGCAAAGGAGATATTAGAAAGAAGAGGGATGGTGTTTACATGGTTCACGAAGACGATGCTGGCAGCTTAACCAGCATCGTAAGGCGGGCACGAGAACTTCAAACCCAACTTGAAGAGCGCCGGGGCAAGTCACAAACCTCTGCCAAAGAAGACGCTGACCAGAAAGCAGCCATGAAAAAGATTGCAGACCAGCAGGATAGGTTAAGAAGCAGAGTTAGGTCACTCCTTAGAGGCATGGGAATGAAGAAGGCCATTAAAGCAGGATGGGGGTCGAGCGAAACAAACGTTAACTTCCCGCTTGATATAAACCAATCCGAAGAGGCTAAGGGCGAATATCCAAGCCAGTTTAAACAACTTCAAACGGCGGTTAATGCTCTTGAGAAGTCGCTAACAACCCATGGCAGCGCAGGCAGTACATATAGAAAAGGACAATAAATAGATGGCCGAAAATGAACAGCCTTTGGGGGACGAGCTAAAAACCTCGAGTGCTCCTGAAATAAAAGGGGATTCTGCCAAGCGGGTTGATTATGGCGCAATGCCGTACAACTTTAGCTTTATTGCCTCAGAAGACGAAACGCTTCTAGATGTGTTTGAGCGAACATACGAAGGAAGCGACCCAGGAAAAAAGGCTGACTATTACGCCACATACGAACCTTCTGTCCCCCAGCTTGGGGCTGACTTTATAACCACAAGAAGTAGGTTTGTTCGAGAGCTAGGCATTGACCCTTTTAAAAAAACAAAAGAGGGGAAATGGGTATTTGATGAAAGCAAAAACATTAACGGCAAGTCTATTAAAGAGCTAACTCTTGGTGATGCTTTAAATAGAATTCAAGGGTTAAGGAGACAGGCTTCTAAAGAAGGCAAGATTCTTGTTCGCGGCAAGATGGTTGAAGACACAAAAAGAAACAGAGAGGAGGCTTCTCGGCAAAGAATCTCTGTTACTGGCCCTCAGCTTTCTGCGTACAACCAAGCGATTCCCATTGAAAGCGCTAAAGAAATGGTAAATCACCCTATCTTTGGCAAGGCTTTTAACACATGGCTTTTTCATTCAAGGGACAAAGGGGCATATGCAATACCCTTAGAGCAGATGAAAGGCCTTATGCAAGACGCTGCCGAGGAATACATAGAAGAACGTTATTGGTTTCAGCGCCATGGCACTTCTAAACAAGGGAAGTATTTCCAGGGAGACACAAAAAGACAGCGAAGAATGAAGCCTTGGTCTGAGGTCGAAAGGGGAATGCGATCTGGCGCAGAGTGGAACAAGGAGTGGACTAAGAAGCACGGCCCAAAAGAAATGCTTTTTGTGGACCAGCGCGGTACTCAATACCTTATTGAAAACCACCACCGGCAAAAGAAAGAGCTAGAGAGATTTAAAAGAAAAGGCTTTAAGCTCGCTGCCGTAGCACCGTCAAAAGAAATTGAGATGATGAAAGGCATGGGTCTTTCACCTTCGGTTAGCGGGCATTACGGAAGAGGTCTCCGCAAAGAATACACTGAGCAGCAAATACAAGATCGCAAAAAAACTTATTTTGATGAAAAGCGAAAAGTAATTGCAGCACATAGCCCTAAAATACCATACCTAATCTCACGGGCTTTAGAGAGAAAAGGTCTTGTTAAGAGTTACGTCACAATAACATCGAAAGAATTTGGCCCAGATGTTTCTACCCTAGTTTTTGAGGCATCTGACCCTGAGCTTAAAAGGCTTGTAGATAGTGGTCTTTACGAAATTCGTGACGTTAAAGAGCAGGACTTGCCTGAAGCCAAGAAGATTAAAAAGAAAGTAACGCTGACTGACCCTGTTAGTCAGGATGCATTCTACAGGGAGACTGCAAAGAAAGTTGGAAGGGAAAGAAGGTATATACGAGATGGCGTTAAGTGGGCTCAAGGGTTGGGCATTGATGGATATGCTCAAAAAGTAGAAAACGCATACGGTCGAGATACGGCTATAAACACAATGCTCTCAATGTATACCGAGCACATGTCCTCCATGAAAGACTTTAAAAAGTGGGAGGAGGGGGCATATACGCCTCAGCAGAAAGAGGAAATGAAAAACCCGTTTGGTGGCGCGTTCCGACCTGCTCACGCTCTTGGCAAATACGGGTTTGCCAACTGGCACATGGCTGAAGGTTTTGAAACAAGAGATAAGTTTCGAGACCATATTATTGATGACTTATCAGAAAGAATTGTCAGCAGGGAAAAAGCACTTAAGGGCAAAAACCTTTCGGACGCAAAGCGAAATGAATACAAGCTTGAAATTCAAGGGTATGAAGACGCGCTAACAAAATATGAAAAGGCTAGAAAGGACAGGGAGGGTGTTCCTCTAGCTGGGGGAGAGGCCTCTCCGCATAAAGATCCCTTTGTGGGAATCGCGGTAAGTCGGGACTACAGGCTTGAGCCCTACACAAGAAACAAGTACGGCATGCTGGTTAAGACCGACCCTAACGCTTTTCTTTACGCCGCCTACTACGACCTGTTTAGAAAAGATGGCGACAAACTTCGCCCAATGCACTCTTACTTTGCAGGACTCACTAGTCCAAACCCAACGTACATAGAGCTTACGCCCTCCAGAGACCTTTATGGAAACAAAAAGTACATCTCAGGAACAAAGATAACCGCAAACGTAGGTACGGTAACGGCAGAAAACTGGGGAGAGGCTTTAAGCGGAGGCGCTACATCGTTTAGAAACTTCATTGAAGCCAGGATGAAACAGCAGGTGGCAATAGATAAGTCTATTGCTAAGGGCGAAAACTTAAGTTTCGGCTCAGGCATCCTTCATGACGTTGGAGCATACGGAGAGCAAATAGCGATGGCCCCAGGCCAGGTTCTTCAAACAGCCACAAGCGCTGTTGATGGCCTTCTTTCTTCAGGGTTTAAGAACGTAGCATCTTTAGTTGCCACTGGGAAGCCGTGGGGAAACAACAAGCAGATAAGAAGACTAAGCAATTCTGAGCTACAGTCTCTTGCCCTGGGCATGCAAAAACACTACATGGGCAGAGGGAGAGATAAGAACAAGTTCGGCGCTTGGAAGGCGAATCAATTATTTCTTGTTGAAGCAGACAGAGACGCAAAGCTCGCAAAACAGACAGAAGACCTGTACAAAGGTCAGTTAGAGAAGCACGTAGTAGACCGAGTCTATACTCAAATAAACGACATTGTTGGCGCTATAGTGGGGCTCCCGTCAGAGGTGTTTGGGTGGAAAACCCCTAACGACTACAGGTCTAGTGGTCGAAATTTAGAGCAGCGATTTACCTCAACGATAGGAAGAAATAAAGAGCTTGGCTACCAGATGGGTAGCGGCACTGTAGACTTTCTTACGAAGCTCGTAACCAAACCAGTAGAGACTATTGAAGCTGCGCCAATAGACTCAATAATGGCAGTGTTGGGTCCTTTTAAAAAGATTATTTCCACCGGGAAAGCGTTTGGCAAGCCAGTGTCTGAAAAGACAATGCGTCTTGTAAAGAAAGTTGTTCAGCTTGGTGACATGGTAAACAACAGCATTAAGCGAAAGACCGGGTTTGATGTAGGTTCCGTCATAAACAAAACGTATAGCGCGGCAGAGCCTGCTTTGATTGCGGGAGCTAAGGCGTTTGACAACCTGAGAGAGGCTGCAAAACAGACAAAGAGCAACTTTGGAACCGCATTGTCATCGATGTTTTCTCTCCGTGAGCTTAGTTCGCGAGGGCTGTTAAACAAAATTCATCGTGGGATCTTAGACGGTGGAGACCTGCGTGACTTTGCCACCCAGATACGACACGTTGCAAAAGAGGCAGACACACCCCAACAACTGCGTGATGTTATCGATGCCCTTAAGGCAACGCTGGGTGATGAGCTTATTAAAAGGACTGAGCTTAAAGGTATCTTTGAGGAGTTTGAGGTTCTTCATGGCCAGCTAAAAAACCTTGATGAGGGCCAGTACCACGCAAAAGGCTTATCAGATAAAAAGTTCTTAGGCGTTAAACTAAGAAGCCAGAAGAGATACGAAAAGGCTGTAGAGGACGCGAAAGGAAACGTTAACAAGTTTGTAGAAAAACTTTTGGATCCTAGCTCTATTGACCCTTCGGTAGTCAAGCAGGAAGGCATTCGAAACCTATTAGCGCCTAAGGAATTAATTAGTGTCTCAGAAGGCATTAAGCACCGAGTAGATATCCCTTATGTCCACAGTGACTGGGCTGCTCGAAACATAACACTCAAGGCCTTGATGGACCCAGGGCACCCGTCTTTGGCGGAGAGCACCATTCTTTATGCAGACCCTAATGCTACAAAGTTAAGGCTCACTGAGCTTAGAGACGCTATTGCTGACGGGACAATACCTAATAACGCCAGCGAGTGGTTGTTCGGTGAAGCCGTAGATCTAAACCAGTCTAACCAAAGGCTGGGCATGAACAGGCAGTACCACTCTGATTTGTCTGGGAAGAGGCCTATTACCAATGAGGGCCTTAACAGCCTGGTTGACTCTATCAACAAGGACCCTGTTCTTAAAAGGGCCGTTCTTGATCGGCTAGGCAGAAAAATCAAAGAGCTTGATGAGTTTGAAGCCTTAAGCTCAGAAGCTCGTAGTGCGCTTGGTCTAAAGCAAAGGGTGAAGGTTGATGGCGGATGGATTGACCAAGAGTTTGGCCATCACCTTAGCACCGCCAAGCTGGACGGGGCTAGGAAGCCAGGGATCCCAGATGCAGGAGTTGATGTTGGTCCCAACGTTTATGTTCGAAAAGGAACAAACAAGAAAATCCTAAACGAAAGCGGCGCTACTGCCGCTCCTGATGTTGTTGGTGTTGACCCAACAGTAACAAGGCTCGGCCTAAAGAAAGACATTGGAAAAATAAACGAGCAGCTTAACAAGCAGGGCAAGCCTCCAATACAGCCTCCTGAAGGCAAGACGTGGAGAAGCGCTACAAGTGAAGAGCTTCGTGGCGTATTAGGCGAATACTACAGCAACAACGGAACGCTTCCGCCTGCGTCTAGCAAGCTCGTAAATGATTTGTTTGGCGTAACCACTGACGAGTACGTGCGATTTAAGCAGTCAGAGCTTAAGCAGGGCGCACAAAGAATTAAAGAGAGGTTTGAGAAGACCAATGAAACGCATGGTCCTGTTGCGGCTTTTAATGAGATGTTTGGCCGAGACAAGGGTGCGCCAATAAGCATCTCTGCCATTGAAAACATCGACGGTGTTGCAGATATTTTGACAAGCCTTAAGCCAGGTGTTGCCAATGACGCAATAAACGCGCTGCGATCTCAAATGGTTATGGACGCAGTTGGTCCAAAGAAAACCGTTCAATCTTTTGCAGACAATCTTGCAGACAGGCTCGATAAAATAGCGGCAGAAAAAGAAGGGGTTAAGGTCCGAGAGTGGTGGAAAAAAGAAGGCGGAGCCATTGACGACGTTAACTCAGATATGATCGGTGCTGGTGCAACTGGCTTTGTTGACGACATCCTTAACGGGAAAAGAGAGCCCGACCTTCCCCCTGTCCTTGAAAGAAACCCTAAGGCTATTGTTGCTGACCTGAGAAAAAACAAAGAAGCATTAAGGCAGAAAGCCTTAGACCGTGGTGTTTCCAACATAGACTTTGAGCGGTCTTACAACAACGCAATCTACCGACTTGGAAGGTTTGACTCGCTTGCAGACAACCAACGAGTGAAGTTTGGTCTCGGGCCAGGCGACGACCCCGTGTATATCCCAAACGAAGTAAACTCCGCATTAAGGTTCCAAGACATGGCCCTCACCCAGATTGGTGGGCCGGTGTCTTACATTAAAAGGAACTGGACATCTCGAAACATTGTTACGTTTGTAAACAACCTTGTGTCTAGCATGTCTTTGCAATTCGGGCGCACGGGAAGGGTTGTTAACCCGTTCAGGTATCGAGGCTTAGTCGAGGCTTACAAGAAGACCAAAAACTTAGACAAAAAAATTAGTGACGCCGCTAAGGCTGACCTAATAAGCGAAATGAAAAAGCATGGAATTACAGACATGCAGGCTCTTCAAGACATTATGGAGGTCGGCAAGTTTTTGGAGTCTGGCGCTTTTGAAATAGAATTTGGTGGAAAGTCGTTCTCTAAGCTCAACCCACTCCGTCAGCTAGAGGAAGGGTACAAGTTTACCGATCAAGGGTTTAAACTGGACGAAGCCATTCGTGGCTATAAGCAGATAGATGGCGCATACAACAAGCTAGAGCTTGGGGAGACCATAAGGCTAGAGATAAACGAAGGAGTCTTTGTTACACTCAAAAAAACAAGCTCCGGTGCAGACATTATTGGACCTACGGGGCGCGTAAAAAGAAAGCTCACACGCAGAGAGGTTTCTAAAACGTTTGCTGAGTCTTCTTCTGTTATGGCTGACCGCTTGTTTGTAAACTACAGCAGCCTCCCTAAGGCTCTTGCCTGGATGAGAAGCTCTAAAGCTCAGGCGCTTGGCGCATTAGCACCTATGCTCACTTGGGCATATAAAGCTCTGTGGTTTCCGGGTAAACGAGGTCCTGCCAGTGAATTCTTTAGGCCAACACCGTACATTAAAACGTCTAGCAGAAAGGTCAATGCTGACCTTGCAAACAAATCAGCCAATGCATCGGCTAGAGCTTTCATAGCAACCCAGATGGGCCGCGAAAGGCTGGAGGCTATGGACCCGGAAACGATGGCGTTAGCGCTCGAGTATTTGCCAAACGAGTTAAAGGCTCGCCTGGTTGCTGATATGTCAGACGCTGGCTTTCTTCGCACAAAAGACTTGCAGTGGCTCAACCCCTTTGGCCCAACTCAAACCCTCTTTAGCACGCTAAGGTACGGCTATTGGAAAGCTATTGAAGAGGACAACCTGTACGGCGGGGAGGGAGAGGCTTTTGTTGGTCACTGGCTTGGGCCTGACGGCAACGGCGGAAAGAGAATAATGCTTAACCTTACAGGTGAGGTGGGTGAGCGCGGAGGGTATTCCAAGAACGGAAAGCTAACCAAAAAAGGCAAAGAGCTTCTCAAGCTACGACGGTACATCGTTAGCCAAAAGAAGAAGGGCGATGGTTATGGCCTTAGAGACTTAGGAAAGCTCACGTTGCTGACGGGAGGGCCACTAAAAGACTTTGTTAACGCCTTGTCAAAAGCCGGTGAAATGGGCGCTAGGCCTGGTGAAAGGTTTGCTGCAATGACCAACATGGGTCTTGGTCTTTTTGCAGGGGGTGCGGTTGCACGAGGTGTAGATGTTCTTGTCGGCATTGCAGATAAAGACAGTGTCTTTTCATCTCGCCACAAAGTTCCGCTTACTCCGTCTGGAGAAAGCAGCATGAGGTTTGCTATACGGAGATTAACTGGCATTGGGTATGACATTAAGGATGTGGCTAAAGACAAAAAGAAAATGCTTGGAAAGGTTAGAACCAACTTAAAGGTAGCGTTCCTTGGGGATGCCTCTGATCCAGACACTTTAGCTGGAGCAAGAGCCAAGTATGAAAAGCTGGCCGAGACTAGAAGGTTAAGCGAAGACGAAAGAAGAGGGCTTCGATACATTTCTAAGAAGGCAGAACGCATAGAAAAAATTGTGGACTCCGAGGTCCATCTTTTAGACCACAACCTAACAACGGCCCTTAACCTTCGTGCCGCTGCAATTAAACGAAAAGGCAAACCACCCGGTTGGAAAAAGAAAATTGTCTGGGAGAAAAGGCGGCTAGTCCGTGATGGTGATAAGTGGATCTACGTTGTGGAAAAAGACAGACCACAAGTAGAACAACTATACAAAGTAGATAAACCCCCCAAAGGGATTCGCAAGATTCGCCCTAAGCGGCAAGAAACATACAAGGTAATAGAATGATCGATCCACAGATTACGCCTAACTTTCATCTCAAAGAGTGGAAGACTCACGATGGAACTGGTGTTCCATGGGACTTAATTGAAAATGTGACTAAATGTGCTCACAACCTTCAGGTATTAAGGAATGAAATAGGCAAGCCTATCACCATCATAAGCGGATTCCGCAACCTGACATACAACACCAAAATAGGATCAAAGCCTACATCGCAACACGTCAAAGGAACTGCTGCCGACATTAAAGTGCGTGGCATGAGCCCTAAAGATGTTGCCAACGCGATTGAAGACTTGATCAATGACGGCAAGATGGACCAAGGTGGGGTCGGGGTTTATAGCTCATTTACCCATTACGATTGTCGAGGAAAGAAAGCACGCTGGCGAGGGTAGGCTAATGATGGACGAGATAGGCAGCTTAATGGCAAGCAATCTTGTGACGATAGTCGGTGCCGTATGGTACGTATCTACCCGTGTGTCTTCCATTAAACATAGCCTTGCAAGCATGCAGCTTGAGATGCAAGAAATCAAAGACGACCTTCGACAAGCACGAGAAGGGCGAGCAAAGCTCCATGAAAAGTTACAAGACCTGTCGGAAAGAGTTACAATTCAAGAGGTCAAAAGCAAGTCTACCCGCGTAGGCTTAGGGAAAATTACATAATGAAACACCCAATGAAGAGCAAGACGATACGGACTGCCATCACAATGCTGACGGCAAGCCTTACGACCTTGTGTTTATTTTACAGTGGCGCAGTCCACCTAGACGCCACCGCCCTTGGGGCTGCGTGGAGTACTAGCATCTCCAGCGTCCTCATGATTTGGCTCAGGTTCCTGACGACGGACGGGCTGGAAACAGCGTCTAAGAAAGTCGAAAGCAAAGAGGAGGATCCAGAATGAAAGCACTAGTAGTATTGGTTTCAATGGCTGCGTTCCTGTCGGGATGTACCCGGTATGTTAAGGGAGACAACTTAGACCTGTCTATCAAGCAGAACCCGTGCAAGGTTATTGTCAAGGTTGACGGCAATCTAATCCTTGAGGCAACCGCTAACAAGCCATGCAAGAGAGACTAATGGACGACCTTCAAGAGATGTTAAAGAAGCTCGGCAAGCTAAACCAGGACATCGACACGCTTGTTAGTGCTGGCGAGAGCTTGGGCGACACATTGCTCGAGGTGGTAAACGAGATAGAGAAGCTCGTAACGACCAAGGTAGAAGTCAACACCATCACCATCCGTGAGGAAAAATAATGGCTGACAAAAAGAAAGCTGCACTAAAGAAAAAGGCTCCTGCTAAGAAGCCTGGTAAGTATTGTATTTGGCACGTACAGGCCCACTGCAATTACGCAGAAAAGTTCGACGTTGCTGGTACATTTGACACAAAAGAAAAAGCCGAGGCGTACCTTGCTGCACACCCCGGCTGGATCTATATGGAAATACGAGAGTCCTAGAACGGCACGTCGTCGTCCTCGTACTTTGCAGCGTGCTGCTTAACAGTCTCAGGCTCGACCATTGCCTCCCTTGGGACGCCAAAGCTAGGCGTCATAAGAGTCACGCCCTCCTTAACGGGGGGCTGTACCTTTCGGTAGCTCTTAATACGGTTGTACTTCTCACCTTCCTCAACGAGAATCTCGATGGGCAGGTTGTGGCACTCCTCCGTGCTCCTGGCCTCAGGCTTGCCACAGGCTCGCAAGAACTGCTTAACGGCAACCTGACCCCACTTCTCAGCATCTGGACTGGTTCGGTGGGCCCATGTGTTATACGAGCGTATACGCCGTGGTAAGCCACCGTTATCAACCTGGAAGTCGAAGACAAGTGCAACACCGTTGCCGTTCTTAAAGTCCTGGAAGTAAGAAGCAAGCATGTGCCCCTTGTACCACCCCTTGGGCAGTTGTGAGCGTTCGCTAGCGGCTTCTTCGACACCATCTTTAAAGTTTAGATCAGGCATTGTTCTCTCCTACGTTGTGACGGATTTTTGTCCAGACATGGTTAAGGTTTGCGGGTTCATGCAGGTCCAAGACACCGGCCCTGTCTTTGCAGTCG
>NZQM01000026.1 GCA_002695905.1 Parvibaculum sp.
CGGTCAAACACTTTTTGTTGAGCGCCTCTCCTCGCCATTTGGTCAGCAATTTGTTGTCCTCTATCTTGTGATGGGTCAAAGTCAGGAGTTTCATCTAACTTTGAGCGAATGTTTAGACCTCTTGCGCCGTATATGTCACCTTCACGAAAAGCAAGTTGATTTTTACTTGATGCCTCTTCTATTGGTTTTGCTACATATTGTTGAGTTACTGCATGTCTCCCTAAGTCACCGATACCACCAGTAACACCAGCGAATCGTTGAGGTTCGTTTGATTGACCCGGCATCCATATTTGCTGAATACCACCACCGGGCGATAACGCTACACCAGCCTCTTTACGGATAACATAGACTTGACCCATCAAACACCACCCACGCTTATTTTGACGACTTTGACGACATCCGTAGAAACATTAAGTTTCTTAGCGATGCGCTCCCAGTCTCCATGTGAATATGCAATTGAGCGAACATCTACTGGTGTAAGGTCAATGCTCTTTGCGAGATGATTGATTCCGTGAAGGTCAGCGATATTGACTTGGCGAGGTAGAGCGTGCTTCATAATCTTTGCATCACTACGAGCATCATCTATTTGCATTTGCTCCATCGCTTTCATGACTCTATCCATCGGAGACAAGTCTTGGTCTTGCCCTTTCATGTATTGAGTAAGAAGTTGCTGTCGTGGGTCACCCATCATTTGTTGATACCGTTGTTCTTGAGGAGACAGTTCCATACCCTGTCCTTGAGGAACTCTTGCGCCAGCAGCACCCATAATTTGTCGCAAAGTAGCAGGGTCAGCACGACCAACATGTTGTCTTGCTGCAACTAACTCAGGGCTTTGCGGTCTGAAAGAAGGTGCTCCCCTTTGAGGAATGGGCGGAGGTAACGCCTCAGTTGCTGGGGGAGCGACAGCAACTGGTTGTGGTTGTGGTTGTCGTGGAGGAGGTCTTTCTACAGGAGGAGCAACGGCTGGTTTAGGAGCAGCGACACCTGCTCTTTCAACTGGGGCTAATCCTACATCAGTAAAGAATGGGATATGTTCGGGTAAACGCTCAATAATTTGTTCAGGATAACCTACAACATTACGAGACGCTAATGAAGAACTTGGTATTTCGTCAGGTAACTGACGGCGAGTTTGGTGTCCAAACGCTTCACTGAGTAAATCAGCCAAAGCCTGAGTGCCTTGTCTTCGGTTTTCCACTGTGTCATAACTTTGAAGATTTAATCCCAATCCTTGAATTACATTAGCGTCAATGTTACCTTCAGCATCTCTTGGCATATAGGCTCTTAACGCACTATCGTGGTCATCATGTGCTCCGCTTAACATAGCCTTTGCATAGAACTTAGCAGCGTTTTTGTGTGTTCCCAACTTTTGAGTTGGTCTAAACCCATCTTCAGTTTCTAAGTGGTCACCACCAATTGTATGACTGTTCATGTTATCAAAAGTCATACCGTCATCGTCACCACCAAACGCTTCAAGAATATGTTGAAACGCTCTTTTTCCGACACCCGGACTCGCTGCACTACCACTAATGATACGACCAAACAACATGTTGAATGCTGGTGTTCGTGATAATTCCCCAATCATGTTATCTGTCATCTGAGGACTACGAAGCACTGTTCTGAGATTCATCATAGTGTATTGAGGATTACCAGTAGTTCCGGGTGTGGTGTTAATTGGAACTTCAACATCGGGAATCTTGTTAGGGTCAATAATTTTCATCGCTTCAGCAATATGAGCCTTAGCGCTGTTAATAGAGTTCTTTGGCCCAGTTTGTTGCCGACCAGCCATCATGTGCATGAAATCAGGAGTGTGATTCATAATCTCCCAAGACTGAATACCAGTATGGGCTGCGTCGTGAACTACACCTTTCGGAGCACCACGAATATGACTGTCGGGTAGAGTATACTCTCCTCGGTTATTCATTCCTATGACATCCCCACCTCTACCTCTGATACGACGACCACGAGGGTGAAGGTCAGCGATGTCTATGTGTGGGTTGTCAAGAAACTCAGCGCCCACCAAGTCAGTAATCCCAAGAGTTTCAAGTAGAATCTTCTGTAAATTATGGTTGTAAGGAACTGCATAAGATTCAATCATAGCACCGACTTTTTCTTTACGGTTAGGTCGGTTTGTATAAGCAGTGATGTATTCACCACTTTGAGAACGATGAGGGCGATTGAGAGGTTTACGACCACCATACCCGGCGACACGAATCTTACGATGCTCCATTGAATCTACATTGGGAATGTGATGAAATCCACTTTTGTCTTGATGTTCATTATTTGTCATTTCAATGGCTTGTTGAACAAGAGCCTGTGGTGTGAGTTGTCCTAACTGTGGATGATTTTGTCCGAGCATCCCGTTTCTCTCAAGTGCTTCACCAACTGAATGAAGAACCCCGTCAATACCGTGATGATGAGTCTCACCATTATGGTCAATGTAGACATGTTCTCCGTGTTTACCTTTTGCGAAATTACCGGGAATCAACTCTCCCATACCGGGATGACCCGAAAGATGAGGTTTTGCAGCACCAAAATGAGCGTATGCTGGGACATCGGGAACATTAGGGTCGGGATGAAATGCTTCGGGTGGAGGAGATGTCATTAGGTGTGGTGTCCCGCCGTGATAAGAGTAAACACCGTCACCCTTGAGGATGATTGACTTGCGAACTAAGATATTCAAACTCGCCCACTCCCTCGGCCAGCCAAATCACCGGGGGATAATCCCCAAAGGCGTGAGTCGTTTTCATCTTCAGTGCCACCTTCGGGGCGAGTTGCTGTTTTAGGATTGTTTGCTTCGTAATTTGGAAGACTACTCGCAGCACCAGCAACATCAGGATTCCCCTTTCCCTTTGCTTTCTTATCTTTGTCTTTCTTTTCACGCATCAATTCACGAATCTCTTTGAGAGCAATTCGCATCAATGCCGCTTGATAAGCATTACCTGCTTTGAGAATATCACTGTGTTGAGGAGTATCTTCACTCATTGTGACCATACCCGGCATCTTAGGGCGTGTTAGACGAGGCATCTTCATTTTAGGTGGTTGAATACTTGGAGCACGAACTGCATGTAGTCGTGGTCTTGGGACACGAGGATATTGTAGAGTGTTTGTCAAACGACCACCACCAGTTTGACCTGATATAAATGAGCGTTGGCTGTGTCTCATGTGAGGTGTGACTGTGCTTCTCACACCACCCTGTAGTTTACGAGCCTCTTGAGATGCAAGGTAAGCACGATATTTTTGAGGGTCTTTACTCATTGGTTGTTTACTCGCAAGACCTCGGTGAGAAAACTCAACTGAGAGATGCGGTTTCATGAGTCCAGTCTTTCTACCTAAAGGGAGATTACGACTGATGTTTTTTGCACGCCTTGATGTGGCGTTACGAGGGTCACCTCCCCCTTTTGGGCGTTCAAACTGTCCTGTGGATGGTCGCCACTTTGCATATCCTTCTTTTTTTCTTCGGCGTGCTGTTGAACGGTCAGATTTCAATAGTTGCCAAGCGATGTCCATTGGTTCAGACATTTGAATCATTTCTCCACCAGCAGCGCCCGGCCCTTTAGCACCCATAGCGAGACTCGTCATGAACCCACCAGCGCCGCTTGGCATAGTTTGGTCGGATGGGTTATCAGTAGAGCCACGAGGTTTGAACTTCTCTTCTTCATCATCTACTTCTTCAGCAGGTTCTTTGTCCATACCGAGATGATGTCTACGAACTTTGATATGTCGGATTTTCTTATCCTCTTTTTCTTCAGCCTCTTTTTTGGCTTGACGCTTATCCTTGCGTGCCTCTTTATCTCGGCCATCCTCCATACCGCTTGGTGGCCTCTCATCTTCATGATTGGCCCTGAACATTTCAGAGGACTCGGAACGGGGATTGTATATCCTCGTGTCAGAGGTTCGCCCCATCATCCCGCCCGTCATGTGTTATCCCCCTGTATATGATGTTCAAAACACTGTCGCAATTTTTGGGCTACTTTTCTATAGAATAAAATAATTCTCGGAGAATCTTGAAATGCTGAAGTCATGTTTTCCATTGTGAGTTCAAACTCTTCAAGTAAACGAGGTATGAGGTGATATGCTGGGAAAAATGTAACAGGGTTATCATCTTCAAAAACTGTTTGAAAAGACTTTGCGAGTAATTTGAAAAGGTCAGGTGGAGTAATCTCTAACTCACCGTAGTGCTCAAATCTCATTGTAACACAACGGCAAAAATCAAGATAAATTGGGATGTTATACTCTGAAACTGGAGATTCACGCTCTACTAATGCATAACCCGGATGGGTCATTTGTAGCAAATCAGGAACAGGGACTGGCATCAATTCATATCACCTGCGTGTTCTATCAATTTATCTCGCATTCTCGCCCATGAGTCAGGACTTTCTTTGCTTAACTCAACCTTTAGGATGTTAATTGTGTTATTGATTTGACTGTTTTCAGATGTAGGACTCCATTGTTCGTTCATCTTTAGCAAGTCCTTTATTGACTCTCGGACTTCTTTATGCAAGGACACTGCATCTCTAACAAACCCATCTTCATGGACACTGCCTTCATTGAGCAGTTCAGACAACTTAACATTGAGGAGTTCAACATTTGACCTGAGCGCATTGATTTCTTCTCCTACGACTAATGTAATCTCAGCGGCTGCGCTTCTTTGAACTAACGGTTGAAAGTGATGTTTCATGTGATGATAGACGGATGACTCGGCAATACCCAGTTCTTCAGCAATTGCTTCTGACTGAGAGCCATCTTCAAAATAACGACGCTCAAAATCAGCCCTTTCAGTATGAGCACAAACTTTGCACTGGGGATTAGAAGCCATGTGAAATTGACCCATGTGATTACGAAAGTGGCGGTCAGTTGTGTTCAGTCTCCAACCCATGTCTTTATCCAATTGTTTAGAAGAGATTTCACCATCAAGGAGTCCCTTCTCTAAGTCTTCACGACTTGGGTGCTGACACAAAGGGCAAGACCGTTTTGATACCGGGTTACCCTCCGCCATGATTGGCTTAAAGCAGCATCACCCATAATCCTTTTTCATGAAAACCTACTCGGAGAAACATGCTCCCACCTTACGAGAGAGTTCCTAAGCAACCTCTCAAAGAGCGTGGTAAAGATTTAGTCAAAGCCTCAAAAGACGCACTGAAAGGTAATAGAGTTTCTAAAGAGTTATACATGGCAAGACTTGATGAGTGTTATCAATGCCCTTACATGCAAAAGAGAATGGGGACTTGCCGAGTGTGTAGTTGTGTTATGAAAGTTAAGGCTCTTGCGCCATCAGTTTCGTGTCCGATAAACAAGTGGTCAGCGGCTAATTCTTGAGTAGAGAGTGGTTAAGAAAACCATAGACCCAAAGATACCAACGACAAAGACGCTTACATCGCCACTGCTCATTTCATCACCTTTGAAAATTAAGATGCCAACACAAGCCATAATCACAGCAATAAACTGAACCATAATCATTTCAGTAATGATATTTCTACTTGGAGCAAAAATACTACTACTCGCTTCACTTATTCTCATTCCGTAATCGTTTATACTACCGGGTTGCATTTTATCACCTTAGTTTCTTGGTAATCCTATGAGTCCACGAGCGACACTACCAATTCCGCCACCGACTTTATTCATCATTCCTTCGTCTTGTAAAGCAGCACCAAGAGCGCTACCCATTATTGATTGTTCAGACATAGCCATAATTTGTTGTCTTTGCATTTCAGCATCTTGGAACTTTTGATTACTTGAGGCCACCATGTTGTTAAGAATCATACTGACATTTTCTACGCTAAGCGTTTGTAAATCAGAAGGTAAAGTAGCAGGGTCAAGTTTCATACCGCCCTCATCTTCATCAATAACGAATGTAGCATTTTTTAGAATGTTAAGCAAACTTAGACTCGTAGTTGCAGCAATCAAATCTATTAAAGTGCCAAGCCCTCCGTCTTTGATAAAACGATGAATTGGGTTTTGAGATTGAAGTAGAGCGCTCATCAACTCCATTTCACTTGGAGGAGTGTATTGTTGCTGTTGAAACATTTGTTGCTGTTGCTGATTCATACCAGCGCTACCCATCATACCAGCCATAAATCCTTGATTTGGTTGTTGCATTTGCTGTTGCATAGGTTGTGCTCCGAGAGAAAAATTACTCTGCGGTTGCTGCATTCCGTAGTTCATTCCTCCTCCAGTTGCTGAGAGATTTAATCCACCCGTTTGCTGCTGTTGATTACCAAGTCCTAACATCGTATCATGCCTCCCCAGCGACTACTCCACCATCAAGGTTCTGTTGTTCTTGATTTAATAACGCTTGAAACTCTTGGGTAGGCATTTTCATTTGTTGTAACTCCATTTGGAATATACGAAGGTCAAACACAACCATTGTCACATCGTTCTGACCAGTGGCTGGATTAGCATAGTGAAGAACATTGATACCCTTTGTTTTACCAGCATCTCTTTCAAGTTCAGCAAAGAATGGCTCGTATTTTTGTAGCATAGCAGGTGTGGGGTCTTTCTTTTTCACAGAAGACACAGGGACAGTAACGATTGAAACGCCTCTTTTCACTTTATCACGAAGACGACTTGGGTTCATTTCATTCTGTTTATCTTCTTCAGCCTCCCACTTACAAAGTAGATGATACAAATGAAGATGTTCAGGGCAGTATGTTCCCCTCATTTTCTTACCACTGGTTACTTTATCAAGAGCGATAAACGCTTCAGGTTGTCCGGTGACTGGATTTTGCCAATACATCTCCCATAGAGAGCGCCCTGTTTCTTCATCACAAATACGCATGTAAAGATTATCATGCTTCATCAGTTCAGCAACATTCGCCCCGTCTACGACACAAGTTCCTGTATCTTTGTTGTAACGATATTTACGACCAAATAACCATCTCATAGGATTAAGTATAGAACGCTTTGCTGGTTGAAGCAATTTGTATGCTTGCTTAATGTCTTTTTTACGAGCCTTTCGTGGGTCAGCATGACGACTTGGATAAAAATTAACTTTAGGAACTTCTATGTTTTTAGCAGCAGCAACTTCTTGCATACCTTGTTGGGCCATCAACATTTCTTGAAGAGCAGCCTGAGTAAGTTGTTCATTACCTTGCATGGCTAAAGATGCTATTTGTGCTTCGTTTAAGTTCTGTTGAGGTTGCCTGTTAAACATCATCATTCTACCACGACCTGTTCAGCCGTAGGTGTCATGACTACAACAATTTGTCCCTCTTGAACGGTGAATCTCCAATTAACATCGTCACCAGCGCTAAGTCCAAAATGCTCTACAATAAACATAGGAACAGTTGTTCTTAGACTGCGACTACCGCCACCAGTAGATACCAAAGTAGTAGATGATTTCTTACCTGTCATATTTACACCGAAAGAGTTGTTATTGAAAAGGCTACCTATGGGGTCATTTTTTTGGTCAAGATGTCAAAAGGCTTACCATTGTCTTTTCTACATTCCATCCTATTCTTGTAGCCATGAATGACCTACGAGTAGGAATACCCGCTTTTTGCAGTCTGATTAAGTCGTCTCTAAATGGGTCAAATATCTTATGTTCACCTATACGACCATCGTGCCATAACTTGGATGCAGTCTCATCAAAGAAACGGTCAGCCTTGTTTGCTACCAGCATAATGACTCTTGGGTGATATTTTCTCCCTCTTATCCTTGACCAAACTGAGCGATAACGATATTGTCTTTTGATTAGACAATCAACAAGGTAACGAAAACCTGCAATTTGTTGTAGTCCATCGTCACCACCCTTGAATGCTCTGTCGTCAAATATGTAGACAATTGCTTCTACACCACGAGTTACCATATCTTCAATCCAAAGATTCCAAAAACGCTCTTGTCCTCCTATATCCGATGAGTAAACTACTCTTTTTTCACCCTGCCAAGAGACTCTTTTTCTTGTCGGTTTAGGCATTCGGTATTTACCTAATTTTAGTATACGATTATGAGTAGTCCTATCTTCTTCGCTAATCTCTTCCATTTCACCGGGGGTGGTTAGAAAACGGTCAAGAGTAGTTTTACCAACCATAGGTGCTCCATACACACCCACTTTTCTTGGTTTGTAAGAATTGTAAAGGTTCTGACCCCACATCGCTGCACCTACAAGTGCAGTGCCACCGGGGTCTACCACGGTTTAATCCCACCACTTTAACCAGTTAATCAAATCTTCAAGTTTTTCAACAGCCCAGTCTACTGTATTTTCATATATACTAAACTCAGGATTGTAAAACTCAATCCCACTCACTACCACACATGTGATACCGGAGGCAAGAATAGTTTTTACCCAACCCCAAGTTCTTTCGTATGCATTATCAACAGTGTTTGCTATGTGAATAGCACGCAGCGTGCTCTCAGTAGCATCATCAGAAGGAGTGCGAAAGATTCGGCCCATTGTTAAGCCTCACTCAAGATTTCTTTTCATATCTTTTATCAGGTGTGCCGTCTTTTTTCAAACGAACATCTTCTTCTACACCAAGCGTAAGAGGTTGTGGAATCTTAGCCTCATGAGTAGGAATCTTACTACTATCAAATGCAGTAGCACCTCCACCTTGTTGGTCAAATATACCCACCATAGATTGAGAACCACCTTGCACTCCCCAACTTGGGGGCATTTTACCGGGGTTAGCCTCCATCCACCTAAGTTCACGCTCAAGTTGCGCTTCTTGCATACGCATCTCCATGTCGGCTCTACGATTATCAAACTGCTGTTGCATTACACGGTATTGATGAGTTCTTTGTTTCTCCGCATTACCATGTCTTACTTTTTCTTGTAGGTTTTGCTCAAAGAACATCTTGAAGAAGTAATAAGCAATACCTTGAACAAAGAATGCTCCCATCGCATAAGTAAATCCATTTATCCAAACACTGTCTTGTGTTAGCCAAACCTTTGCGTCAAAGATTCCAACTGCTACTCCGACCAATGTGCTTTGAGCCAAAATTAGACCCATAAGGCGTATTTCTGCATCGTGATGCTCTTGATTATCCATAATGTCCACTGGTCTGTCCACTGCGGGGGTCACCATAAAGGTTGCTGGGAGTGTTGTCCGTGTTGTCTATTGTATTGTTCATACTTTTACAAGAATACTAAATACAGTATATTATGTAAACAATACATCGGACAAGTTAGACAATTTAGAATGGATAAGGATGCATCAATTCTTTTTTACTTTCAACATCTTCTTCTTGGTGGTAGTCGTCTAAAGAGGTCAGTAAAGCCTGTGCTATTGTTTTGTCTTGCTCATCCATAGGGCCAGCCATTAAGTTTCTAAGCAACCCAAGGTCTTCTCTAATTCCTTTTGTAATAGGTCGTAGTGTTCCTTTATCTTTGAAATGCCTTGCTCTGTTCTTGTGTTCGTCTTCTACTGTCAATTTACCACCTTCGGTGTGCGAAATGTCACGGTGAGAGTGGTCGCCATACATACCACGCCTCTGTGTTTCTCTATTCAAATCCTCTCTATATTTGACTCTCTCAGGAGAAGACTCGTATTTGGTATCGTATTCTTTCTTACGACGCATGGCTTCAGGTGATTTACGCTCCTTCAATAACAAATCCGCAATTTTTTCAAAACGAGCCTTTTGTATCTCCATAAGAGCAGCACTGTATGCATCGTCTTCTTCAACATTCCATTTCTTACGATTGAATTGACCTGTTAAATCTTCTATGTTCAAATGTCCACTATCAATAGCATGGCGTAATAAAAAAGTAAACAGAGTTTTTTTGTCTTTGTCGCTAATCATTTCAACATCGTGTGCGTCATTTATGTTTGCGATTCTACGAGGTAGACTGTTTGGATTACCCTCATTAGCCCACTTAGCGGGAATCTTACCTTTCACTCCAACGCTATTCTTGCCAGTTTTGAAATGAGTTTTTAGTGAAATAGGTAAATCCCCACTCAATCTTTCTCCTTCATCTAACTCCACTGGTTTTGCTGGCTCTACTTCTTCACGAACTTCGGGCTTCTTATGAGAATGTCTCAAAACTTGTGCTTGTGAAGGCATACTCACTCCTGTGTAACCATTTGCTTTGTTATGACTACGATGACGGTCATAAACTTCCAGTTCGTGATGTTGCGGCATTGAGTTTTGTTGAACTCCTAATGGTCTTGCTGTAAGATATTTTGATTTTGCACCAGCAGTCCACATAGGAGTAGGCGAAGAAGTAACTGGAAAAAATCTATTGTCACGGCCTCGCTGGTAAACCATTCCTATATCGTGTGGTTTCACTACCAGTGGGTGTCGTCGTTCAGGCACATTTGTTTTACTGTGAAAATCAAGAGTCCCAGTTCGGGTATTACGAACACGGCCTTTGTCTCCGTGTGGTAATGACATCGCAGGGTTGGCATTCCAACCTTGAGGTATAACACCTGTTTGTAAAAACATTCTATCATTCACTCCTACATCACTAAACATGTGCGGAGCAGTTCTCATTAGATGTTCTAATTGATAATGAGAGTTCATTTCAAATTGTTTTTTCTCATCAGCGTCGTGTTGAAGAGAAAGATTATCAAAAACAGGTATATTACCAGTAACACCTGCGTTAATTCTACTACCAATTTGTTCATTTAGATGCGTTCTATCACCACCATGGGGATTTACATGCTCAAAACTGTCATGACCTTGGTTGATTGCTTGACCAAGCGGTGCGATAAATTGATTGAAGTTATCCAATCCAAAGGCTGGGTATACCGGGCCTTTACGAATGACACCAATGTTAGGCATACTTCTTCACCGCTACTTTTGTTTTCCCAGTTTGCTTGTCTAAAAGTTTGTAACAAGGACACTTGGGTGCGTTGGCGGAGCACTGAATATCTTTCTTCATACACTCACAAGGAGTGCTTTTCGTAGCCCCACAGCAGCACTTATCTTTCAACAGTTCCACCTTTTGAGAGAAGCACCTTTCGGTGTAAGTTTGCCGCCTTTACTGGTAGCACCTTTCATCCCACTCATACGAGCACAGAATGATTTACGACGCTTTGCCGACTTACTACCCGGCTTGAGTGAACTTGGTTTTTTAGTTACAGGGGGTTTGAGGTTTGCACCTGTTTTACGCTTAGCAGCAGCACGACCTTTAGCATTCAAGCCACCTTTCTTACTGTGTTTGTTTGGATTGTAACCGTGAAACGGCTTAGACTTCTTTTTGCCTTTTTCAACTACATCCCATGCTATATCAAAGGCCGCCATCATATCACCCCAACCATTTTTACTATAGTAGGCTTTCCACCCACTCCTTGTTTCTTTGAACGCTTGCGTTTTGTAGCAGCGGATTTCTGTCCGTCTGACATTGAACCTGAAGTTTTTGGAGTTTTACCTGATACCTTCACACTGGGTCTACACTTTGGGTAACCCTTACTGGATTTCTTTGCTTTACTTCTACCACATGGAGGGTGCTTACCGTCTTTGTCTTTACGACTGACATCTACCCATTTTTCTTTGAACCATCGGTTCAAATCTTTAACGATGAGGACATCGTAGCAAGTGCAGCGTGTCATTTCTTTTTCCCCTTCTTTTTCTTACCTACGCCAATTTTACCCTGACAAACTTGCACAGCATAACCATTTGCATACGCTGATGGATAAACTTTGAACTTACGCTTTGCTGCTGCTTTGCCCTTCGGACATAATTTCTTTTCAAGGTAATCCCATGCGTTATCAAATGCTGTCATTGTGTAATCTCCTTTAATAATTGAATGTAAGCCTCTGTCCGGTAGGAAAATCTGTAGAATACATAGGGTCTTTTTCAAAGGCCATTCCTGTAAAACGGTCACCCATGACCCCTTGCGGGGTAACAAAGTCTACACCTTCTTGTTCTTTTTCACTAACACCAATTGATTGCTGACGGTATTTTTCAGCGATATTGTTTATTTCATTTCTTGCTGATTGCGGGACATTGGTAAGCATAAATGATGGTTCTAAATCCCAAGCCGCATTACCTGTAGCGCTTGTAATACCAAAATTACCATGCTTTTCTTTTAGTGCGGCTATTTCAGCAAGCATATTATCGCTTAACTGTGAAAGTTCTCTTTTACTCGGCATTTGATGGCTCTCCAATGGCAATCCCTCTTCATCAAGACCCGGTTTTGCAGCGATAAATATGTTACTGTTTTGTGGTTTTATACTTTCTTGTATCTGTCTTTCATCAAATGCAGAGAGTGTGGTCTGTCGTTTAAGCAACTGAAAAGCAATCTCCATTGGTTCGCTACGAGTAAAATGTGTAGATGGTTCAAATGGTAACCCTTCAAATGTTCCTGTTTCTGTATACGGGTTTACTCGTCTACCTATTCCCTCAGTAGCATCTCTATGGGTATTGGTTGTTGGGAAATACTGCCTGTTTGGGTGTAATTCAGGTGCTGCTGGATGAGTGCCGGGAGATTGTTCACCGGGATGTTTTTGTCTCAAACCAATAGGGACATTCTTTGCCTCTTCAAATAATTTATCTTGCTCCTCTTGAATCCTTTTGATTTTTGCTGCTCTTTCTCTCAACATTTCAACATAATCTTCTTGAGGTGCTGTAAATCTACGAGGGTCAGGGACTTCATCATCTTCTTTAAGCAACCGCCAAGTTATATTCATTGGTTCGCCTGTTTCTATAGAATCTTGCCAACTTTCATTATCCATTTGAGGTGTAAACTGTTTATTTTTGTGGCTTATACCATATTGTTTTAAGAAATCGCTCTCGGTAGTTGTCCCCCAATGAGGATGTTCGCTTGCTATTTGTTTTTGAGCCGTATCATGAGGGTTTGAAAAACCACCCGAACTTACAGCACCCGGTTCGTCTAACGCCATAATATCAAAATGATGTCTACGGTTTTCATCATCTTGAGGATTTGGGCCTCCGGGTAACGCTTCTACTGCATCATTAAAGTGTTGATGATAGCGAATTAACTCATCATAGGCTTCGTCAGGTATATGTTCCATTCCATCACCCATGAGTATTTCAGTGGCGTAATCATGACCTGCTTCTTGAAAAGGCTCTCGCCAATAAGCAGGGACATTAGGTTGTCCATCAGTTCCATGATTAAATATCATTTGAGAGAAAAGTTTGATTTGCCTGTCATTCATTCTATCAAATGGAGTCAAAGGATAACCCATAGTGAAATAATAATTTTTTGCTGCTGCGTCAGGAGTGTCGTCATAAGGGAGGTTCATGAAGTGCTCTTCAATCTTTTTTCGCTCATCATCGTTTTTCAACAACCGCCAAGCCATATTCATTGGTTCACCAGTTTGCACTGACGCACCACGGCGAGCCATATCAGCCGCCCTTTGCTCTTGCGCTTGTTTTCTTTGAGCAGCACCTGCTTGCATTTGTTGAGCCAATTGCATACCGACTTTTTTGTAATCGTTTTTCTTACCAGCACTCCCACTTGGTTCTGTAGGTTCAGGAGTTTCAACTGCTGGTTCAGCAGCAGGTGGTTCAGGAGTAGAAACCTCAGCAGTTGGCATTTTTGCTCCCAAATCAGGCTTAGGGGCAACAGACTCTACTGCTTCAGAAGCAGCACTGGCCGCACCCTCAGTAGCACTTGTTGCTGCGCCACCACCTTTGACACCGATTTTTGCTTTGATGTTTTTTATTCCAGCGCCGACTTTGTTTTTTAGCCCAGTGCCTACTTTACTTAATCCGGTTTTCATAGCACCCTTAACACCCTGACTGGCTACAGCGTTAGCAGCACCTTGAGCGCCTACACGAGTAAGAAGTCCTACTAATGGTGCAAACTTTTCAATGTCGTCAAGATTGAAGAACTTATGAATGTCGTCGGGAGAATCCCACGGCACAAAGTCGTAGTTCTCACTCGGCATTAACTAACGCCAAGTCATCCTTAAACAAAAGCATATCGCTTATGAAGCGACATCAGTAGCCCAGTTCAGTAAATTGGTCAGCAGCACCCTGCTGTGCAGTAAATGTATTACCATAACGCCTACCAGCATACTCATCTTCACCAATTGGTTTCTTGAGCCTGTCTTCAAAATCCTGTCTCAATTGTCTACCTTCATAGGGGTTTTCCGGCCTTACAAACTCCCCAGCATCATTTACAGTATAACCTTGACCAGCAAGACTTCTGTTTGGTGTAAAATCACCGCTCGCAAATGGACTTGGGCGAGGCATTCGCTCTACTGCTGCCCCCGGCGCTGCCATCATTTGACCCATACCTCCCATTCCCGCCATAGGATTTTCAGGGTTTTGTTGAACATTCATTGTTGCTGGCCCACCCGTAGTCATTTGACCAGTTGGTATTTGTGCAGTGTTAGTTACTGGTTGTTTGAAACGACCAAACATACCCGGTGCTGGAGTCTCCATAGTCTGAGACATGGTTTCAGGAACTTGAGGGCGTTGAGCCATTGATGCTACTGCGGGAGGCATATTGTATTGAATAGGCGTATTTCTACTACCAGCCTCTTGCATTCCAATTACATTCTTTCTTAAGAATCCCCAAGCCTTCTCTAATGGACTGGTTTGAGACATTGGTGGCTGAGACATTTGACCCATAGTAGCCCCTTCACCAACTGGCCCTTGAGGGGGTTGCATTGGAGGAGTGCGTGACTGAGCACTCATAATTTGAGTTAGTTTCTGATACATGTCTTCAGCCTGTTGGCGCATGGCTGGGTCAGGTGAGTTTTCATTGTTAAGAACAAATTGCCTCATTGACCTAAGTTCCATCGCCTCTTCTGCTTTGCCCTTTCGTAGCAAATTGTCGTGTGCTATATCAAACATGTATTCATTTTTCAGAATGTAGAAGGCATCATTGAAAGCGGTCATCGTTCATCCCACGATGTTGCTTGATAAAAGAGTAGCGGTAATCAACTCAGTTATATTCACCCATTTTTGGGTGTGTGATTTTGTGATTTGGTTGAAGACCATATCCTGACATGTTTCTTTTGTATGCTTCAGGATAACTATTGATATAACGGCTTGAGTCAAATGGCCCTCCTCGTGCAGCCCTGTCAGGGTTGTGGTGAGTCTCTTCTGACTGGTATGCATTAGCACCCATTTGTCCACCGCTGTCATACATTCTTCGGTTAAACTCCGGGCCTTGAGCGATGCTTTGTCCAGCATGCTCTGCTCGTTCAGGTTGATAGCGTAGGACTTCGGGATGCATTGTCTTGTCTTCTTGTCGGCCTAAATCCAAGTTCAAGTTTGGTGCAATACCTTCGGTTTGGTTGTAGTCATCAGTCCTTCGCTGAAGCATACCAAGAATAGCAGGGTGAACAGTTCCCAATGAGCGAGCGCCGTAGCGGTCAATCTCAGGTCGTTCTCCGTAATCCATATCATAATCATCGCCACCTGCGTTTTCACGAGGGCTACGCTCTACGAACATTTGCTGTTCAGGCAGTGCCTTCAACATAGTCCAAGCCTTTGCGAATGGTATACCGAAGTCATCAGCAAGCCGTTGGAGTTGTGACTCTCTAATTCTTGCGTTTGGATTACTCTCGCTTAGTGGAATGTTAGGAACAACAGGTGTCGGGGCATTTCCTCCTCCTACTTCTTGTCTACTTGGAGCATCAGCACCAATAGGCATTAGAGGTGGGTTAGGAGGTAAAGTTCGTGGGCCTCCTCTACCCTTTGGGTTGAATGGATATGCACCGGGGTTCACATTTCGTAGAGGTTGAGTTTCGTGTGGTGGTAGACCCATGTGCTCCCTGTTAGCATCTCCCATCCACGGATTCATAGCCACAAACTCATCAGTAAAGATAGGCTCGTTAGGGTTAGGGTGGTTAGGGTTGAATGGTTTTTGTGCGGCTGGTTTACCAAACATTTGCAGCGCTCGCTGATAGTTACCATAATGTCGCTTTTGGTCTTCAGGTAAGTCAGCATCACCTTCGTGGATAGAAGAAGGGTTGAGAGCCTTTAGCGCCAAGTCAAATGCTTTCCTCATTTTCAACTCATCTTCTCTTTCCTCGGTAGTTCGCATGTCATACCCGGTGTCTTCGTCTTCACCAATTGGTTTCTTTGACCCGTCTTCGGTGTCGTAGTTAAACTCATCATCAGGGTCTTCAGTAGGCCCAGTTTGCATACGACGCTGAGCGTGTTCACGCTTTCCCGCTTGCATATCAGCCAATACTTTTTTCTTGTAGGGAGTAGCCTTCAAGAAATCAAAAGCATCAGAAAAAGCATCGGCCATATTCAGTCTGATGCGTAACTACTCTATTAGTTATACGGAAAACCAAAGGACTACGGCGAGGTCAATTTTTATTTTCAATTTTTTTTTGCTGGAGCGCTATGCGTGGTCATAAGAAGCGTAACTACGGGGCGTAACTACATGCCTCCGCCTAAGCAGGGCGTAACTAAGGGGCGTAACAAGGCACTGCGGCGCTGTTTGCTGCTGGCCTCGCAAGCGTGGCGCTCGGCTGAGTTGGCTTTGCGTAATTAGGGAGCAGCACAACGCTGCGTAGCAGCGTGGCGCTGCGACCACGGCTTGCATCACGCTCATGAGGGCAGCGTGTAG
>NZQM01000027.1 GCA_002695905.1 Parvibaculum sp.
ATCCAGCGCAAAGCGAAATGCCGCCGCCACTTCTTTTCCACGAAAGCGGCCCTGATCCACTTGTTCCAGGAACTTCGAGACCTCATCTTCCCAGCCTGCGGACAAAATCGTGTCCGCGTGGAGGAAAAGCAGCCAGTCGCCCTTGGCGTGTTCAGCGCCCGTCTGAAGCTGGGTCCCGCGGCCCTTCTCTGACGAGACAAGCGTTGCGCCTGCGGCATCACAGATCTCAACGGTTTGGTCCGTAGATCCGCCATCGACAATCACGACTTCGCGGACCAGCCCACGCACAGTCGCCTGGATCAGTGCATTCAGACACTGCGGCAGGCCCTCTTCGGCGTTCAGAGTGGGAATAACGACGCTCAGCATGGGCGCAACATAGAGCCGTTTGGCAATCAATAGAATGCTAAACCGGCTCTAAACCTTTGTTTTTGCGCGTTTCCGAACAGCGAACCGCGCGCACTTCGCTTGGAAACGCTCCAGACATCTTCAAAAATATGCCGAGAACACAAAAATGTTCTTGTTTTGTTCTGAATAAATTCCTATCTTCACCTCATGGACATTCATTTCGAAAACGCGCGCCCGGTCGAACAAAGTTCGACCTCTCCTTCCAAAGAGAGGGCGTGTATTCAGAAGGGAATAGCGCGCCCTGGCCCTTCCGCTTCCCCCCGAGCGGTCTCCCGGCCATCCATCCCCAAGGCGGCGCCACACACCAGGACACCGGATGCCCCCTCGTCCCCCGTGTCTTCTGTGGTGCCCCCAACCGGCCGACGTGGCCGGGGCGCGCGCTCCAATTCTTCCGGGCGGTTTGAGCCCCTCTCCTATGCCGCCTTTGATGATGGCTGGGAGACGATTGAAGAGCAGTCAGCCCTTAAAACGGAGGTGAGCGATGAGACCCCCCGCAAGATCATTACGCGCAACCAATCTCCAGACATTCCTTTTGATCGCTCGATCAATCCCTATCGCGGCTGTGAGCATGGCTGTGTCTATTGTTTCGCGCGGCCGACACATGCCTATATGGGCCTCTCTCCCGGACTTGATTTTGAAAGCCGTCTGTTCGCGAAGCCGAATGCGGCAGCGCTTCTGGAACGGGAACTTTCCAAACCAAACTATACTGTCCGGCCCATCGCCATCGGCACCAACACAGATCCCTATCAGCCCATAGAGCGGCGCTACCGGATTATGCGTCAGCTGCTGGAAGTGCTGGACCGCTACAATCATCCGGTGACCATCGTCACCAAGTCAGCGCTTATCACGCGCGACATCGACATTCTGTCCTCCATGGCAAAGCGGAACCTTGTTCGGGTGGCACTCTCTATCACCACGCTCGATAAGAAACTCGCGCGCGCCATGGAACCACGGGCAAGCGCACCAACCCGGCGCATGGCGGCATTGGAACTTCTCTCTGGCGCGGGCATTCCCACTGGTGTGATGGTCGCACCGGTCATTCCGGGTCTTAATGATCATGAGATTGAGCGCATTCTGCGCGGGGCCCATTATGCAGGGGTGGAACAGGCAGGTTTCATCCTGTTGCGCCTGCCCCATGAGATCAAAGACCTGTTCAAGGAATGGCTCGATGATACAGCACCCGATAAAGCCAAGAAGGTGATGAAGCTCATTCGCGATACGCGTGGCGGCAAAGAATATGATGCGGAATGGGGCAAGCGGATGCGCGGAGACGGGCCCTATGCCTGGACGATCAAACGCCGCTTTGATCTTGCCGCTGAGAAGCTTGGCATTCGCACCAGCAAAAGCTCTCACACCCACGCGCTGAATGGTGGGCTTGATTGCTCCTCGTTCCAGGTACCTGAGAAAATCGGCGATCAGCTAAAGCTGTTCTAATAACGCCTCATTTGTCTCCAGTCGTTCGCCGGTGCACACTAGCGGCCATGAGCGAGAAGACGTCTCTTTTTGGTGGACCGGACTTCAGTCTGGAGCGCGCGGCGGGCGCGCCGAAGCTTCGTATTGCCGGTATCGATGAAGCCGGACGCGGCGCCTGGGCGGGGCCCGTGGTTGCGGCGGCGGTGGTGCTAGATCCGGCGCATATTCCAGACGGGCTTGATGACAGCAAAAGGCTCTCGGCCAAGAAACGCGATGCCCTCTACGACATCATCATGGGGCACGCAGAAGTTGGCGTTGGCTATGGCAGTGTTGAACAGGTTGAAGTGCGCAATGTGCTGAATGCCACGATGGACGCCATGCGGGATGCTGTCGCGGACCTTCCCGCCCCGCCCGATATCGCGCTCGTGGATGGCAACAAAACACCTCTCCTCCCCTGCAAAGCCGACGCCGTGATCGGCGGTGACGGACGCTCTGTTTCCATTGCAGCCGCCTCCATCATCGCCAAGGTCACGCGGGACCGGTTGATGCAGGCACTCGACAAAAAGTTTCCCGGATATGGCTGGGATACGAATGTCGGATACGGCACGGCTGTGCATAAGTCGGGCATCGAACAGCTGGGTGTTAACGAGCACCATCGACGTTCTTACAAGCCCATACGCAACATGTTGGGCAGAGACGCGTAAGACAGACTCTATTTGGTGGGTTGCCCCCTTAAGTCCTTGATTCCTAAAATGATTCACCGGGATTAACCGGGGGTTAACCATGGAGACTCATGATTCCCCCCAACACATTTCATGAATCAATTTACGCGTGTCTGACCAATTGAGACGCGCGCACGGGGGCAGTAAAGCGTGGGGCGTAAAGGTCAAATGAGCCGGTTGCCGGCCAACGAAATCCTACAAGGCGATTGCATTGAACTGATGAATGCGATGCCGGAAAAATCCGTCGATCTCATTTTCGCAGACCCGCCTTACAATCTTCAGTTGCAAGGTGATCTCACCCGCCCCGACCAAAGCAAGGTCGATGGCGTCACTGACAAGTGGGATCAGTTCGCGAGCTTTGAAACCTATGACCAATTCACTCATGAGTGGATGACTGCAGCACAGCGCATTCTGAAAGACAATGGCGCCATCTGGGTGATCGGCTCCTATCACAATATTTTCCGGGTTGGCGCGAAGCTTCAGGATCTGGGTTTCTGGATCATGAATGATGTGGTTTGGCGGAAGACGAACCCGATGCCCAACTTTCGCGGCACACGTTTTACAAATGCGCATGAGACACTGATCTGGGCGTCGAAGTCTGAGAAGTCCAAATACACATTCAACTATGACGCCATGAAAGCGCTCAATGAAGACGTGCAGATGCGTTCTGACTGGGTGCTGCCAATCTGCACCGGCGGTGAGCGCCTGAAAGGCGACAACGGGGCGAAGGCCCACCCAACGCAGAAGCCTGAGTCGCTTTTGCACCGGGTACTGCTCTCCACAACCAATCCTGGCGATATTGTGCTCGACCCCTTCTTTGGCACCGGCACGACGGGTGCTGTTGCAAAAAAGCTTGGCCGGAACTTTATCGGCCTGGAACGAGAAACCTCTTACATTGACGCTGCGAAGAAACGGTTGAAGGCGACAAAATCTGGCACTGCGGAAGATATTGAAGTCACGCAGTCCAAGAAATCCGAGCCCCGCGTTCCATTTGGGACCATTGTGGAACGCGGTCTCCTGTCGCCTGGCACCGTTCTCTATGATCCGGCCAGCCGTCACGCGGCGCGGGTGCGCGCCGATGGCACACTGGCGTGCAAAGATGCGACCGGCTCTATCCACAAGATCGGCGCACACGTTCAAGGTGCAGCAGCGTGTAATGGCTGGACGTTCTGGCACTACAAAAAACGTGGAAAACTGCAGCCCATCGATCTGCTTCGGCAGAAAGTGCGCAAAGAGATTTACGCGAGCTAATCTCGCTCAGAAACTGAAACTACTTATGCCGGGTCGCTTTGAAGCGCGGCCCGGCGTTTTCAGTTTCATCCTGCAATGCCAGCGCCACCACTTTCTTCATAACCGTTGGCAGTGCGTGGCCGCCGAGGTTTTCAGGCAGGACCCATTCGCCGTCGGCTTGCGCCCTTAGGGGCACGGACGCCTCATAAAGGTCGAGCTCCAGATGAAAGTGGGTGAAGGTGTGGCGCACCTGCCCCAGCCGCTTTTTCCATTTGGGTTTTGCGAGCGGTGCTTCAGAGAGAAGCGTATCTTCATCGCGCGTCTCCTCCACCCACTGCGTTGACGGAACCTCCATCATGCCACCGAGCAAGCCTTTGGGCGGACGCTTGCGAAGGAGAATTGCGCCGTCTTTGCGGACTGCCCAGAAGGCGGCCCCTTTGCGTGTTGGTTTTTGCCTTTTTGGCGCCTTCACCGGAAGTGTTTCCGGATCACCCGCTTTCAATGCCTGGCAGGATTTGTTCCAGGGACATCGATCGCAGGATGGGCGCCGAGGCGTGCAGATGGTGGCGCCGAGATCCATCGTGGCTTGGGCAAAGTCGCCCGGGCGTTTTTTTGGCGTCAACGTCGCCGTCATTTCCTTGATGGGTTTCTTCGCGCCAGGGAGTGGCTCGCGAATATTGAAGATACGCGCGATCACCCGCTCCACGTTGCCATCGACCACGACGGCAGGTCGATCGAACGCAATGGAGGCAACGGCGGCAGCGGTATAGGGACCGATCCCCGGAAGCGCTGAAAGGCCTTCTTCTGTATCTGGAAAAGTGCCGCCATGCTCATCGGACACCTGTTTCGCACAAGCATGAAGATTACGGGCACGGCTGTAATAGCCGAGCCCTGCCCAGGCATGCATGACTTCATCTATATCGGCAGCTGCGAGGTTGCCCACACGGGGCCACTTGGCCAGGAACTTTTGGAAATAGGGCCCAACCGTCGCGACTGTTGTTTGCTGCAACATGATCTCTGACAGCCAGACCGCGTAAGGGTCTGCGGTCTCGCCCGGCAGCGCGCGCCAGGGCAGACGCCGCGCATGGGCGTCGTACCAGGCCAATAATGCTGACGCTTTGGGCGGCTTCATCATTGCAGACGCATTTCCACAGTTTCTGATCCTTCAATATTTGGCGACCGGACAGATCGTCCCATCGCGTTCCCCAAAAAAATGGGGCACACTGTCTCCATGTCTACCTTCAGACCACCCCGTCGCGCCAGAGTCCCGTTGCCTGTTGCCAAACAGATTGCAGCGACCGCCCGCACCGTGTTCAAGGCGCGCGGCTTCCAGCAAGACCATATTGTGCGCCACTGGCCGGAGATAGTGGGGGGCTCCCTGTCCGGCCTATCCATGCCGGAAAAGCTCGCCTTCCCCCGCACAAAGGCGAATGAAAGCCCTCGACGATCGGAAGGGGCAACGCTCACGGTGCGGGTCGACGGGCCGGGTGCCCTGGAGTTTGCTCATCAGGAACCGCAAATCCTTGAACGGATTAACTCCTATTATGGCTACCAGGCAGTGACGCGGATCAAGCTCGTTCAGGCACCGCTGCCACTGCCCAAACCCAGTCGAAAACGGCGCATTGCCATATTATCGCCCTCGGAAGAGGAGACGCTGCGCTCAGAAACAGCGAAAATCCAATCAGACACGCTCCGCGAGTCATTGGAGACCCTTGGCCGACGGGTGCTCGGCTCGCAAAAAAGACCCAACCGGACCGGCACCCGACAGCGCTAAACGGCGATTCTCTGCCGTTTGCAAGCGAAAGGATCGGTTGAGAGACCGGACAAGAAGCCTATAATCACGCAACATTTAGTAGGGATATAGAAAATTGGAACAAAATAAGCGCAATTTGCTGATCGGGGGCGGTGCCCTGCTGGTCCTCATTCTGGTGGCCGTCGCCTTCATGAATTCCAACGGGAACGGGGTTGGGGCAGGCGCCGCTGCAACCGGCGACCCGGAGGTGACTGATGCTCTGGCGGTCGCGGGACCTATGGGCGACTACTGGCTCGGGGCAGAAGACGCACCCATCACAGTTTATGAATATGCCTCACTTACCTGCAATCACTGTGCGGCGTTTCACCTGCAGAGCTTTCCGGAAATCAAAGAGAAATATATTGAAACCGGTAAAGTGCGCTGGGTGGTCCGGGCCTTTCCGTTTGATCCTGCGGCCACGGCAGCTGTGATGCTGGCCCGCTGCTCAGGCGAAGACCGCTATTACAAGTTCCTCGATGTTCTGTTTGAGCAACAACCACAATGGGCATTCCAGGGAAATCCTGGGGAGAATCTCGAAGCCATCGCGAAGCAAGGTGGTTTTTCTGGAGAAGCCTATGAGGCTTGCATCCAGAATGAAGATATTTTTGCTCATGTTAGAGACGTCCAGGCGCGAGGCCAGGAAGTTCATGGCGTGCGCTCAACACCGACCTTTTTTGTTAATGGTGAAAAAGTGGAAGGCGCAGTGCCATTCTCCGAATTCGAAGAGGTTTTGCTTAAGTACCTGCCCGAATCGTGATCCATTGCTTTGAGGTTCTGACGGATTAGGGGTCCCTTACGGGAGGTCCGTCGAACCACAAAGGGGCTTAAACCACTAATAAAACGGACACTGTCTTGAAGTTCTCTCGTCTGCGTCTTTCTGGATTCAAATCATTTGTCGATGCAACAGATCTGTTGATCGAGCCTGGCCTTACGGGCGTTGTTGGCCCAAATGGGTGCGGCAAGTCCAACCTGTTGGAAGCCATGCGCTGGGTTATGGGCGAGAACTCGTTCAAGAACATGCGCGGGTCGGGCATGGAAGACGTGATCTTCGCAGGCACCGCTGGGCGCCCGGCGCGAAACAATGCAGAAGTCGTTCTGACCATTGACAATTCAGATCGCAGCGCGCCTTCGGCCTATAATGAGTCAGACATTCTGGAAGTGTCGCGCCGTATTGAAAAAGACGCGGGCTCGCAATATCGCATCAATGGCAAAGATGTTCGCGCGCGCGATGTTCAGCTCTTGTTTGCTGACGCGTCCACTGGCTCCCACTCTCCTGCCCTGGTTCGCCAAGGTCAGATTGGGCAGTTGATTGCCTCTAAACCCGTGAATAGACGCCGAATTCTGGAAGAAGCGGCAGGCATTACCGGACTGCACACCCGTCGTCATGAGGCCGAGCTGCGCCTGAAAGCCGCGGAGACCAACCTTACTCGTCTTGACGATGTGGTAGTGCAAATCGAAACCCAGTTGGCGGGTCTTAAACGCCAGGCGCGGCAGGCAACACGCTACCGGAACCTGTCCGGTCACATTCGCCGTGCAGAGGCCACTGTACTTCACATGAAGTGGGCCAACGCCACCGAAACACTTGGCGAAGAGGAAAATCGGCTGACAGAAACGGATGCCCGCGTTGCTGAGTTGACCCAACTGGCGGCGGCGGCCTCCACCGCACAAGCGCAGGCTGCAGAAAAGCTGCCAGATCTGCGAGACGCGGAAGCTCATGCTGCTGCCGGTCTCCACCGCCTAACAGTTGCGCGGGAAAATCTCGACGCGGAAGAAGCCCGCGCGAAAGAACAAGCCGCACAGCTTGTTGCCCGCCTTGAACAGATCACGCAGGACATTGCGCGTGAACGTGAGCTCATGAGCGATACCCGCGAAGCTCTTGAGAAGCTTTCGGCTGAAGAAGCTGAGCTTAAATCCCAGGACGCATCGCAGGCTGAAGCGCATGAAGCAGCCCGCGCCAAAGTTGCCCAGACAAGCGAAGCGCTTCAAACCCGAGAAAATGAGTTGGATACGCTTTCTCAGGAAGCTGCCGCCTTGGCTGCAGAACGCCAAAGCCTAGAGCGCGCCATTCAACAAGGCGAACAGCGCATTGAAAAGCTCGCCTCTCAGTTGAGTGACATCGCGACGGAACGCGCGACACTCGCAGACGCAGAGGAAAAGAAAGCCGAGATTGCGCAGCAAGGGGCAGAGCTTGAAGAAGCCATGACCCGCGCGGAAGAAGCGGAGAAGGTAGCCCTTGCTGCAGAAGAAGCCCTTCGTGCTGCCCGTGCGGATGAAGCCGAAAAGCGCGAACCTCTTCAAGGGGCTGAACGGGAACTTGAAGGCCTTTCAGCGGAAGCAAAAACGCTCGCAGATATGCTCGCTGTTGATGAAGGCGGGCTTTGGCCACCTCTCATTGATGCGGTGACCGTTGAGCCCGGCTACGAAAAGGCGCTTGGTGCAGCTCTTGGAGATGATCTTTCTGTTCCAACAGACAGCGCAGCGCCGATCCACTGGGATCTCGTAGAAGCACATGGCGATGCCGCGCTTCCAGAAGCCGCGCGTCCGCTTTCATCTGTTGTCCGTGGACCGGCGGCGTTTGCCCGACGGCTTGGCCAGATAGGCCTTGTGTCGCCAGAACAAGGCAAGACTTTGCAGGCTCAATTGAAGCCAGGTCAACGTCTGGTGTCAGTTGCAGGCGATCTGTGGCGCTGGGACGGGTATACCGCCGCAGCTGATGCACCAACTTCTGCTGCAAAACGGCTTGAGCAACGCAATCGCCTTGCGGATCTTGAAGCTGAGATTGAAACCGCCCGCAACACCATGCGGGATCTGCGTGACGCCTATGAAGCTGCTCGCGTAAAGGTCGAAGAAGCCTCCGCCCGCGAAAGGGAGAGCCGCCAGGCCTTACGGGAAGCACAATCTGGTGAAGCCAACCTCCGCAAAGCGCTCAGCGATGCGGAACGTCAGGCTTCCGCGCAGCTCAACCGTTTAGCGGCCCTTACTGAAGCTGAAGAGCGCCTTACCGGCGACCTCACGGATGTAAAACGCGCCTTGGAAGAAAGCCGTGCCTCTTTTGAGGGTTTACGGCCAGGTGATGAACTTCAAGAGCGGGTCAGTGCTGCACGTGAAGGTGTTGGCAAACTTCGTCTTGCTCTGTCTGAAGCTCGTGCAGCGCTTGAGGGCCTCAATCGCGACGCACAAGCACGTCAGCGACGCCTGCAGGCGATTGGTGAAGAACGCTCTGCCTGGGAGTTGCGCTCGACCAATGCGACCCGCCAGATTGAGACGCTTGAAACTCGCAACACAGAGACCACAGCTCAGCTGGAGGAACTGAAACAAGTTCCGGCCCAGATTGAAGAAAAACGTAGTGCTCTTCTGACCCAGATTTCAGAGGCTGAAGCGACACGCACGCAGGCAGCTGATGCGCTTACCACTGCAGAGAACAATCTGGCTGAATGCGACAAGATTGCGCGCGACACCCAAACAGCCCTGTCTGGCGCCCGGGAAGAGCGCGCGCGGATCGATGGGCTGGTTGACGGCGCCCGGGAACGCAAAGCTGACTCTGAGGCGCGCATCCGGGAAGTTCTGGAATGCGAGCCGGAAGAAGCATTGGCGCTCATTGAGCTTAAAGATGGCGACGCATTGCCTGACCTTGAGCAGATTGAGACCAAGCTAGAGAAGTTGAAACGCGAGCGGGAAAATCTCGGCGGTGTAAACCTTCGGGCCGATGAAGAAGCTCAGGAGCTTACCGAACAGCTCGATACGATGATACGTGAGCGCGAAGACCTGGAAGCTGCGATTGCGCGGCTTCGCCAGGGCATCTCAAGTCTCAACAAAGAAGGCCGCCAGCGCATGCTGGAAGCCTTTGATACTGTGAATGAGAACTTCACCCGGCTCTTTACCCACCTGTTTGGGGGCGGTACAGCCCACCTGAAGCTCACAGAATCAGATGATCCACTGGAAGCGGGCCTCGAAATCATGGCTCGACCTCCAGGCAAACGTCTTCAGGTCATGTCGCTTCTCTCCGGTGGGGAGCAGGCACTGACGGCTATGTCGCTGATTTTCGCGGTCTTCCTGACCAACCCATCACCGATCTGTGTCCTTGATGAGGTCGACGCACCTCTTGATGATGCAAATGTCGAGCGTTTCTGCGATTTGATGGAAGAAATGGTCCGCACAACGGATACACGCTTCCTGATCATCACTCACCATGCCCTCTCCATGGCGCGGATGAGCCGCCTCTTCGGCGTCACGATGCAGGAACGGGGCGTTTCAACCCTTGTTTCCGTCGATCTGGAAGCTGCAGAGCGCATTCGCGAAGCGGTTTAGGTCTAACCAGGTCCAATCATCCGGCCTTATTCGGCGCTTGGCTCCCTCTGTCGTTTCACGGGGAATCAGCATAGCTCGGAGGCCAATTGACGCACCTGCGAAAAGCTCTGATTTGGTGTTGTTTTTCAAGCACCTAGCCCCGCCTCAGACTTCCTTGACAGGGTTCAGACCGCCAAGTAGGGTGCGCCCGGCTTGAGGCGAAATTCTGCAGTTTTTCAGGGGTTTCGTGAGGAACGCGGAGGTTCGGTCGGTGCCATGAAAACCCCGACAGAACATGAAAGCGACAAAGGCGACGCAGGCACAGACAACAGGTCTGATCTTGCAGCGCTCGACGCAAAAATCCGCGCCCACACGGAGGCCCATCGGCAGAAAAACCCCGAGCCGGCTGAGACTGGAAGACGAAGTACCGCCATCGGCATGGCTTTTAGACTTTCAACCGAGATGGTTGCTGGTCTGGTTGCTGGGGGCATTATTGGATGGGTCGTCGATGACCTGTTGGGCACAAAGCCTTGGGGCTTGCTCACCTTCTTCTTTCTGGGAATGGCCGCAGGAATTTTAAATGTGTTCCGTACGGCCCATAAATTGGCAGCCGATGTAGCGGAACAGGTGGGCAAGTCGGACGATCCGTCCGGTGACAAGTAAGGGCAAATAGCGTGTCAGCAGCAGACCAAGAAGGCGGCGGCCTCGGCATCGATCCGATGCACCAGTTTGAAATCAAGTCGCTGATTTCCATTAACCTCGGTGGCGTTGACGCGTCCTTCACCAACTCGGCAGCATGGATGGTTGCTGCAGCCGGTTGCATTATTGCCCTAACGGTCTTCGCGATGAATGGTCGGGCAATGGTTCCAGGGCGCTGGCAGTCAATTGCTGAGCTTTCCTACGAATTTGTTGCCAATATGGTGCGCGACAATGTGGGCAAAGCGGGCCAGAGCTACTTCCCGTTCATTTTCACGCTTTTCATGTTTGTGCTGTTCTCAAACATGCTGGGAATGCTCCCCTACTCCTTCACCACCACCAGCCACATTATTGTGACCTTTGCGCTGGCGCTTTTCATCTTCCTTGGAGTGACGCTCATTGGTGTTGTGAAGCACGGTTTCCATTTCCTCTCATTTTTCGCGCCGAAGGGCCTGCCGGCTGTGCTGCTGCCGCTCATCGTCGTGATTGAAGTGATTTCCTATCTCTCCCGCCCTATAAGCCTTTCTGTTCGTCTCTTCGCCAACATGATGGCCGGACATACGATGCTGAAAGTGTTTGCGGGTTTTATCATCGGCTTTCTTAGTGCGGGTGGGCTCTATACCGGTCTCGCGATCGCACCGATGGCCTTCATGGTGGCTATTACCAGTCTGGAATTTCTGGTGGCATTCCTGCAGGCTTATGTGTTTGCCATCCTTACCTGCATCTATCTCAACGACGCGCTGCACCTGCACTGATGGTGAAGCGCATTCCCTTCTGCCAGAGCGGCCTGCTCTGCTGGATTAACTGAAAGAGGGCTCGCACAAAGCGGCCCCACGATAACGGAGACACGAACATGGAACCTGAAGCAGCAAAGCTCATTGGCGCTGGTCTGGCTAGTATCGCCCTTGCAGGCGCTGGCGTTGGCATTGGCCACATTTTCGGCAACTACCTCGCAGGTGCCCTGCGTAACCCGGCTGCAGCGCCAGGGCAATTTCCAAATCTGCTGCTTGGCTTCGCACTAGCAGAAGCGACTGGCCTCTTCGGCCTCGTCGTCGCGCTGATCCTACTCTTCGTTATTTAAGTAGACCTCGAAGATAGTCCTCTTTCGCACTTTGCCGGCAATCCGGGCTTTTCTCCGGATTGCCGGTGTTAGCGAAACGCCTCAGTACTTGCCTTCAGGGTTGGTGACTGAGTCTCAGGAGACAGGCATATGCCTCAGTTAGATTTTGCCACCTTCGCGCCTCAGCTCATTTGGCTGACGCTCGTCTTTGGCGTTCTCTACCTCGTCATGGCGCGGGTCGCCCTGCCGCGGATTGCGACGGTCATTGAAGAACGTCGTGACCGCATTGCAGACGATCTCGACACGGCTGCTCAGCTGAAACGCGATACGGATGATGCCATCGCGTCCTACGAAACGGCTCTGGCTGAAGCCCGCACAAAGGCTCATTCGATTGCGCAGGCAACGCGGGATCGGCTGACAGCGGAAACAGACGCGCACCGGGCAGACCTGGAAGGTCAGCTTGCAGCACGTATTGCAGATGCTGAAAAACGGATTGATGCGATGAAAACCCAGGCGCTAACCAGTGTTCGGGACGTAGCGGTAGATGTTGCCGACGCGATCACCCAGCAGTTGCTGGGCGATAGCGACCGGGCGGCTGCAGAACGCGCCGTCGACGGCGAACTCGCTTAGGAAGGGATCTGAACCATGCTTTTAGATGCAGAATTCTGGATTCTGATCAGCTTCAGTATTTTCATTGGCCTACTCTTCTATTTCGGAGTGCCGGGGATGGTGACGGCTGCGCTTGATAAAAGAGCGGACGACATTAAGAACGAGCTCAATGAAGCCCGTAAGCTGCGCGAAGAAGCCCAACAGGTTCTCGCCAGCTACCAGCGCAAGCAGCGCGATGCTGAAAAGGAAGCCGAAGCCATTGTCGAACAGGCACGGGCAGAAGCCGAACGGCTTGCCATTGAAACCAAAGAGAATTTGGCTCAGCAGGTGGAACGCCGGACGCAACTGGCTGAAGACAAGATTGGCCAAGCGGAAGCTCAGGCACTTCAGGAAGTTCGGGCTGTGGCTGCTGACATTGCAGTGTCAGCCGCACGCAAAATCATTGAAGAGAAGCTTGATGGCAATCAGGCAGCACAGTTGATTGATAAATCAATCTCTGAAGTCAAGGACAAGCTTCACTAGCTTGAGTTGGTCGCGTTTCCGCCTAAGACAGTGGCGTAAAACCGGGAACCATTTTTCCTGGAAACGCTTTAAGCACTTCGACTAAACATTCAAAAACCCGCGTGGCTCCGAGCTCCGCGGGTTTTTTTGTGTCTGCTATGCCGCCTCAATGGTGAGTTCCGGCCAGAACTGTTTCCACCGTGCGCATTTTTCATCGTAGCGCTCTTTGACGAAGTTCCCTGCCCGGTTAGGACGAATATACATCTCTGCCATGTCAGACAGGCCCGGCACATAGAAGTTTCTTTCGCCGTGCTTCAGGGGCTGGATCGCCACCATGTTCCCAACTGCCAGAAACCGGTCAATTCCCTCGCAAGAGGTCTGTAGCGGGGGATAGGAGATATTGTGCTTTTCTTCGTACCAGAGATGGACCCGTGCCTGGTTCTTGAATTCAATATCGACACCGAGATCTGCGAACAGCGCAGCGCTGCGTTTGATAACTGCGTCCTCCGCCTCCCAGGACGTGTCTGGGTCAAAATAGAAGATATCGTAATCTTTGATGCCGTGAGTGAGCGGTCGGTCGGTCAGCACATTCCAAACTGTCTGAAAGAGGCTGCCAGAAACAATCCAGGCATCGTCTAATCCCAGCTCAGGCAGGTGCTCGAGAATAACCTTGTTGCTCTCATTGCGACACGCCATCTCCAAAAACTCAGTTTCTGTCATGCAGGCCCCCACGAAAAAGGCACCTCCCGAGACGGAGAGGTGCCCTGTCGAAACTATCCGATTCGCAGGTGTCGCTTACAGCTGATCTGCAATCGTCCGGAAGAATTCGATTGTTTCTGTCTCTCTGTAGGCTTCTTCTTTCAGCGACGTCGCGTAGCTGCTGTTCGCCGAAAGTTTCACTATCACGGTGTTTTTTGCTGGGTTCACATAAATGAACTGATTGTAGACACCCACTGCGGAAAACTCTCCCTCAATGCCGTCCGGCAGCCACCACTGGTAGCCGTACCCAACGGGAAAGAGTGGATCATTTCGTCCCTCAACGGTCAGGTGCGGCGCATCCGCTACGATGGAAGCTGCCACCCAATCAGCAGGGACGATCTGCTTACCGTTCCAGTTACCGCCGCGACGATAAAGCTCACCCAGTTTAGCATAGTCGCGCGCAGTGGCGTTCAAGCCTCCAAACGCCATCTCCATGCCTTCGCTGTCGATGAGCCAATAGGCGTCCGATTCCATGCCGAGCGGCTTCCAGAGCTTCTCCTCCATGTAATCGGCAATGGTTCTTCCCGTTGCATTCACCAGGAGCATGCCGAGCACCTGCGTGTCGGTAGAGTTGTAGTGATTGTAGGTTCCAGGCTCTTTGTCTCGTGTCAGTGTCGCGGCAAATTCGTTGAAGGACCCGCCGAGCGCCATAATGCGGCCAAAGCGATTAATGTCAGACTCTGGATCGCTGTAATCCTCATTCCAGGCAGCGCCAGATGACATTTGCAGGATGTCCTTAATCCGCACCCCGTCATAAGCAGAGCCTGCAAGCGACGGTGTGTATTTCGTAATTGGCTCTTCAATGCTGGCGATGTCGCCTTCTTCCACAGCAATTCCAATGGCTGCTGAGACGAAGCTCTTGGCGACCGACATGGAAAGCCAGTTTACGTCGCGCCCACCTGTGAGCATGTAACGCTCTGTGCGCACCTTGCCGTCTTTGATCACCAGCACAGCGCTCGTATCGGTCTCGGCCAGGAAGGTTTCCGTATCAATAGTCTCCCCTTTGTACGTAAACGATGTTGGCAGTGGTGCCGCGTCCCCATCAGGGAAATCAAACGGCGTCTCAGACGCCGTCATCGTGTTCACCGGATAGAGGTCTGCCAACCGGTTGAAGTTTTCATATTGCTCCGACCCGTTAAAAAGATTGGCAGCAAACCGTGCGCGATCAATCTCGCGCTTGAAGTAGAGGCCAGCACCGGCTGCCACCACAATAACAAGAGCGAGGCCGCCCAGAATTATCTTCTTCATAGTGTTTCCTTTCTGAAACAGGTGTTAGGTGTCCGAAGCACCGGCGAGCTCTCTCACGAGTGCGTCAGCCAACTGCCTGGTAGAAATTGAATTCGGTTTGGGAAGCCCAACGTCGATAAAACTTGCTTCGCCATATGCGAGAGATAGCAAGGCATGCGCCACGTCTTCGCGCTCAGCCATGCCCGGGCCAATCTTCTCGACGGTCATCTGCGCGACGAGGGCGTCGGTGATCCGACCATACATGTCCGCGAGTCTGGACCTGATTGTTACGTCGCGTTGTGCCAGGTACCAAAGCTCTCCAACCACATTGTTTGACGTTTCGTCGCCGAAGGTCCGGTCAAACACTGTATCGATCAGATTGTTGAGGGTATTTGCCCTGCCCGCTTGCTGTGCGTCTGCGATGGTGGCCTCTCCCCGATCAATCATGCGCGCGATCAGCAGATTGACCATGGAGTCCCGATTGCCAACGAAATAGCGCACAAGGCTTCTCGGCAGACCCGCTTCATCAGCCACTTTTTGAAGCGTTGTCTTCGCCAGTCCATGACGGATCACGCAGGCCTCAAAGGCCTGGAGGATCTGCTCCTTGCGCTCTTCTTCAATTTTTGCGCGCGCCATGAGGCACCTCTTTCTTGTCATTTTTGACAAGAATGGG
>NZQM01000028.1 GCA_002695905.1 Parvibaculum sp.
AAAAAAGACCAAGCCAGGGCGAGTAAAAAACATTACGATGCTAATAAAAAAAAGATAAAGCATAGGAGTTATAAACGCAACAAGGTGCAACGAGCTAAAAACATTGCGTATGTCAAAGAAATAAAAAGGACAACCCCTTGTATAGATTGTGGAGAGCTTAATCCAGTTTTGTTAGAGTTTGATCATGTAAGAGGAGATAAGTATAGATGTATATCTGATATGGTTATGGGATCTTATAGTATAGAAACCATACAGAAAGAAATAGATAAGTGTGATGTAAGATGTGCAAATTGTCATAGATTAATTACACATAAAAGGCGAGTTAAAAAAAGGGATGAGTAGCTCAACTGGATAGAGCAACAACCTTCTAAGTTGTAGGTTGAAGGTTCGAGTCCTTCCTCGTTCACAAAGAAAAAGAAATGAATGAAATATTAGAAGATTTAAAAGATCATGAATGCTTATTAGCCGATGGATTCAATGAAGCTATAGTTGGTATTAGTCTTGGTGCAAACCCAAGAGCTATATATGATAGTAGAAAATGCATTAGAATATTAGTGGTTAATGAAGATATGACAGAGGAAGATGCCGTAGATTATTTCTACTTTAACACAGTAAACGCATACATGGGAGACAATACACCAATATTTATAAACGCATATGAATAAAGAAGTAGCTAAAGAACTGCATAAGTTCAGTAAAGTAATTGCAACAAGATTCTCCAGACCTGACAGGGAAGGTAATGGATCTAAAGAAATATTTAAAGTAGAGGAGGTAATACCAACATCCGAACACACAGCTGTAATTAATTTTAAAAAGAATAGTGGTAAAATAGGGGGGGCATTTTGTTATTATATAGCAAGAGGTATGTCTAAGGGTTGGAAATATTTTTTCCCTACCGACTCACACCTTAATGGATTTCAAGCATTTATTTATTATAAGCTCGAAGCAGAAAGAAAAAACTATGATAAGAATTTTATTGTAGATCAGTACAACCGAAACAGAGATAGCAAGGATCAAATAGAATACGAATATGAAATACAAAACGATTAAGTCTGTACTCAAACAAAACATTGAAAAAAAAGTAAACACATTATGGACATGGGATAGGGAGGATAAAAACTTTACTCAAATTTATAATAACTTTAGCGATGAACTCCCTATCTACACCGCCAATCAATTACTGGAAGAAATAAATAAAGAAATTAAGGGCAACGCTTCTTAGCTAATATTTCTGCACACTTCTCATACTCTTCGGTAGACGTAAAATATTCAATTAAAGTATCATAAATATCATCTATCATAACAATGGCTGGTCTTGAAGGATTGTGTATAAAATATAATACCTCATGTTCATCTAACAATTCATCTACTGTTTTCTTACCAAGCAACAATTGGTAGCTACTTCTCATACATAAGTCTTCATCAAAATCTGGCATTATTTTCTTGATTTAGTTCTTGATCCTGTTCGACTTGATCCCTTTCCTTTTGATGCACCACCATCACCACCATCATCAGCTGGTCTATAAGATGGACTAATACCAAACATCATCATCAACGCTTCTTCATCTGTAGTGTCTCCTATATCAGCACCCATTACATTAAACAATCCAATGAACGGATCTAACTGAGCACCCATAGCAATCTCTAATAAAGGTTGTGCTGTTTTAAATCCATTATCTTCTTTCATTCCTTTCATTACTTTTCTCATAATGCTTTTGTATGGATTCATAACGTCATCACCAAAACCTCTTTCACCTCTTGCTTTAGCAATAGCAACTTCAGAAGCACCACCTATTAATGGAACCTGATATAAAAGATTTAAGCCCATAGCCGCATCTTTTATTCTACTCATTGCTTCCTCTTCATCTTCATCATCTCCACTAAACTTCATCATATTAGCAACAGCAACAAACAATACGTTGGCAACAGCAAGGTTTAAAGCAAAAGCCCTTGTGTCTTTTTGTAGTTGATTTTTATCAGCTTTCTTACCTTCCTTTATTGCTCTCATTATATTAGTAGTAGAAGACATAACCTTATTCATTTGTAAGAACAATGTACTACCAAACATAGTAAAGGATCGAGTAAGTTCATCACCAGATAACTGTAGCATATTTTTGTCAGAAGATCTTCTGGATTGCTGTGTAGCATTGTAGTTATTAAATGCTTGTAGTGCATCAGCTTTACTCATACCATTAGCAATGTTTCTATTATAGTTAGCCATGTAACCCATGACACCCATAACATCTCCAATGATAGTTGGAGAAGCAGCTGCTGTTTTTAATAGCTGTATAGTTCTTTGAACTTTACTTGCTCTTGGGGATAATGGTTTATAGGTTCTACTACCAGCCTCTAAACCATATACATCACCTTCTAATCCTTGAGCTAAACGATTTCTAAAGTCTGGAGATATTTCATATGCTTTCTTTACTTGCTTAGGAAGTGTAGCAATTACTTTTGCCATATCCATCATAAACATAATCATATCTAAACCAGGTGTTCTCTTACCACCTTTACTAAATACATAATCTTCATATGCATTTACAAATGATGTGGCTTGTTTAGGTATTTGAATAATTTTAAAGCTCAATGCATACTGAGTAAACTTACTCATAATACCAGCGAGTTTACTGGCTTGTTGTTTTAATCCAGAATTTGGATTAACAGAAACATTAATAATATTTTTAACAACTTGTTTGACACCAAGCTCTTGCATTAAAGTGTCTACAGCTTTATTAGAAAATATATTGTTTAATATTTTAGTTCCCTCAGCAAACGCTTTGTATCTCTCCATGCTATCTATGTGTGCACTCAATACGCTTGTAAATCCTAATCCAGTTTTCAATGTACCTTCTCTATCTACACGCTTTTTAAAAGCACTATCATACTCTGCGTTAAAAATACCATTGAAGTTAGCTCCCCCATCTTCCATAATCATTGCATCCACATTCTCGGATAATGTGCTGGTAGGAAAGTAATTAGCCACATAGCTTAGGTTAACATCATTAACCTGTTTGTATGTTTGATTTGTTTCTTCAAAGTATTGGTTACTTAAAAAGTCTACTACTTTATCTATAAACTCTACAGCTATTGGCCCAATTTCTGTTTCTATTTCTTTCATTTTAGAAATATCATAACCCATCTTTTTTAACTTGGCAGCTTGAATATCATTTTTAGATAACGCATATAACCTCATCATCTCATCTATAGTTATAACTGTTGCCTTACCTTTTATATATATAGTTCGTGTTCCTTTAGGTAGTTTAGTCAACAACTCTTTATATCCTTTAGTAATACCTTCAATAGAATTTGCTATACCTCCTAAGCCTTCGGTCATAGAATCTAACATTCTTTGCTTACCCTCAAGAGCTTTAGTCTCCATTCTGTTTATTCTATTATAAACATTTTTAACAAAGAACATATTGCCCTTAGCTACGTTATCCATTAAGTTCATAAGAGTACCAAGGTGTGCTATCTTTTTTCTAAAAAAGTCGGCAATACCTATACCACTTGTAAATTCATATCTGTTAGCCCAATTTTTTATACCATCCCATATTTTCATTTCTTGAAAACTATTCCAGGTTGATCTGGCATCTTGATCTAAATCGTTCTCATCCTTTAAAGTTCCGTCTTTATTAAATAAGAAAGGATAATTTTGTTTGATCTCATTAGTTGCTTGTTCATCAAGTTGTGCTTGAGCGATAGCTCTCTTTAATCTATTGGTTGCTAATCTTTTTATTGATTCTGCTCTAACATCTTTCACACCTTCAAGCATTTCTTTAACATCTTCAAGACTCATGTTTTGAATATCACCAAAAGTATCTAAGGCAGTTATCATTTCTAAAAGTTTAGTTTCTTTTAGAGTAAGTTTCTCACCTCTCATTTCTTTAGCTATCACTTCGTTTACAGATAAAACTTTTCCACCAATAGTAATCTCTGGTTTATTAAGTTGCTCAATTAAACTTTGTAATGCTTCAGGTCTTTTAGTATCTAAAGCTAAGTCTAATATTTTTTTAACTGTAGCAAAGAATTGCTGTCCTTCAGCATCTAATCCTTTGCTTCTTTCTTTACCACTATTAGTTAAGGTCTTACCAGCCTTCTTATCTACTATAGCTTTTATCTTTTTTATTATAGCTTGTTTCTGTTTTTGTCTTTGTGTTTCTACTATATCTAACACTATTTTAGCATCAGCTAAATATGTTGCAGCACTTGACTTTTCTATAAGATTTGATACTCTATCAATAACAGCTTTACTATATTCTCCTTTAGGTAAAGATGTTCTAATAAATTGACGTAGTCTTGCCTTCCCTTGCTGGGCAGCTTTAACACCTTGCTTGAATTTTAACAATCCTTTTCTAATATCATTAATGGCTTTCTGAACTTTACGATTAGCTGTTGTAGCTAATGTTCTGTCAAAAGCACTAATCAATTCATCTTGAACTATCTTAGGTTGTTTCTTAAACTCTTCGTTGTTAGTTAAAAGATCCAGAGCTTTTTCACGCAACTCTCCATTAGTAGGTTTTTTCTTTCTAAACTTTGCTAATTGAAGTGTAACTGCTTCATAAATTTTTTGACCTACATTCATACCCCCTTCTACATTTCCAAATGCACGAGGGATATTATCAAGTAAGAAACCATCTCTTGCTAATAAAACTTCTATATCATCAGCCTTAACCTTTCTAACTCTTTTAAGGTAATCAGTAATAGCAGCATCAGAGAAGTCTAACTGTCTTGCTTTCTCTACTATATCTTTATTGGTATCCTCAGAACTAAACTCTACTTGTTGTAATCTTTCGTTTAATGGTGGGTTATATTTTTTACCATTCTTAGTTATATAGTAACCTGTTAAAGCACCATCACCAAAAGATTTATACGCAGCCTTTAAACCATAACCTTGTTTTTCTAACTGCTTTCTAAGTCCAGTTGGATTAAAAAGCTGATTAGAAAAGAATCCAGACTGATTCATTCCATTTTGTTGTGCAATTTTTGTAACCCTTTGCTTTGGAGTTAAATCAACTTGTTGTTGTCTTTCGTTACTTACATTTATATTCTCTCCCTTTACATCTATATTGGAAGGTACTGTATCTATATACTGTCCACCCATTGCAGAACGAGCTGCTAAAGGTTTCTTTCTTTGTCCTAATGGAGTTTGATTACCAGCAACTGGTGTAGCTTTTGGAAATACTTTTCGTACATCAACAGCCTTATTAAATACCATCATAGGTTTACCAGGTATTGCCCAAGGATAAGCTGGGTGATATCCAGGATCTCCTTTTTTTAATTTAAATGGCTTACCTTCTTTATCAAATTGAATAGCAGAAACAATATCACCATAAGATACATCAGCTATAGATGGATCATTAACTGCACTCTCTACATCTGCATTAATAGTTTTAAGAGGTGAGAACGGATATATACCAAACTTATCATATGATTCTTTACTCATAAATGTTTTAGCAAAACTTCCTCGCTGTTCAAAGTTTAAAGTTTTTAATAAATTTTCTAACTCTTGATAGTTTTTTACTTGAGCTGGTAATCCTTTCTTTTTTAATCCTTCAGCTACTTTAGTTAGCTTTAACTTTTCATTAATATATGATACCATCTCTTTTGGAGAAGCACCTTTTTTTATTGCATATGCTATTTCTGCATTTAAAAAATCATAGAATTGTAAGTTACCTGTAATACCATCTGAAGCCTGAGACATAACAAGTCCCACACCATCGCTTTCTTTAGCCTTGCTTAAAACTTTATTAGCAGCAGTTTCATTTGAGAAAACCCAAGCCGCATTACTACCTTGAGATTGTGCACCGTATGGATATAAGAATCCGCCATTAAATATAAACTCTAATCCTGAAGGGCTTTTTGTTTTACCATATGTAGCTTGATCAGCTGCAAAAACAAATGCATTAGTTCCACTTAAATCATTTATTGAACCTCGCTCTATTTCATTGGTATTAATACCACCTCTATCTATCATAGACTCTCTTTCAGTAGCGTCTAAATTTATAGGAGGGCCATTGTCTACAATGTTATTAGGTATATTACCTTCAGCATTATCTACGGGCTTACCCATATCACTAACCTCAAAAGCATCTAAGTTAACTTCATCTATCTGTTTACCTTCTTTTATGTTTTTAGCCATAGACTCTAACACTTCAAAAATATCATCTTCTTGTACTACTAATTTGTTAGCCACCTCTTTAGATAAACCAACCATTTTAGAAACTTTAGCTATCCATTTTTTTACAATACTTTTTTCAGGAGTTTTTAATACATTATAATTATCTGCTAATATTCCTATCAACTCAGACAAGTATTCTTCATTTTGATATTTTGTGTATTGTTTAGAAAACTTTTGTAACTTTTCTTTTAATGCTGGATCAGTAATTTTTTTGTCTAAAGCTGTAACCATTCTTTTAGTTACATCAGCTATCTTAAGGTCTGATCCATACTTATTAAATACTACAGCATGGAATACTTCATGTGCTATTGTTTTACCATTAGCATTAGCCATGTTGATATGAATATCATTTGTTCCTGGAGCATACAAACCTCTACTTCCTTTCTTACCTTGTGATGCTCTGGATGTTTGACCAGTAGCTCTATTGTAAGATTCTTCAGTACGGTGTAATACAAAATTTACACCAGGCAATATTTTCTTTGCTGCCTTAGCAGCCATCTTAGCTAAAGAAACAATTTTTAGTTCTTGTATTTTTTGTTGTACTTGACTACCATCATACTTGGGATCCATGGTATTCATGCTTTCGCTTTCCTCAACGACATATATATTATCACCTTGCTTTTCTCCCTTTAACTTTATTTTTTCTTTAGACCTATTATTTAGAACATCAATAGAACCATCTTCATTTTGATTAACAGATTCCTCATCCATCATTACTTGCTGAGTCTCTTCTAAATTATTAGTAGTCTGTTCTTTAGTTGTAGTTTCATCTACTGTTGTTTCATTGTCAGGGGTAGTGTCTACCTCTGTTTCTTCTGTAGTTGTTTCATCAACAACAACATTACCCGATGGCTGTCCATCAATTAATGTTTCTAAGTCTGATGACTCTTGCGTTATTTCCTCTTGCGTAGTCTCGGTAGGATTGGTCTCGGTTTCTGTGACACTCTCTTCGGTAGTAGTTGTCTCGGTGTTTCCATCTCCCACCTCGCTGCTAACTTCGGCTTGTTCTTGTACATCCACGCTCTCTGTGCTTGACTCTTGAATGGCATTGTCTTCTTGTTTTAAACGGTTAATTTCATCCCTACCCTCTTGCATCAATTCAGCTTGTTTAGCATCGATCTGCTCTTGAGTAGGATTATCTATTCCCTCTTCTTTAAGTTGCTCTATAGTATACTCTTCAGAAACCTCTACTAATTCTTCAGTAGTGTTTCCTTTACCATCATCAGTTCTGTTAACCTCAACTTCTATAGTTCCATCAATTATACCCTGTATTCTTTTATTAATTTTTTCTAACTTCTTTTTACTTATCGGAGTTCTTGGTGTTCCTATTTCTTCTTTCTGAGATTGTAGTTCTACCAGCTCATCCAAAGTTGCTTCGTTAGGCATCTTTACATCAGGATTATTATTTAAATCTTCTACAATTTTATTTCTAATCCTTAATTTCTTTTTTCTTTTTTTAGTGAAATTTTTTACTGAGACATCATTTTCTACTTCAAACTTCATAGCGGCAAAGTCTTTGTCAGACGCTTTGTTAACCATATCAGTATATGTTTGAAGATCAACTTCTCCTCCATTAATTTTATATACAGGTTTAGATCTTAGCTTACCATAAAGATATGTAAATGGTGCTTTACCAGTACCACCTATAGCTTCAAACCCTATCTCTCTGGCATCTTGCTCTTGACCAACAACAGCTCTTGCAGCAGATTCACCTACACCACCACCTATGCCTTCAGCAGCAACAGCAGTTGCAAATCTTTTTCCTTTACTTGCTCCTTTAGCAACTTGCTTACCAATTATCTTACCACCTAATTTAAAAGAATATCTGTCAACCAGACCAATTACCGCACCACGACCAGCTGACTTAGCTCTTATGTTAAACATCGCATCTTCATCAGCTAATACTTTTTCAATACCAGCTTGATCAAAATTATCTCCATTCTTTTCTACCTCTTCTCTAAGAAACTCTGCAAAACTCATACCTGTTTCTAAAGCCATACCAGCAGCACCATAAGCCAAAGGTAAAGAAGCTGCTGCACCAGCGAGTGCTCCAACACCTCCACCGACTGGGCCACCTATCGATCCTGTTGTACCCCCTAAAGTTGCACCACCAGCAATTACACTTCCACCAGCAGCAATCGAAGCTGGGTTAACCATTTGAGTTATTGTTTGTGCAGCTAACTGAGTTGCAATAGATGGGTTGTATGCAAGTCCTTTTAAGAAACCAAGCACACCTCCACCAGCTTCCTCATATATTTTATTAAAGCTACGCATCTCATCAGTTTCACCTAATGACTGTAACTCTTGCTGTGATTTAATAAACTCTGCTATATCTTCTGGAGATGCATCAGAACCCTTAAACATTAAGTCATAAGATTCATCAGCTGTGTTACCTTGAACAAAACCTTGTTTACCAGCACGATAAATATCTCCTATAAAATCTGTAAGAAAGTTTTTACCTACCAGCTCTTCAAGCATGGTATCATCTTCAGGTTTAGTAGGAGTAATCTCTTCTCTGGCATTAGCTATTTGATCTCTTCCAGTAGCAAGAGCATCTCT
>NZQM01000029.1 GCA_002695905.1 Parvibaculum sp.
AACTCTATAGTTGGCACAACAGCTACATCAAGAAACGCACTATACGTAGATACAAGTAATGTTTTCCAAATTGGTAATGCTAACTATACTAGTAATAATATAGTTGGGTCTACAAAAACAGCTAATCTTCACGTAGATGGAACATTAAGAGTTGACGCTCTTTCTGGTAATGCACCTTCAGTTGACGCTTATCAAGAACCAAGCGAAACAATTATTGGTGCTTCTGGTAGTGCCAGTGGTATGCTAGGCGACCCTGGCGCTTGGTTAGATATAAATGTAGATGGAAGTAGTTATTATATACCTTTATATGCTGCAGGATGATAATGTTAAAACAAACACCAGAATTAAAAAAAGAAATAGAAGCTTCAGGAGCTAAAATAATATCTCTATCTTTAGATGACCTTAAAAAGTCAATAAATGGAGTTACTAAATCACCTAAAATAAATAAAAACAAATAAATAAATTATGGCAACAACATATGATTGGAATTGCAGAACAGTAGATTGTTACCCTACTGACCAAAGCTACACAGATGTAGTTTATAACGTGCATTGGATAGTAACAGGAACTTCTGATCAAAAAGATTCTGAAGGAAATTTTTATACAGCAACAAGTATTGGCACAGAGACAATAAGCACTAGTGATCTTTCTGGGTTTACACCTTTTACTGATCTTACAAACGCTGATGCAGTAGCTTGGACTAAAGCCGCTATGGGTGCAGAGCAGGTTACAGCTTTAGAAACAAACCTACAATCTCAAATAAATTTAGAGATTACACCAACCTCAGTAACACTTACTATTGGTGAGCCTGTAGTTGCTGAATAAGTAAATTTACCGTAAAACGAGTAATAATAAAACCATACCACAACGGTATAACCAATAATAACTAAAAACCAAAACCAATGACACTTTATTATCAGACCACTACATGGAATGGTCAACGTCAATATGACGAAAACCAGATAAATATATGGAAACACATATCCGAAAAAAGCAACTGGAGAATTGTCCAGTTACCTAATGGGTTTTACCAAACTGAATATCAAGACCTTAACGACGATAGCAAGTGGATAGACACTACTAGACGTGAAACATTACAAGGTGCTGAAGAAGCAATTGATAAAACAGTCGAGCACTACAGTAAGAAAGTTGAATATAACAACGGACCCAAAGTAGTAAAGACCTTTAAATAAAACAATAAATTAAATTAAATCAAATCAAATGTCAGACAATATTGTCAAGAACCTTAACTTTGGCGACGATGCTAGAGTTAATGTATTTAAAGGTATAGAGAAACTCACAAAAGCCGTTAGCTCCACTTTAGGGGCTAGCGGTAAATGTGTCATCTTAGAAGATGGATCAGGTAATCCAATGATTACAAAAGATGGTGTAACTGTAGCAGAAACAATTACTTTATTAGACCCAGTTGAAAACATGGGTGCTACATTAATAAAGCAAGCAGCTAAAAAAACAGTTCAAGAAGCTGGTGATGGTACAACCACAGCTACTGTATTAGCTCATGCAATATTAGAACAAGCATACTCTATAGAGGATAAAAACTTAAGTCATAGAGATTTAAAAATGGGTGTAAATAAAGCTGTAGAAAAAGTTATAGCTTATTTAGAAAAAAACTCAATAAAAGTTACTGGAGACATGATAGACTCAGTAGCAACAATATCCACTAATAACGATCCAAATCTTGGTAAAATTATTGGTGATGCTTTTAGAGCAGTCGGAGAAACCGGCGTAGTAATGATGGAGCCAACAGCATCAGCTGATACCTTGGTTGAAGTAGTAGAAGGAGTTCAATATGAAAAGGGATTGACTAATTCGAACTTTGTTACTAACCGTGATTCAAAAACTGCTGAATTAGAAAACCCTTTAGTAATGTTAGTCGACTCTCCTGTAGAAAGTATAAGACAGATCCAATCGATTCTCGAGCATGTCATAAAAAGCAATAAAGCTTTATTGATTATAGCTGACGTAGAGCAACCCGTTTTGGCTGCACTTGCGATGAACAAAACTAAAGGAAATATTAAGGTGAATGTTATTAATGCCCCAACATATGGTATTAATAAAAAAGACACCTTAGAAGACTTAGCCTTATTAACCGGGGCAAAAGTCATAAACGAAGACCTAGGTGATGATATGGATTTAATATCTATTGATTTCTTAGGCACATGCGTAAAAGCTGTTACTAATGACTCAGAAACAATAATTCAAGTTAATCAAAACAAAGAAGAGATTGACGAGATAATTGTAAAACTAAAGAAGCAAATAGAAAAAGAAAAAGCACCAGGAGAAGTAATACGATTAGAAAAACGATTAGCTCGTTTATCAGCAAAGGTTGCAATCGTAAAAGTAGGTGCTAATTCAGATATAGAGCTTCAAGAAAAGTCAGATAGAATAGAAGATGCAATTTGCGCAACTAAAGCTGCTATTAAAGAAGGTATAGTTTCTGGTGGTGGTATTGCATTATTAAATGCAGCAGATAACATTAAGCCGTTGTCGATTGGTGAAGAGATCCTCTTAGAGGCTATTAAGGCGCCTTTTAAGACAATATTAAGTAATGCGGGTATAGTATTAACAATACCTGTTTCCGGTAAAGGAAAAGGCTTAAATGTAGTTACAGGAAAAATGGTAAATATGATTAAGTCAGGTATTATTGATCCATTGCTTGTTACTAAAAGTGCATTAAGAAATGCAACATCAGTAGCAACAACAATATTATCAACCGATTGTGTAATTAATAATTTAAGAATTAATGAAGGCAATAGGTAAAAATTTAATCATAGAAAAAATAAAAGAAGGAACTACTAAAACAAAAGGTGGTTTACTTCTTGCAGAAGCGCACAAAGAAGATGTAAGATATTTAGAGGCTAAGGTGTTAAATGTAGGAGATGATATTATAGGTATAAAACCAGATGATATTATATTTTATGACAGACACGCGGGTCATCTAATAGAAATAGATAAAAACTCTTATCATGTTATTAAATTACAAGATATAGTTGTTGTTTTATGAGAAAGCTAGAGGCAAGAGATGTCAAGGACATGGGCTTGTTAAAACATTATCGTATAATACGTAAATGGGCTTGTAAAAACAACAATGTTAATGATGCTGATTTAGAATTATTAATTTATTTCGACTGCATGGGACATTTTACCAAGCAGGATTTCAAGACAGGTACATACTCATATAGTTGGGACAACAGAAGATGGAACAGGCTTTTAAAAGAAGGTTGGATTATTGTTTGGAGAAATCGTAATCATACAACTCAAAAATATAATATTTATGAGGTTTCATTTAAATGTAAACAACTGATATCCAGGATGTATCGAATAATGCTAGGTGAGGATGATATACCTACTAGTGAAAGAAGAAATAAATTAATAGCTGGTAATTCATATACTGACAAAGTTTTGACTGAGGCTATATATAATGTAAATAAAGATAAAACAAGATAATTATGAAAGAATCTCCAAATAAAATAGTTCAAGCTCCATTAGCTACAGATCCATTTGGTCAAATAAATACTGGAAGCTTTAATCCAAATGCACAAGTAGCAGCACAACAAATTTATGGTAGTGAATACGATAGAACAATGGCTATGCCTTCTCGTGGTTTAACTCCAGAGCAAGTTATGGCTAATACTCCTTTATCAATGATGGGTTCTCCTTTAGATAAAGCTTTAGTTGGAGACCAAGATAAATTACCTCAAGAACTTCAAGACGCTATTGAAAACTCTTAATAATAAATAAATAATAATGGCAAAAACAAAAAACGCTGATTACAACTCCGAGGGAGATGTTGGTCAAAACACAATTTGGGATGGACCACTTAGTCAACTTGGTCGTCCACACGGTAAAGGAAGTAGTTCTGGAATTGATGGAATGAAGCTTAAACTAGCTGCAACTCCTTATTCTGCAGGACCTATAACTGCTAAAGCACAAAAGTAAAATGAATAAGTCACCTTTGTATGCTAAAATATCTAGTAGTTGTAAAGCAGCCGCAAAACGTAAGTTTAAAGTATGGCCTAGCGCTTATGCTTCTGGCTGGGGTGTACGCTGTACTAAAGCTGGTGGACCTAGTAATTTTGGTAGTAAAAAGTAATGTCTTTATTAAAAAACTTTGAATATGATAAGTTTAAAAAAGACAAACTACCAAAAGAAAATTCTTTAGAAACTTTTAAGGAAATAAAAGAAATACATAGAATACCTGAAAACGAAAAATTTGTAAAAGATAATGATGACGTTACAAAAGTTTTTACTAAAATTGTAGGTAAAGAAAATAAAAAATACATACAAGAGCTACTAGATTCATCAAGACCTATAATAGTTAATTTAAAAAAATACTACAATAGACCAAGGCCAAAAGTTTTAGCAAAAAACTTCGATGTAAACTTAAAAGACATAGAGCTAGATTCTATGAAAACTCCGTCATATCCATCTGGACATTCTACTCAAGGTTATTTAGTAGCTGAAATGTTAAAAACAAAACATCCGGAGCAAGCAAAACAGCTTGATCAAAAAGCAAAAGATATATCTGATAGTAGAAACATAGCTAAGGCACATTACAAATCAGATTCAAGAAAAGGCAAGGAGTTAGGTTTAGAAATGGCAAACTTTATAAAACAACAAAGAAATGGCTGAAAAAAGACCTGAGTGGAAAGACAGTAAATACGCCGATGCAAAAGGTAGATTTAAAAAACTAAACTGCGGTGATTTAGCCACTTGGTTAATCAAGTCACGTAAGGGTAATAAAAAAGCAATTGTTGGTAGTTTAAACCAGCAAATTGTTTTTAATAGGCAAAAAAATCCTAGTTATGCAGCTAAAATGAAATGTGCTAGAAATAAAGCAATGAAAAAACTTTCAAAATAAATATTATGGATAAAAAAATTTTAAAAAAAGTATCTAGCGAGTTGAAAAAAGCTTCAGCAATGCACAAAAGACAAGCTTTAACATTAGACAAAATGTTGAAAAAATTAGGTAATGCCAAAAAGTAAAGTAAAAGGTGGAGGCACCAAAAAAGTATGTTTACCACTAGCTAAAGTTAGAGGCATGAGTAAAGCTCAAAAAGACAAAGTTGTAAGAGCTAAAGAATCAGCCGGCAGATCTGGTAAATACAAAAGATCAAGTTCTACTAATGTTAAAGGTGCTAGAAAAAAAGGTGCTACACTTAGAGACTGGTTTAATAAAGAAAATTGGGTAAATGTTAAAACAGGTAAGCCCTGTGGTGAATAAATAATATTATGTCATTAAGATTAGTAAAAGCAAATATGGCTTGTAATAAGCCAAAGAAAACACCTTCACATCCAAAGAAATCACATGTTGTAAAAGCTTGTGCTAATGGTAAAGAGAAAATTATACGCTTTGGTGAGCAAGGAGCTAGCACTGCTGGTAAGCCAAAATCTGGAGAGTCTGCTAAAATGAAAGCTAAAAGAAAATCCTTTAAAGCCCGTCATGGTAAAAACATAGCAAAAGGCAAAATGTCTGCTGCTTACTGGGCTGACAAGGTTAAATGGTAAATAAACAAACAAACAAACAATTATGAAAGGACCTTTGAAAAAATCAAAACAAAGAATAGAACAAGATTTAGCTAGAAACGTAATTGCTGACTCTAAGTCTGGCAATGAAAAAGCAGCTAAATATGAAAAGACAAAAGAAATAGAAGTTGCTGCTGGTGAAACACCTTATAGAATGATGAAGTCTCCAATGAAGCTAGAATCTGCTGCTCAAGAGAAAAAAGACCTTATGATGGATATGCCAGTAGACGAAAGAGCTGCTGCTAAAATGATGAAGTCTCCTAATAAAATGGCTGGCAAAGATTCTGCTATGAAAATGGCTGATAAATCTCCAATGAAAATGGGTGGATCTTGGATGTCTAAGCACTCTGCTCTTAAAATGATGAAGCCATCTCCAACAAAACTTTATAAGAAAAAGAAATAATATGGCCTTTAAAATGGATTCACCTATTTGCACTTGCAATACACCTATATACGAGAGAAATCTTGAACCAGGTGTAATGGGAGAGGCTAATAATAATGGAACTATTTTAGTTAACAAAAACCTATCTCCATTAGAAAAACAAAAAGTTGTAGACCATGAAATGGTTCACATTGATCAAATGGAAAGAGGTGATCTTGATTACGATAATAATAATGTTTATTGGAAAGGTAAGAAATACCCTAGATCTACTATGGTTGAAGGGGAAAAGAATTTACCTTGGGAAAAAGAAGCTTACGAGAACTCATGAGTAAGTTGTTGCAATTGTTAAGTGGCGGCGTAGTCAAACAAGTTGGCGAAGTGTTAGATAATTTAACAACATCAAAAGAAGAAAAGCTAAATGCACAAAAAGCTATTAAAGAAATACTTTTAAAAGCAGATAGTGAAGCTCAACAACAAGTTACCAAAAGGTGGGACTCAGATATGAAGTCTGATAGTTTTTTATCAAAAAACATACGACCATTGATTATTGTATATTTAACAGTTATCTTTACAGCGTGTGCTTTCTTTGACGGTAACATAGGTGGTTTTAATATAGAACCAACCTATATACCTATCTTTCAATCACTACTAGTAACTGTGTACGGTGCGTACTTTGTTGGTAGAACATGGGAAAAAGGTAAAAATATAGGTAATAATAAAAACAAATGAAAACAATTAAATTAAATCAAATGGAAGAAAATAGCAAAATAACCCCGGAAGAGCTTAAGCAAGTGACTGAGCTTAATAACAAAATGGTTCAGATTCAAGGAGAAATTGGTGCTGGTGAATTGCGTAAAGCAGATCTAGTGACAATGTTCGCTGAAGAGTCTAAGCAAATGGAAGTTATTAAAAAGGAGCTTGAAGACAAATATGGTAAGGTTAACATCGATTTAAAAGATGGATCTTATGAGCTAATTCCTGAGGAAGAAAATGACTAATGTAATCAGAAAAATAAGTATAGGTTCTGATTATAAAAACGACGCAATGCACTACGCAGTAGGTCAACAAGTATATGGGGGACATGAAATCTCTCATATACTACATGACGAAGAAAATGATTCATATAGTATTCACATCAAGAAAAAAGATGAAGTAATACCTTGGAAAAAGTTTAACTGTAATATGGCTGTATCAATAGAGTATGATTTAGAGTACTAAATGAAAAGCCTATTTGATTTTATTGTAGAGCCATTAAAAAGCCAATACAATAATGAAATAAAAGTAGGTGACAAAAGCCTTGTAACTAACGTTGATTTAGATAATTTTAGATCAGTTAGCAATATGGCTAAGGTTATTTCAACACCAATTGCTTATAAAACAAATATATCTAAAGGTGACATTGTAGTTATACACCATAATGTTTTTAGAACATTTAGAGATATAAGAGGTAAGCAAAAAACAAGTAGATCAAAGTTTACAGAAAACTTATATTTTGTTGCAATGGACCAGGTCTATATGTACAAAAACAAAGAAAAGTGGAATACAATTAACAATAGATGTTTTGTAAAACCACTTGTAAGTGATAATGATCTAACGTTAGATAAAGAACGCGAGCTTATTGGTATATTAAAATACGGTAATAGTTCCTTAGAAGCTCTTAAAATCACTCCAGGAGAT
>NZQM01000030.1 GCA_002695905.1 Parvibaculum sp.
AAATGATTCAGTTTTTTAGGGGTCGATCGTATCAGGGGACGGGCCCGTCCGACTGCAAAAGGGGTAAAAGCGTGCCGTGGATTGCCGCAGCTCCGTCAGGCCCCACAGAGACGATTTCCCCATAGGTCTCTTCTTCATAATCGTAGATCCAGGGCGCCGTATTGTCCCATTCGCTTTTGGGAATGATGTAGCCGATGGCGTCATTGGCGAGATTGACCATCAGATTAACCCGTCCACCCATGGCAGGCCGAAGCGGCGGTACTTCAACAGGGTCCATCTCATAGTCAGCGCCCGGCGGGTTTTCGACCCCGCCAACGGCAATCTCTGGATAAAGCTCGCCTGGAATGGTCGCAATCCGGGCCTCGCCGATCTTGAGGAGTGCGACTTCCGATTGTGTTGTCAGGCGGGGTGGGAAGAGGTCTATATCAAAATCCCGGTCAAGCAGTCCCAGGAGTGATGCCGCTGCAAGCGGATAATTGGCGAGCGGGACATCGACAGATCGCGCCGCAACACCAAGCGTGGGGGCGGGGTCTTCGTAGAAACCGCCCGGCTTCAACGCTGTGTCGAGCACGGCACTTGCAACGCCATAACCGAAGGCCTGCGCTTTGGCGTGGCCCGACGCTGTAATTTCTTCTTGGGTCCAGGGGTCCACGACCGCTTCGCCTGGTAGCACAGTCATGAGGCCACCCACATTCCCGGTGAGCCACATCGTCGTGCCGCCAAGGCCCGGTCGCACTATCTCACCCTCATACTCAAGGCCGGTTGAGAGACCGCGCCTGAGATAGCCTGCAAGGTCCGCGGTGAAAGAGAGGTTCTTGTCCCAGGCCAGTTCCACATGCATGCCGTAATTGACCAGTGTGCCAATCACGCTGTCATCATTGCGTTTCAGCATCAGAACCCGAATGCCCGGATCAAGAATATGCGGCTTTCGGGTGTCCATGGTGCCCAGCGCAGCGTCATAGCCTTCAATAGTCGCCATGCTGAGAAGGGCCGGTTCAAGTGCCGCGACAGAGTCTTCCAGAGCGCCAACCATCTCCGCCTTCATCCGCGCCATGTAAGCCTCGCTCACACCGCTCTCAAAATCAGCAGGGCCCCAGAGACCCTGCGTGTCTGGCCCTTCATGATTATGGGTGGCATGGACAAGCACATAGTCAAGTTCAAGCTCTGGAGGGACAGCGGTGCGGACTGACGCTACAAAATTGGCCATCAGCCCCACAACATCAGCCGTGACAATCCCGATGCGGGTCTCGCCATCATCAAAGACGGCGGCGACCGCCATCAGATCATCGCGAACATCCTTGGCGGCGCGTCCGCTTTGGAAACCGGCCATCCAGGCCGCCTCAAAAACGCCGTCGCCGTTGGTGTCATTGAATGTATCGACATCGGGATTGTATTGCGCATCCCCATCCACATCAGTCCAGGTCTCAAAGCCTTGCGGTGTGATTACGCGTGTACCAAATCCGGCGCGAAACTCAGCGGCAGCAGGACCCGCCGCCGAAAGGGCGGTTAGCAGAACAGCAACCAATGTCATCAACAAACGCATGCATTTCACCTCCCAAGAGTCTCACAGTAAGCTGTCAAAGCCAGAAGCCAACCTTGCTGCGGCACCGAAAGCAGATAGGATTGCCAACAAACCAATATGGCGTACCCGGCAGGGGGAGGGGATAAGTTTGTCAGATTTTATCAATAGGCCTTTAGTAGGGACCCCCGGCAGCCGAGATCGGATGGCGACCCCGGCGCTGGTGATTGACCTTCCCGCATTCGAAACAAACCTCGCCGCGATGGCGGCCCATTGTGAAAAATACCGCCTCAAGCTTCGCCCGCATGCCAAAACGCACAAATGCGCGGAAATCGCCCGCCGCCAGATCGCAGCCGGAGCGCTCGGCGTCTGCTGCGCGAAACTGGGCGAGGCAGAAGCGCTCGGGGCAGAAGGCATTGATGGTATCCTTCTGACGTCGCCCATCGTCACGCCATTCGCCGTCGAACGCCTGATGGTGCTGAATGCGAAGCTGGATGACCTGATGGTCGCTGTCGACAATCCGGAAAATGCGACTGCGCTGGCCGCAGCCGCAGAAGCCGCGGGCAAACCATTGCAGGTCTTGATGGATTTGGACGTTGGCCTGCATCGCACCGGCATTGCGCCTGGCGATGAGGCGCATGCGCTCGCTCGCCAGATGGAGGAAAGCCCCCATCTCCATTTCAAGGGTCTGCAAGCTTACGCGGGTCATCTTATGCATGTGGAGGATTTTACGGAGCGCCGCGAAAAGTCACTGGCCGTTATGAAGATGCTGGGCGACATGCGCGACCGGCTGGAAGGAGACGGCATCGCTTGTGGCATTCTGTCCGGTGGGGGTACGGGCACGTTCGACATTGATGTGGAAGCAAATGTCCTCACCGAGCTGCAGGGTGGGTCGTACGTCTTCATGGACAAACAATATAATGATGTGGACGGCCCTGAAGGTCGCTCACTCGCAGATGCTTTTCAGACATCACTTCATGTGCAGATGAGCGTGGTTTCCAACAACACGCCGAAGCTTGCGACCACAGACGCCGGATTCAAGAGTTTCTCAACTGACGCTGAGCCCCCAGTGCTAAGCGATGGGGCGCCTGAAGATGCGAAATATTTTTTCTTTGGCGATGAGCAGGGCGGCATCATGCTCTCCAGCGCCAATGAAAAACTGGCGCTTGGCACAACTCTCACCGCCGTGACACCTCACTGTGACCCCACCGTCAATCTCTATGACGCATATCATGTGCTGGATGGCAACACGCTCGTCGACATTTGGCCGATCGAAGCCAGGGGTCGCTCAGCGTGACAGACATTCGAGTGCTCGTTTTTGATGTGGATGGCGTGCTTGTCACGGGCCACAAAGAAAAAGGCGGCTGGTGGCATATCGATATGGAGAGGGACCTCGGGCTTGATCCGGATCTGTTTCAGCGCGCATTTTTTACCGAACAATGGGCGGACATCGTGTGCGGCAGACAAGCTATTGAAGAGCCGTTGGCGGAAACCCTCGGTGAGATTGCACCGCATCTGAGCGTGGACGACATGCTCGCCTACTGGTTTCGACAGGATTCCAGACTGGACCAGAGGCTCATCAAGGAGCTCGAAACGCTGAGGTCGCGAAGCAATCTTGGCCTTTGCCTCGCGACCAATCAGGAGCATCGCCGCGCCCGGCATCTGTGGAGTGAGATGGGTCTGGAGCACCGGTTCGATGCAATCCATTACTCAGCCGATATCGGACATCAAAAGCCCGAGCCGGAATTCTTCGCTGCGGTGGAAAACCGTACCGGCTTCGATGGTTGTCATCTGCTCTTCTTTGATGATCAGGAGCGTAATGTTCTCGCCGCGCGGGAGCGTGGCTGGCAGGCGCATGTCTGGGCCGGGTCCGCGACGTTGGAAGAAGCGTTCCTTGCCCACGCTCTTTGAGCGTTTGAGGTTTGATTTACGCGGGCGCATGAGGCCTAATTGACAGAGCAAGACGCCGATTTAGGGGAGACATCTCATGCGCATAGGAATTTTGACAGGCGGTGGGGATGTGCCGGGACTGAACCCCTGCATAAAGGCAGCAACCCGTGCTGCTGAGACACTCGGCTGGGAAATGATAGGCTTTCGTCGCGGATGGGCGGGGCCTCTCAATTACAATCCGGATGACAAGGAAGGGTCTGCACATTTGCTTATGCCGTTGGACCGCGCTCGAACCCGAACCATCGACCGTACCGGCGGCACCGTCCTTCACACGTCGCGCACCAAGCCAAGCAAGGTAAAGAAAGAAGACATTCCATCCTTCGTCAAAGACGCTACCTTGAACGAGGATGGCACCTATGATTGTACCGCCCATGTGTTGCGGGTGATGGAAAGCGTGGGCATTGATGCCCTCATTCCCATCGGCGGCGATGACACGCTCTCCTATGGCGCCAGGCTCTACCAGGAAGGCATGAAGACCATGTCGATCCCAAAGACGATGGACAATGATGTTTTTGGGACAGACTATTGCATCGGGTTCTCCACCGCCGTGACCCGCTCCATCGACAGCATTACGGGGCTTCGTACATCCACCGGCTCTCACGAACGTATAGCTGTGGTGGAGCTCTTCGGCCGGAATTCAGGCGAAACCGCCCTTATGTCCGGCGCCTTGGCAGATGCGGACAGGGTACTGATTGCCGAAGTAGCGTTTGATGTAAACCGTGTGGCTGAAATGCTTGCGGCAGACCGGGCCGCAAACCCGTCCAACTATTCCATGGTCTGTGTGTCTGAAGGTGCGCAGATGGAAGGCGGCGAGATCATTGAACGTGGCGAGGCGGATGCCTATGGCCACCGCAAGCTCGGCGGCATCGGGCAGCTGCTCGGTGATGAGATCAAGCGTATCACTGGAATCAACATCATTTCGCAGAATTTGGGATATATCATGCGGGCGGGCGCGCCTGATGCGTTGGATCAGATGGTCTCGCGCTCCTATGGCACCATGGCCGTACAGCTCCTTGCCAAAGGAGAGCACGGACGCATGATGGCGCTTCAGGATGGAAAATACACAACGGTTCCCGGCGATACCTGCATCCAAGGAGAGAAGCGCGTCGACATTGACGCCTTCTATGACACAGAAACCTACCGTCCCCGCGTGGACCAGATTCTCGGCAAGCCGATGTTTATGTATTAAGGCTCAGGCCTTCAGCAATCGTTCCACAGCGCGGGCTTTGAGGGCAATCTTGCCGTCATCACTGGTGAAGGTGGCTTCCACATAGGCCTGCGTCTTGGACACGTTCACAACTTCGCCGACACATTTCAGTGTGCCGCCTGTTACGGGCCGGAAATAGTGGAGGTTAAGGTCAACAGTGGTGAAGTTTTGGTTGTCCTTGAGGAGTGTCATCAGCGCAAAGGAACAGGTTTGGTCCGCAAGCGTTGCGAGGTATCCGCCGAACACCGCCTGTGGGTTCATGAACTCAGGGTTCACCGGCCACTCATAGGTAATCCGTCCCTCACCGATTTCCGTGAGCCTGCCATCATAGAGCTTCAGCGCATGCACATGGGGCGGCGCTTTCTCCATGTCCTGATCCAGAATACGGTCGAGTATATTTTTCCAACGGGGCATTACTCTTCATTTCCTTCAAGCGCAGCGACTTCGGCCAGCATGTCGCCCAAGCCGATCACTTCGTTATATTTTTGAAAAGTCACCCGTGGCGTGTCGATGGGCAGTTTGTTGGCGGCCAACATGTCCGCGTAGAGCGTCTGCAATCGTTCAGTGACGGAGAGAAGCGCTGAAACCGGGAAGATCGCAATCTTGTAGCCCATCTCCTGAAGCACGGGCCCGTCCAGATAGGGCGTCTTGCCATCTTCCACCATGTTTGCAACAAGCGGCGTTCCTTTGAAGGTCGCCGCAACTGTTTCCAACTCTTCCATGGAATGCGGCGCTTCGATGAAGAGAATATCAGCACCCGCTTTGAGGAATACCTCACCGCGCCGTAGCGCTTCATCAAACCCATCTGTTGCCCGCGCATCCGTCCGCGCCATCACTTTGAAGTCGGGATTGTCCCGCGCCTCCGCCGCCGCGCGAATTTTCGCGGCGGCATCACCCATGGGCACAATCTCTTTGTTTTCCATATGCCCGCAGCGTTTGGGAAAGACCTGATCTTCCAGCTGAATGCAGGCGACACCCGCCTGCTCATAAAGATGCGTGAGGCGCGCCGCATTGAGCGGGCCGCCATGGCCATTGTCACCATCGGCAAAAACCGGAACCGGCGCCGCAGCCCCCGCCAGGGCGCGGGCCCGGTCCGCCATTTCTGTGGCACTCATAAGTCCGATGTCTGGCACACCAAGGGTGGAGCCAGCGACACCAAAGCCGGTCATATAGACAGCTTTGGCTCCGGCCTGCGCGGCGAGCTTGGCTGAGAGCGCATCATAGGCCCCAGGTGCAAGAATAATATCGGGTGCGTTGAGCAGTTTAGAGAGGACGCGGATTGCATTGGTCATGAGGGCATTCCAGGAGTGTTTCCAGTAAAAGTGCTATGCGGTTTTACGTCCGGAAACACGTCTTTAAAACGACGGCGGGGTGCAGGAGGAGACGATGACGCATTCTTCCTTGCCCAGATTACGGAAACGGTGTGGCAACCGGCTGTCGAAATAGTAGGCTTCGCCCGGTTGCAGGAGACGGGTCTCGCCACCGACGGTGAGAACGATCGCGCCGGAAATAATGATGCCGCATTCTTCTCCCGAGTGGGCAAGCATTTCTTCGCCAGTGTCAGCGCCTGGCTGATATTTCTCGTGCATCATCTGGATGGCGCGGTTGCGTGTGTCCTTGCCCAGAAGCTTGAAGGAAATCGGGTCGCCCCCGGCAATCTCCTTCTGGTCCTTCTCGGAGTAGAAAATCTGCCTATTGGGCTGCATATCGAGGGTCAGGAAGTCCGTCATGCTGATGGGGAACCCATCCAGCACCTTTTTCATGGAGCCAATGGAAGGGCTGATCCGTTCCTGTTCGATGAGTGAAATCGTGCCATTGGTGACGCCTGCGCGTTTGGCCAATTCGCGTTGAGAAAACCCGTACATTTTGCGGAGTTCACGAAGCCGCTGCCCAATATCCGGCGCTTCCGTTTTGGTTTCAGCCCGGGTTTGCCCATGGGCGATGCGAAAATCCTTGGTCATTCGTTTAATTTACTAAACGAGCGGGATTTGTCACGCGCTCTCTTGGTTGCGTGGGCACGGTTCAGAGCGTTCAATTAGGCCGTTGCAGCGAGGCAAAACACCTGTTGAGGCGAGGGACATGCAATGGCTGAGGCCGGAACCACAGAAAGTCAGTCGGCGAATGGTGTACCCAATGACCTGGAAGCTTTCTGGCTTCCCTTTACGCCCAATCGGCATTTTAAGCGGGATCCGCGCATCGTTTCACGTGCGAAGGACATGCACTACTTCAAGCCCGACGGCACACCCGTGTTGGACGGAACCGCAGGGCTCTGGTGTTCAAACGCCGGTCATTGCCGGGAGCCGATCGTTAAGGCGATCCAGGCGCAGGCAGCGGAGTTGGACTTCGCGCCTTCCTTTCAGTTTTCACACCCTAAGACTTTCGACGTTGCCAGCCGATTAACGGCAATGGCACCTGACGGTCTCGACTATGCATTTTTTTGCAACTCAGGATCGGAAGCAGCAGACTCCGCGCTCAAAATGGCACTCGCCTACCACCGTCTGAACGGTGAAGCATCGCGAACCCGCTTTATCGGTCGGGCGCGCGGCTATCATGGCACTGGCTTTGGCGGCATTTCCGTTGGCGGGATTTCGCCAAACCGAAAATTCTATGGCTCCTTGCTGCCGGGTGTGGACCATCTTCCGCATACCTATAATCGGGAATGCCAGGCTTTCAGCAAAGGCGAGCCGGAATGGGGTGCCCATCTGGCCGACGAGCTTGAGAAGATTGTCGATCTCCATGATGCCTCAACGGTGGCAGCGGTGATTGTGGAGCCCATGGCCGGATCAACCGGTGTGCTGCCGCCGCCTAAAGGATATCTCAAGCGCTTGCGGGATATTTGTACCCGACACGGCATTCTCCTGATTTTTGATGAGGTGATTACGGCCTTCGGACGCCTGGGGGCTGCGACGGCGGCGGAACGCTTTGGTGTAACGCCGGACCTCATGACCTTTGCCAAAGGCGTCACAGGCGGCACAGTGCCCATGGGGGGCGTGCTGGTGTCGAAAGAGATCTATGACAGCTTCCAGGGCGAAGGCGGACCAGATCACGCAATCGATCTCTTCCACGGCTACACCTATTCCGGCCATCCGCTCTCCATGGCCGCAGCGCTGGCGACATTGGACCTCTACAGGGATGAAGGTCTGTTTGAGCAGGCGGCCGGAAACGAAACTGTCATGGCCGACGCCGCGCATTCTCTCAAAGACCACCCATTGACCCTCGACATCAGAACCATCGGTCTAGTCGCCGCATTTGATTTGGCAGCCATTGATGGCTTGCCTGGGAAACGAGGCTATGACGCCATGTGCCGGGCCTTTCATGACGAAGGCATGATGATCCGCGTGACGGCGGACACAATCGCCTTCTCACCGCCGTTGATGGCGACGGAAGACCACATTATGGAAATGTTTGAGAAATTCAGGCGCGTGTTGGATGCGTGTTCCTAGGACCCCAGAGGATTGTTTGGTGTCATTTTGTCGCAATGCAAACTTTCGGTTCGGATTAAGGCACAGCACCCTTGTAAATCAGACAGACCATCTTATCTCTTTGGCATGAGACGGCGATCGGCCAACAAAGCAGCACCCCCCCCCTCCCGCTGCAGGCCTGATCCCACCCAGCCCCTGGCGCTCCCCTCGCCGGGGGCTTTCTTTTGGGGAAAGAACAGTCGGCACCATGCCGACTGTTCCGCTCTTAATCCTCTTTTTTGAGACCTAAGCGGCCCGCCAGCATGCTGTCGACAGTGCGTTTGGGAAGCAGTCCCGGAAGGGTCCAATTCATTAAGCGTCCCGGCACGACGGCGTAGCGTGTTTTTGGGTTTGCGGTTGTCAGCGCTTTCCAAACCGCACGACCAAGCTTTTCAGGTGGGAACCCCTTTTTGCCGTTTGCGATCATATATTCCTTGATCCGGTCGAGGGCTGGCGCAAAGGGACTGTTTTGATATTGCGTGACGTCGACTTCTTCCGCCTTGTCCCAGATTTTTGTGGCAACAGCGCCGGGACCCACGATCACGACATCAATGCCAAACAGCATCAGTTCGCGACGGAGACTTTCGCTAAGGCCTTCCAGCCCATGCTTGGATGCAGCATAGGCGCCGAGGAAAGGGGCACCGTTTTTCCCCGCGACAGAGCTGATCATCACGATGCGTCCAGGCGCACCAATGAGGTCTTTGTCGACACCAAGAAGTGGCGCGAAGGCCTGTGTCACAATCACTTGGCCGGTAATGTTCACTTCGAGCTGATTTCGGAATTCGTCAATCGGTTGATTGAGAACGGGCCCCGGCGCTGCAATCCCTGCATTGTTCACCAGCCCTAAAAGGGTGGTGCCATTTAAGGTCTCCCGTACTGTGCTCGCAGCCTGTGCGACGGCGGCCTCGTCGGTGACGTCGAAAAGCAGCGGTGTGAATTGATCACCGAACTCAGACTTGAGGCGTTCCCCGTCTTCGGTTTTCCGAACGCTCCCAAAAACATGCAGGCCCTTTTTTGTGAGAACGTTCGTTGTCCCCCAGCCAATGCCGGTGGAAACGCCTGTGACCACAACTGATTTCATCTGCTTATCCTCCCAATGCGCCTGACCCCGCAATTTTCTTCGAGGTTAAAGCGCCATCTCATATCGCGCCCAGTCTGTGCGGGTCGCCAGCTTGTCACATAGGTGCTGCGCGGTCTTATTGCATGCCGCTGTCTGCCAATAAATGCCCTGCCAGAGCGGCAGCCACTGAGGCTTGTCCTCTGGCAGAAGCTCTCTGATTTGAACGGACATGGGTGCGCTCGCGTCAGCTGATGGTCACACCGCCGTCAATCACCAGCCCTTGACCGGTCATGAAGGCACCGGCTTTTGACGACAGGAACACGGCGGCACCTGCAATCTCGTCTGGCAACCCAATGCGACGAAGAGGGGCGTTGGACGTGGAGCGCTCAAGGGTCTCAGGATTGTCCCACAGTGCTTTCGCAAAGTCGGTTTTGATAAGTCCCGGTGCGATGGCGTTCACGCGAATATTGTGAGGGCCAAACTCAACGGCGAGATTCCGTGCCAGTTGGAAGTCAGCAGCTTTTGAAATGCAATAAGCGCCAAGAACCGGAGAGCCTTTCAGACCGCCGATCGATGAGACGATGGTGATGTTGCCGTCCTTTCGCTCGATCATCTGAGGCAGCACCATATTGCAGAGCCAGTGATTGCTCTTCACGTTGGAGCTCATGATCTTGTCGAAGGCGTCATCGGGAATGTCTGCTGCGGACCCATAGAACGGATTGACGGCGGCATTGCAGACGAGCGAGTCAACCTTGCCCCACTTATCATTGGTTGTGTCGACCAGACGCTGCAGATCTTCTTTCGAGGAAATGTTGCAAGGGACGGCCATAGCCTTGTCGGGGAATTTTGCGTTGATCTCTGCGGTCACCTTTTCGCAGGCATCCGCTTTACGGCTTGAAATGACAACATTCGCGCCATGTTCGGCCATCCGGTGGGCGATGGCCTCGCCGATGCCGCGGGTTGAGCCGGTAATGATGGCGGTTTTGCCACTAAGGTCAAAAAGTTCCATGAAAAAGCGATCCTTCCTGTCAGATACCGGCAGTTCGGGCCGGTTTGTCGAATTTTTGTGATGACATTTTTACACCGTTTGAGAACATCTGCCAGACACAAGCGCTGGAACTTCGTGTTAGAGTGCCCAAATCGGACCACTGATTTGGTCCATGCGTGGGGTACGCAAACGATCTGAAACCGATAAAGGGGCGGCTTTCCCTAAGAAGCAGCACTCATCTCGGAAATGGGACAAGTCAGGAGTTATTCTATGAAACGTATCGCAACCTTATTTGTCGCTAGCGCCTTTGCGCTCTCGGCGTGTACCTCCGCAGACCCGTACACGGGTGAACAGGGCGTCAACAATACGACCATTGGCGCAGGGCTTGGTGCTCTTGCTGGTGGCGTGGCTGGCGCGCTCATTGGGGGCGGCGACTGGCGGAAACGGGCGCTGATTGGCGCAGGCGTTGGTGCGCTCGCTGGGGGTGGCATTGGCTACTATATGGATCAGCAGGAAGCGAAACTGCGACAGCGTCTGCAAAACACTGGCGTCTCGGTGACGCGTGTTGGCAATGACATCATTCTCAACATGCCGGGCAACATTACCTTTGCGTCCGGCTCCGCTGACATCAATGCAAACTTCTACGAAGTTTTGAATTCTGTCGGCATTGTGCTGGACGAATATGACAAGTCGCTCGTCGATGTATACGGCCACACAGATAGCGATGGGTCTGCACAGTTTAACCAGAAGCTTTCAGAACGTCGGGCACAGTCCGTTGCGGCCTATCTGCAAACTCGCGGTGTTGTACGGGATCGTTTCTTTATCCGCGGCTTCGGCGAAAGCCAGCCAATTGCCTCTAACGCGACAGCGGCAGGCAAGGCACAGAACCGCCGGGTGGAAATCCGGATCGCACCACTGACGGCGTAGTCTGATCAAACAGATTGAAGAAGGGGTACCTCATTGCCTGAGGCGCCCCTTTTTTGTGTGCCCGCTTACTTGAGCAGGGCGTCTATCTTGGCAAGGAGAGCCGCATCAAGCGGCCCTACTTTACTGGGGAAGGCCCCGGCAAGCTCACCGCCCGGGCCAATCAGATACTTGTGGAAATTCCACTTCGGCGCAGCCCCTTCGCCAGCTTCAGCGACGATCCATTTGTAAAACGGGTGCGCGTCCTCGCCGATAACGATCTGCTTTGTGACCATCGGGAAGGAGATGGAATAGTTGATTTCACAGAAGCTCGCGATCTCGGCTTCCGTGCCGGGCTCCTGGGCGCCAAAATCATTCGACGGCACACCGATCACAGTGAGGCCCTTATCGCTATAGCGCTCCCAGAGTCCCTGCAGGTCTCTATATTGGGGGGTAAATCCGCACTGACTCGCTGTGTTGACGATCAACACGGCGCCGCCGGAAAAAGCGGAGAGGGCAAGTTCGCCCCCTGAAATATGCTGAAAAGCAAACTGATGTGCGCTCATTTAGGTTGTTCCTCTGTGTGTCGTTCCGTCTATCAATGAAACCGGATAGACCGCGAGGCCATCCCGACCCGGGCTTCACTCAATTGACGCTGTCGCCTAAGCTCCTTCAAGGGCAGGTGATAGCGGGGGACCAAAGCGTATGTGTGACACGATGGTAGCGCGACCGACCGCGACAGCCAATGGGGGTCTGATATTCGCGAAGAATTCAGACAGGGAAGCCAACGAAGCCCAAGCGATTTGTGCCTATCCTGCCGCAGAGCATGAGCCCGGCGGGCGTCTCAAGTGTACCTATATTGATATTCCCCAGGTCCGACAGACCCATGCTGTCTTGCTGTCCCGTCCCTATTGGATGTGGGGCGCAGAAATGGGCGCCAATGATCAGGGGCTGGTCATTGGGAATGAGGCGGTGTTTGCGAAAAAGGCTCCGCCGGAAGAAGCGGCGCTCTTGGGCATGGATTTGCTGCGTCTCGCGCTTGAACGCGCGGCAACGGCAGATCAGGCGGTCGAAATTATTGCTGATCTTCTCGCAGAACACGGTCAGGGGGGGAATTGTGGACATACTGCGAATTTCGAATATCACAACTCTTTCCTGATCGCAGATGGGCATGGACGCGCCGTTGTGATGGAGACAATGGGGTCGGAATGGGCTGTGGAAGAGGTCGCATCCATTCGTTCAATCTCCAACACCTATACGATTGGCTCAAAAATTGACCGCGAGAGTGCAGGCCTCAGAGACGCTATCGAAGCTCTCGGGTGGAACCGCGAGAATGAGCCGTTGCACTTAGCAGATGCAATTGCTCACCGAGTGGTTGGAAAAGTGTCTTCAGGACAGGTGAGATGGTGCCGTACCACCGATCTTCTGGAACAAAAAGAGGGCCAGATCACAGCAGCCGACATGATGGCCACTTTGCGTGACCACGGTTCCAAAGCGGAAGACGATCCAGAGTGGAAGCCTGACGGCGGGTTGGGTGGCACGGTCTGTGCCCATGCATCCTGGGGGCCCTTAAGGCGCGCTGGGCAGACGACGGGATCATGGATCACCGAATTTCGCGATGGACGCCCCATCCACTGGATCACGGGGACGTCCGCGCCCGACACGGGTGTGTTTAAGCCGGTCTTTTTTGGTCCGGGTTGGGGCGAGGTTACGCTGCCTGATTTTGGGCCAATGCCAACTGGCGAGTTTAATGAGGACGCCCTTTGGTGGTGCCACGAACAGCTTCACCGAGCCGTGCTTCTCGATTACGTGCCACGTCTCAACGCCTACGTCGAGGACCGTGTGGCGCTTGAGGCTCAATTTCAGGATGAGGTGGCCAAATTTATAATAGGGTCGGCTTCACCACAGGATGCGGGCATATTGGCAGAGCGCTGCTGGACGGCAGCCAGCAACGCTGAAGAAAAATGGCTGGAAAAGGTGAAAAACCTCCCGCCACGACGGACCGGACGCCCCTCAGCTTTGCACCGAAGGCATTGGAACGGGCTCAATCGCGCGGCTGGTTTGTCGACATTCTGACCCTTCTGCCTCAAGTCACATGGTTAACACTTTCTCAAAGACTCGCTGTCACTGTCTCAAACTGGGAAATAGGCGGCTCAAGCCTTTCCGAGGCGAGCCTGGAGACAGATAAGGAAGAGTGCCATGTCGCGCTTGAACAAGATCATGCTCGTGATGACATCGGCCATTTTGGCAGCGACCCTGTCTTTTGGCCTGATTGTCTTCGGGGACCTAAAAGACATGGAAGCCTGGCTTGTGGGCGGGGTGATCTTTCTGCTTGTCGCGCAGACCCACTCAACTCTGGCACGTGCTAGCGAACGCAAACTGTTCGTCAAAAACATTGCTGACATCAACTCATTTGCATCTGGCCTCAACCGTGACCTTGAACGCGCAGAAGCCGATATCGAAGTGCTGACAGAGCGGCTGGAAACAGAAACCAAGACTCGGAACGAAGAGATTGTCGCAGAGATGCGCGTGATCGAGAGTTTCGTGAAGCGTCTCGCTGAAGAACGCCAACCAGCAAAAAAAATTGCAGCTTCACAGCAGGCCAACCGAGTTGTGCCCCTGCCAGGCGTCGCTTCGCCCGCGGTGCCGGTCGACCAATTGAACGATGCGGATCTTTTGGACGTGATCCGCCATGCGTTGGAAGAAAATCGCGTAGACCTCTACCTGCAGCCGATTGTGACGCTGCCACAGCGTAAGGTGAAATATTATGAAGCACTGACAAGGCTTCGCGGTGGTGCAGGCGAAATAATCATGCCGGGCGATTACATGCGGGTGGCAGAACCTGCTGGCATGATGCCGACCATTGATAATCTGCTGCTGTTCCGCTGTGTGCAGGTCGTGCGTAAGTTGAACGAACGGGATTCAGACACGGGTGTGTTTTGCAATATTTCTGCGAACTCGCTTCTCGACAGCGAATTTTTTCCCCAATTTGTTGAATACATGCAGCATAATACGATGCTCGCAGATCAGCTTGTTTTTGAATTCTCGCAGGCAACAATTGACGCTTGTGGCCCAATTGAAATTGCGAGCCTCGATGCGCTCGCCAAGCTTGGCTTCCGTTTCTCAATGGACCAGGTGACAGACATTAATCTCGACTATCGCCGCCTCCACAATCTGAACGTTCGCTATGTGAAGATCGCGGCCCATGTTCTAGTCGGCCAGGCAGATGATGGCCGGACGGATATCCGGCCAGAAGATATCAAAGAACTGATGGCCCGCTACGGCATGAACCTCATCGTCGACATGATAGAGAAAGAACGCGCTGTGGTTGATGTGCTCGACTTCAACGTCGATTATGGACAGGGTTATCTCTTTGGCTCGCCGCGTCCCGTCCGCGATGAAGTCCTGGCGGATGTTGCCTGACCGGCAGAGAGCGCGCCCCCAGGGCTTGACGATCTGGCTCTGAACGTCCTACTTGGGGCCATGACCGATACATCTGGCTTGGTGCCGATCCACACCCATTTTGAACCCATTGCGCAGGAATATAAGGCGCTCCTCTGTGACATTTGGGGCGTGCTCCATAACGGCGTCGCAGCTTACGATGGGATCGTTGACGCACTGACGCGGTACCGCGCGGGCGGCGGCCGGGTGCTTCTTCTGTCGAATGCACCCCGGCCAGGTGTCGGCATTCCGGGACATCTCGAAGGCCTGGGTGTTCCTCGTGATGCCTATGACGATGTCCTGACCTCCGGGGATGCGACACGGGAAAGTATTGCTTCCGGGCAGTTTGGCGCATCTTTTTGGCACCTTGGGCCTGAGCGAGATCGCCCGACATTTGAAGGATTGCCGCTAAACCAAACAGACGAAGACGATGCTGATTTTGTTCTCTGTACGGGCTTGTTTGACGACGAAGTCGAGACCGCCGATGACTATGAGGAAACACTCGCGCGTCTCAAAGAACGCGATCTAGACCTTGTATGTGCCAACCCGGACATCGTTGTCGACCGTGGTGAGAAGCGCGTTTATTGCGGTGGGGCTATTGCTGGCGCCTACACAGAGATGGGCGGTAGGTCACACTATTTCGGCAAGCCCCACGCGCCCATTTATGACCTTGCGCGGACACGTTTGGATGGTTTGGCGGACCACCAAATATTGGCAGTCGGCGATGGTCTGCTGACGGATATCAAGGGCGCGAATGATCAAGGTATTGACGCGCTTTTTGTCACCGGCGGCATTGCCTACGAGCGATGTGGGCCCTCAATAGACAATCCACAGTCCGAGTTGGTGACAAAACTGCTGGCGGAGACGGACGGTCAAGCCATCGGTGCGATGGCCCGTCTCATTTGGTAGCTGGCTGAATTGCTAGGTCAGGCATGAGGTTCGGCTCAATCGAAGAGTGCGTCGATATCGTCCTGGCTGGCACCATCACTCAAAATGTCATCGACATCTGATTGATCGATGCCCTGGCCCTCAAGGGCGGGGCCATTAAGGATAAGTTCGCGTTTCCGTTTTTCTTCCGCTGTTTCTTCTTCGTCTTCTATCGCTTCGCTCAGCGCAGAACCGAGAGCCTCGGCAAGCGTGCTGATCTTAGATTCAATGTGAACGAGCGTGCTGACGACTTTGCTGATCCGCTGACCGGTAATGTCTTGAAAGGAGCAGGCCTCAAAGATCTCCATGACGGCACCTTGCACCGTGTCATGATAGGCACCCATATCATCAGGATCGGCAGACATAATCAGCTCTGCCTGTTCCATGATGGTGTTGGTCGCAGTTTCCGTCGACTGAACAATGGCTTCCAGCTCAAGCCCTGCTTCAGGAATGTGCTTATCTTTCAGGTTGCCTGGCTGAAGACGACCTATTTCCGTTCTCGTTGTATCGATGAAATCGGAAATCTCCGTCAACTCTTTGTAGATAGCGGTGTCCACATGGCCAAAAAAACCCTGCATGGATCCAACCATGATCTCGGCGAGGTTTAGGATGTCGGGAAGCGTAAGGCTATCCGTTTTCATGTCACGGATATGACCGGCAACTTCGTCGAGACGTGAATCAACTGACTTTTCAGGCGCACTCATGGCGTAAAACCGCTGTCGTTTTTTAAGAAGGATTAGAAGTCGCCGATAACCGCGGTGATCTTTGTTTTAAGCGTTGCCGCGTTGAAGGGCTTCACGATGTAATTGTTCACACCAGCCTTCTTCGCTGCGATGACGTTTTCCGTCTTCGACTCAGCCGTGATCATGATGAACGGTGTTGGCTTGAGCCCTTCGTCGCTCCGAACCTCTTTGAGAAGCTCATACCCGGTCATGGGCTCCATGTTCCAGTCAGAGATGACCAACCCATAGCGCTTGCCGCGCATTTTTGCGAGTGCTTCGGTGCCATCTGCGGCATCGTCAACATTGGTGAAGCCGAGCTGCTTCAGCAGGTTGCGGATAATGCGGATCATTGTCTTGTAGTCGTCGACCACCAGAACGGGCATTGAGAGATCTACTGCCATGGTTATTCTCCATGTGAAGGACGCTTTTTGCATCGCCCCGAATCGTGTGCCTTACACCAAAGCGAACCCAGCTTTTCGCGCTAAGCTCGCTCTTGGCCCCTGCTACAACCTACGGCAGCGGCTTTAAATTTTTGGTTAAATGAGTGGGTTAGCGAAGGGTTACCGCTGTCTTCGACGTTTCACCACACAGGTCCGGCACTTGACGTCCGCCCCTGAATGGTTATCACCACTGGGTCAAAATGACAGAACACGCTTGCTTTTGCGTGCAGGAAAGAGAGTGTCTGGGGATGCACGTCATCCGTCATACCGAAGATATGGCAACCGCTGAACGGGGCGGTGCTTTTGCGCTCGGCAATTTTGACGGGGTGCATTTGGGGCATCAACAGGTCATTGGCAGCGCGTCTGCGCTGGCCGCAGAGACGTCTGTCCCAAGTGGGGTTCTTATTTTTGAGCCGCACCCACAACAATATTTTTTCCCGGAAAAGCCCTTCTTCCGCCTGACCCCCTTTCGCGCGAAAACGCGGCTGCTGGAGCGGTTGGGCACTGATGTCCTGGCAGCCTTGCCTTTTGACGCAACAATGGCAGAGCGCTCTGCGGAAAGTTTCGTTCGCGACATCCTGGTTGAGGGACTGGGCGCCTCGCACATTGTAGTTGGGTATGATTTTCGCTTTGGCAAGGGCCGAGCTGGCGACGGGGCTCTTCTGCAGAAAATGGGCGGCGAACTCGGATTTGGCGTGACCATCGTTGATGAAGTCACCAACGGAGGCGAAACCTACTCTTCTACCCGCATTCGTGAATGCCTGGCTGTCGGCGACCCACAAGGCGCAGCGCGGCTCCTTGGGCATTGGTGGTCTGTGGAGACGCACATTGTGACCGGAGATCAGCGCGGTCGGACGATTGGCTTCCCAACCATCAATCTGCCTCTGGAAGAGCATGTTGAACCTGCCCTCGGCGTCTACGCGGTTCTGATAGAGATCGAGGATGGGCTGCACAAAGGCATGTACAAGGGGGTGGCCAATATTGGCCGCAGACCGACCTTCAACAAGTCCGACGTGCTTCTGGAGGCCCATCTCCTCGATTTTGAGGGAGACCTCTATGGGGCTCATGCCGCTGTATCGTTCGTGGAATATTTACGTCCTGAGCGCAAATTTGATGGATTGGACAGCCTGAAGGCCCAGATCGCTCTCGATAGTGACCAGGCCCGAGAGCGCTTAAAGAAGGTCGACCAACCCTGGTGATTGGTTCAATGGAGTGATCTGCTGGACGGGGTTCCTCACCGCTGGTACAAGACGGCATCATGATGATCGAGTGGATAGACGGGGATTGCACCCCCATTGAAAGCTCCGGGACGCGAATTATCGTCCCGGCCTGTCGCTGACGCCTGGACGAGGGCGCACGCACAGGGCCGGGTCTTCAACCGCCACCCCAACCGCTGCTATTGACCTAAATTCTTGAGCGAGAGCTATCCGCCAATGTCTGCTGACCAAACTTCTGAGACACGAGACTACCGAGACACATTACGACTGCCGAAGACCGACTTCCCGATGAAGGCCGGACTGCCCAAGCGCGAACCCGAAATGCTGGAGCGTTGGGCAAAGCTCAACTTGTATGACCGTTTGCGCAAAGAGAGTGCAGGCCGCGAAAAATTCATCTTCCACAATGGCCCTCCCTACGCCAATGGCGCAGTCCACATGGGCCATGCGCTGAACCACATTCTGAAAGACATTGTGGTGCGCTCCCAGCAGATGATGGGCAAGGATGCGCTGTTTGTGCCGGGCTGGGATTGCCATGGTCTCCCCATCGAGTGGAAAATCGAAGAGAAATACCGCGCAAAAGGCGTGGACAAGGACAGCGTGCCGGTACTCGAATTCCGCAAAGAATGTCGCGAGTTCGCGGCAGAGTGGGTCGACGTGCAGCGCGACGGGTTTAAGCGTCTGGGCATTCAGGCAGAGTGGGACAATCCCTACCTCACCATGTCCTATGACGCAGAAGCGGCAACTGTCGCCGAGTTCCAGAAGTTCATCATGAATGGCGGGCTCTATCGCGGCTCCAAACCTGTTATGTGGTCGGTCGTTGAAAAAACCGCCTTGGCGGAAGCTGAAGTCGAATATCACGACCATGTGTCGCCCACGATCTGGGTACGTTTCCCGGTCTTGAGCGGCGCATCGGAACTTAACGGGGCAACCGTCGTCATCTGGACAACGACGCCCTGGACGATCCCAGGCAACCGCGCCATCGGATATTCTGACAAGATCGCCTATGGCCTCTACAAAATCGACGAGACCCAGGAAGAAAGCTGGGCAGAGGTTGGCGAGACCCTCGTGCTCGCCGATGGCCTGGCAGATCAGGTGCGCGAAGATGCGCGCATCGTCAGCTTGACCCGCGTCGGCGACGCGCCAGACCTTGCTGGAACCGTGTGCGCGCACCCGTTCCGGGGGCAGGGGTATGATTTCGACGTCAATCTGTATGCAGGCGATTTCGTCACCGATGAGACTGGGACGGGCTTTGTGCACATCGCGCCGGGTCACGGTCAGGATGACTATCTGCTCGGCATGAAACACGGCGTGGAAGTGCCGTTCACGGTGGACGAAGCGGGTGTCTATTATGACGACGTGCCGCTTTTTGCAGGGAAGCGCGTGCTGAAGCCAAACGGCAAGGATGGCGATGCGAATAATGCGGTCATTGAAGCGCTGAAAGAGGCAGGCAAGCTGTTGACGCGCGGTAAGCTTGAGCACTCCTATCCGCATTCCTGGCGCTCGAAAGCACCGCTCATCTTCCGCAACACACCACAATGGTTCGTGTCGATGGAAACGAACGATTTGCGAAAAACCGCACTTGCCGAGATCGACAAAACACGGTTTGTGCCGGAGACCGGCCGCAATCGGATTCGCTCAATGGTCGAAGGACGGCCCGACTGGGTGCTGTCCCGCCAGCGCGCCTGGGGCGTGCCGCTCACTGTCTTCGTGCATAAAGAGACTGGCGAAATCCTGCGGGATGAAGCAGTGAACAAGCGCATCGTCGATGCCGTTGCCGAGCGGGGTGCAGACGCCTGGTTCGAAGACGATCCGCAGACCTATCTGGGTAATGACTATGCAGCCGATGATTATGAGAAGGTCGATGATATTCTCGATGTCTGGTTTGACTCAGGCTGTACCCACGCCTTTGTTCTGGAAGCCCGTGACGATCATCACTCACCTGCTGACCTCTATTTGGAAGGCTCTGATCAGCATCGGGGTTGGTTCCAGTCTTCCCTGTTGGAGAGCTGTGGCACCCGCGGGCGTGCGCCTTACAAGCAGGTGGTAACCCACGGCTTCTTGTTGGATGAGAAGGGCATGAAAATGGCAAAGAGTGGCAAGAACGCCGTCTCGCCAGACAAGATCGCAGACCAGAGCGGGGCTGAGATTATCCGCCTGTGGGTCGGAGGTGCCGACTTCACCGAAGACATGCGGATCGGGCCGGAGGTTATCAAGTCGAGCACAGATGCCTATCGCAAGCTCCGCAACACCTTCCGCTTCCTGCTTGGGAACCTCGATGGGTATGACGGCGAGAACCGTGTCGCACCGGCAGATATGCCCGAACTCGAACGCTACATGCTTCATAAGCTCAGCGAGCTCGATGTGTTGGTTCGTCAGGCCTATTTGGACTATGACTTCAAAAAAGTGTTCCACACCCTGTCAAACTTCATGACGGTGGACCTGTCGGCTCTCTATTTCGACATCCGCAAAGACGCACTCTATTGCGATCCGCTGTCGAGCCCGGTCCGACAGGCCTGTCAGACCGTGATGGACGAGATCTTCATGTGCCTGACAGCTTGGTTGGCGCCGATCATGACATTCACAACCGAAGAGGTTTGGCTCTCCCGATTCCCATCGGAAGAGGGGTCCGTGCATTTACGGACATTCCCCGATGTGCCGGCGGATTGGCAGAATGATGTTTTGGCATCGAAATGGTCAAAGGTTAGAGACCTGCGCCGCGTCGTGACCGGCGCGCTTGAAATCGAACGGCGTGAAAAGCGGATCGGCTCAAGCCTCGAGGCAGCACCCACCGTTTATGTGTCTGATGAGAATTATATAGACGCGATGGCTGGCATCGATTTGGCGGAAATCGCGATCACCTCTCAGGCGACCCTGAGTACGGATGCTGCTCCAGTTGACGCTTTCACGTTGGAGGATGTGGTGGGCGTGGCCGTCGTGCCGAGCTTAGCTGTCGGAAACAAATGTGCCCGGTCGTGGAAGATTTTGCCGGAGGTTGGTTCAGTCAAAGGCTATCCAGACCTCACCCCGCGTGACGCGGCGGCCGTCGCCGAGTTTGAGGGCGCATCATGAGGGGGAGGATCATAAATTGGCTGACCGAGATGCCTCTGAAGGGCCCGCTCACAGTGTTTGGTCTTTCAATTGCGCTCGCTGCGTTTTTTATCGACCGGCTGTCTAAATGGTGGCTGATTGATGTTTTTGGTATTGCTGAGCGGGGCGTCGTAACGGTTCTGCCGTTTTTCGACCTGGTCATGGCCTGGAACCGGGGCATTTCCTATGGCCTGTTTCAGGCAGATACGGCGCTTGGCGTGGCAATCCTGGCGAGTTTCGCAATTGTGGTGACTGCCGCGCTGACGCTCTGGCTCGCGCGCATTAAACACCGGCTTATGGCGCTGTCGATTGGTCTGATTATTGGCGGCGCGATCGGAAATATTTACGATCGTATCGTCTTTGGGGCGGTTGCGGATTTTTTTAGTCTCCACGCCTACGGTTATTATTGGTATATCTTCAATATCGCGGATATCTGGATTGCGTTCGGCGTGATCCTGATGATTTATGATTCATTCTTCCCTGTTGCAGAAGAGGCCGAAGCTGGTCAAGCTGGGAAGAAATAGACTGACAGCTGAGCAAGCGGATTCAACAAGGTACCGAAGGCAAACATGACTATGCGTATCAGGACAGCGTCCACCCCCCGCAATTTCACCCGAATTGTCCTTTTGGGACTTTCAGCGGCAGCACTTTCGGCCTGCGGCAGCCCCCTTTCCGAGTCGCTAGGCTATGGCAAAGAATCTCCGGATGAGTTTGCGATTGTCACAAAAGCGCCTTTAGTGATCCCGCCTGATTATTCGCTCCGTCCACCGCGGCCAGGAGCACCAAGCCCTCGTGAAACCTCGCCAGAGAGTGTTGCACAGGCAGCCCTTCTAGGGACCTCGAGCCTTCTCGATCAAGAAGCATCAGCTGGTCCCTCAGCCGGAGAACTGGCGCTTCTGTCAAACGCCGGTGCGCTCAACGCTGACCCTGCAGTTCGTGCCCTGATTGACAATGAGACCAGGGCGCTCAAGCGGAAAGACGAGCAGTTTCTGAGTGAAGTACTTTTCTGGCAGAAGCCTTCGGAACCCAACCGTATTGTTGATGCAACCAACGAGGCCCAGCGGCTCCGTGAAAATGAAGCGCTTGGCCGTCCGGTGACAGAGGGTGAGACGCCTGAGTTTGACGATACTGAGGGCGGTGGCCTTCTGGACTATTTCTTCGACTGATCGACTGAAACAGAAGCCGAGTTCGATGACCTCTCAAAGGATCACATTCGCGCGTGGTAACCCCCTGTCGCGCGATCTTCCCTTGCGTGCGCTCGCTAAATCCCGGACTTTGAAGGTCTTGGCCCCAATTTGGGCACAAAGGACCTGTTGAGTGATAGCACCAGACTGTGCGCCAGTTTAGTGCAGGTGGGTCTGGTACAATAAGGTCAGGTCACGCGGAGGTCTCACAGCTTGCTCAATCGGTCTATTATTTTTTCCAAGATTACCCTTGGCACACTGCTCTCAGCTGCCCTGGTTTTGAGTGCCTGCTCTGAAGAAGAGGCGACAGCGCTGAGCTCAGAACCGGTTGTTCATGGAGACGAGCCTGGCGCGCCTGAGACATTCGAGCTCTCAAACGGGATGCAAGTAGTGGTCATCCCCGACCGCCGGGCACCTGTGGTGACCCATATGGTCTGGTACCGCGTTGGCGCGGCTGACGAGCCGGAGGGCATGTCGGGTGTGGCCCATTTCCTCGAGCATTTAATGTTCAAAGGTACCGACACCATTCCCCCAGGCGAGCTCTCCAAGATCGTCGCGCGCAATGGCGGGCAGGACAACGCATTTACCTCGTCCGACTTCACCGCCTACTTTCAGCGTGTGGCTATCGACCGCCTGCCATTGGTTATGGAGATGGAAGCAGACCGCATGTCGAATCTCGTTTTGACCGATGCGGAGGTAATGCCGGAGCGCGACGTGGTCCTTGAAGAGCGCAGCATGCGGGTGGACAACAATCCTCGCTCTCTTTTGTCTGAAAAGATAAATCAGGCTCTGTTCCCCGTACATCCCTATGGCACGCCGGTCATCGGGTGGGAGCGCGAAATTGCCGCCCTGTCGACTGAAAATGCCATCGCCTTCTACGACCGTTTCTATACACCGAACAATGCCATCCTGATTGTCGCGGGAGACATCACAGCTGCTGAACTGCGGCCGCTCGCGGAAAAATATTACGGGTCCATCGAACGCCGCGCAGACACACCACCCAGGGTGCGTAAAACCTCAATCGGTCCAGAAGAGCCGTTGCGGGTTGAGCATGTGGACCAGCGGGTGCGTCAGGCAACTGTACAGCGTCAATACCGGGTGCCGAGCTATCGCAATGCACCGGGATTGGACAGTGAGGCAATGGATGTGCTCGCGACCTTGTTGGGCGGCAGTTCCACCAGTCGTTTGTACCGGAACCTGGTTGTTGGCAGCCGTGTCGCAGCAAATGCCGGGAGTTGGTACTCCGGGACCGCGCTCGACGATGCGACCTTTGGCATTTATGCCATCCCCGCGCCCGGACACACAATTGCGGATGTCGAAGCGGCGCTGGACGCAGAAATTGCGGCCTTTATCGAAGAGGGTGTGAGCCAGGAAGATGTCGATCGCGCAGTCAATCTGCTTCTGGCGGAAGCAATTTATGCACGCGATGATCAGCAGGACATGGCGCGGATTTATGGCGTCGCATTGACGACCGGCGGCACTGTGCAGGACGTGCTCGACTGGCCGGACACTCTGCGGAAGGTCACACCTGATGACGTCATGGCAGCCGCCAAAAAATACCTTGATCTCTCCCGCTCAGTAACAGGGATATTGAAGCCAGCGGGAGACATCTAATGTTCATGAAGATCACTAAAACGCTGGCCGTTGTAAGCGCCGTTACCCTTGGCGCCCTTGGTCTGGTCAATGCGCCATCGGCTTTAGCTGCGACGGAAATACAGGAAGTCACCAGTCCCGGCGGGATCACCGCCTGGCTCGTTGAAGAGCATTCACTTCCATTTGTTGTGATAGAAGCTGCTTGGGAACATGGCACGCTTCAGGATCCGAAAGAGAAAGCAGGCCTCACCTATATGATGGCGGGCCTTATGAACGAAGGGGCAGGCGATCTCGAGAGCCAAGCCTTTCAAGGCGAGCTGGAGCGTCTGGCCGCCAATCTATCGTTTCGGGCGAGCAGAGACAGGCTATCCTTGTCGTTTAAGACCCTGACAGAAAACCGGGACGAAGCTGTCGAGCTCCTGAAGCTTGCGCTAACCGAGCCACGATTTGACCAAGGGCCGATTGATCAGATCCGCGGTCAGTTGAAGGTGGCCATCCTAAGAGACGCTGAAAGCCCCGACAAGATTGCTGCTGACGCCTGGTACAGTGCGGCGCTTGACGACCATCCTTATACGCGCCCGTCGAAAGGCACGCTGGAGAGCATTGCGACAATTAGCCGAGATGATCTTGTTGCGCATAGGGAGCATCTTTTCGCGAAAGATAATATCAATATTGCCGTCGTTGGCGATATTGAGCCCGACGCTCTGAGAGAGCTGCTCGATACTGTGTTTGGCGGACTGCCCGATGCCACCCCACTCGAAGAAGTGGCCGCGGCAGAGGTCAACCCCGAAGCCCAATTGCAGATCATTGAACGCAATATGCCACAAAGCGTGGTCCTGTTTGGTCATGCTGGTATTGCCCGAGAGGATGATGATTTCATTCCCGCCTATGTCATGAACTATATTCTGGGCGGTGGTGGCTTTTCTTCTCGCCTCATGACTGAAGTTCGCGAGAAGAGGGGGCTTGCCTATTCCGTCGCAACCTATCTTTATCCGCTTCGCCACGCGGCACTCTTTATCGGTCAGGTGGCGACCGAGAATGAACGCGTATCTGAATCTCTTGACGTCATTCGTACTGAGATCGCAAGGCTTGCGGCGGACGGGGTGACAGAGAAAGAGCTGGCTGACGCTAAAACATATCTGACAGGCTCCTATCCCCTAAGGTTTGACACCAACGATAAGATTGCTGGGCAGCTAATTGCCATCCAGGAAGCGGATCTGGGAATTGATTACATTACCCGGCGCAATGGCTTGATTGAGGCAGTGACTCAAGATGACATCAAACGGGTCGCTGAACGGTTGCTGGGATCTGAGAACCTTATTGTCACCATTGTCGGCCAGCCAGAAGGTTTGCAGGCCAACTGATTGGCCGCCCGACTGGCTTGCGCAAGGTGATTTAGGCGGAGTGTTTCCAGGAAAAGAGAGGCTTGTCCGTCCGGAAACGCGGCAAAAGAAAGCGACCGGAGCCGGGTTTTGATTCAATCAAAACCCAAAAGGTTCTAGGCTCAGTCTTCTTCAAATTGGCGCAGCTGCGATTCTTATGACAAAGTCTCATTACGCGTGTGATATCAGCCGGACTCTGGAAACAGAGATCGGGACCGGCGGGCTCACGGGACCGGTTTTTGATGCGGTCCTTAAGCGCGCGCAGGGTGCAGCAGCGCGATTGAAGCAGAAGCATGCCGCAGATGAGCTGATGCTTACCAGACTTCTCTCAGAACGCGATGACCTCGATGCGCTAAAAGCATTTTCCGCGAAGCTCACAAAAGACACGGCCGATCTGGTGATCCTGGGTATTGGCGGCTCCAGCCTCGGCGCGCAGGCCTTGGCCCAACTGACCGGATGGGGTCTTCCGGGATATCGGCCCCCAGCCGATCGTCCAACGATTCATCTGCCGGAAAACCTTGATCCGCTTACCTTTGAGCGCTTGCTCGCTTCGTGCAATCTGCGAACGACCAGGTTTTTGATTGTTTCTAAGTCCGGCGGGACAGCGGAGCCTCTGACACAGATGCTGGCGGCAATGACGGCGGTTGAAAAAGCAGGCGGCGGCGAATTTCTGGGTCAACATTTTTTCGTACTGACGAGTCTCGGGGATGGCAATCCACTTCGCCAGGTTGCTGAGCGTCATGACCTTTCAATCCTTGATCACGCCGACATAGGGGGGCGTTTTTCGGTCCTGAGCAATACGGGGCTCTTACCGGCAGAGCTGTTGGGAATAGATGGTCAGAGGTTGAGGTTGGGGGCCGCAAGCACGCTGGAAGCCACTCTGACGGATGAAAAGTCACCAGTGGTGCTCTGTGCCGCGACGACCGTTGGATTGCTGGAGGAGAGAGGTGTGAGCCTGAGCGCGCTCACCTCATATGATGACCGTTTGCTGCGCTTTGGCCTCTGGTTCCGGCAGCTTTGGGGAGAGAGTCTTGGAAAAGACGGCGCAGGCCTGACACCGCTCGCTGGTGTCGGCCCTGTCGATCAGCACAGTCAGCTTCAGCTCTATCTCGCCGGACCAAACGACAAGCTCCACACCATCATCACGCGCGATGTGAAGGGTGAAGGGCCAGTCCCCACCTCTGATTTTGCAAGTGGCCCATTGAGTGCTTATGCAGGAACCACAATGGGTGACCTTCTGGATGCAGAACAACGTGCGACGCTTGCGACGCTTGCAAAAAAAGGGCGTCCAGTCCGGCACCTAAATGTGACGACACTGAATGAAGAAAGCATGGGCGCCCTCCTTATGCACTTCATGCTCGAAACAATCCTTGTCGCAGATATGCTGGGCGTAGATCCGTTCGATCAGCCAGCTGTCGAAGAGGGAAAAGTCCTGGCGCGCGCCTATCTGGCGGACAGTGGAAGGTCCGTGAAATGAACAAGGTCAGACGGCTTAGCGAAGGCACCATCAACCGCATTGCGGCAGGCGAGGTGGTTGAACGACCAGCCAGTGCAGTAAAAGAGCTTGTCGAAAACGCCATCGATGCGGGCTCCCGCCAAATCGACATTGTTGTTGTGAGTGGCGGTCGTGATCTCATTCGTGTGTCTGATGATGGCTGCGGCATGTCACCCGATGATCTGCTCACCGCTGTTGAGCGCCATGCAACCTCAAAGCTGAAGCAGGACGAGACAGGTCGCGAAGACCTGCACGATATCGACACACTGGGCTTTCGCGGTGAGGCCCTGCCGTCCATTGGCGCTGTCGCGCGGCTCAGCATCACCACACGCGATGAGGCTGGCGACACAGCCTCAAAGCTAACCGTTGAAGGTGGGAAGCTTGGTGCGGTCGAACCCGTAGCGGGCCCCGAAGGCACACGCATTGAAGTCCGTGACCTCTTCTTTGCCACACCTGCACGTCTCAAATTCCTAAAGTCGGAAGGCGCGGAAACGCAAGCCGTGTCGGATGTTGTGAAACGTCTTGCTATGGCCCATGAGACGATTGGGTTCTCGCTTACCAGCGGTGATCGAAATCTGCTGCGATTGCCGTCGGCCCAAGGCGACCTTTTTGAAGCGCGCCTCTCCCGCCTGTCCGGCATCATGGGCAATGACTTCGCGGCAAACGCGCTGCGCGTCGATGCCGAGCGCGAAGGGGTAAGGCTCACAGGCTATGCGGGCCTGCCGACTTTCAACCGCGGCACTGCGCAATATCAATATCTGTTTGTGAACGGGCGTCCTGTGCGCGACAAGCTCCTAACGGGCGCGGTGCGCGGGGCCTATATGGATTTTCTGGCGCGGAACAGGCACCCGGTCGTGGCGCTCTTTCTGGAGATTGATCCCGCACTTGTGGATGTGAACGTGCACCCGGCCAAAACGGAAGTGCGCTTCCGCGACGCCGGTCTGGTGCGCGGGCTGATTGTTGGCGCACTGCGCCAAGCCCTTGCGGAAGCGGGCCACAGGGCATCCACCACAGTCGCCGAAACCGCGTTGGGTTCTATTCAGTCAGAGTTTCCAGGCGGCGCACAGGGTGGGGCACCCGGATCTTCCGCATCGGCGGGCTGGCAGGAGGGTGGTCGCAACTGGGCACCAGCATCGGCTCTGGAGGCTCACGCTGCCGCTCAAATGCCCCATCAGCAAGCGCCCCAGGCAGATTGGGGCAGCGGTTTTGGCACCAGTGCCCGTGTGGAACCGGAGAGTAGTAGCCAAGCTCAAGAGTTAGAGACGCGTCCCCTAGGCGTGGCTCGAGGACAGTTGCACGAGACCTATATCGTCGCCCAGACGGCAGACGGCATTGTCATAGTCGATCAGCATGCCGCCCATGAGCGTCTTGTTTATGAGCGGATGAAGGAGGCCATTGCCGCCAATGGGCTCACACGGCAAATGCTCTTAATCCCTGAAGTGGTCGAACTGGAAGGTGATGCTGCCGATCGCCTGGCGCGCCGCGCCGATGATCTGGCCGACCTTGGGTTTGTGCTTGAGAAGTTTGGTGAGGGCGCCGTCGTCGTACGGGAAACACCAGCCCTGCTTGGCAAACTCAACGTGACCGGTCTGGTGCGGGACTTGGCGGATGATCTGACAGAACTTGATGAGGCTTTGTCTCTCATAGAGCGGCTGGAAGATGTCTGCAGCACCATCGCCTGCCATGGGTCTGTGAGGGCAGGGCGCCGCCTGACCGCGGAAGAGATGAACGCCCTCCTGCGCGAGATGGAAGCAACCCCCCATTCGGGTCAATGCAACCACGGGCGCCCGACCTATGTGGAGCTCAAACTGGCAGATATAGAACGGCTCTTTGGCCGACGTTAGGCCTCGGGGGAGTTTCGGACAGTCTCCAACAGAAGATCAATCCGGTCCTGACCCCAGAAGGGTTCTCCCTGATAGACAAAAAACGGGACACCGAAGGGCCGGTCAATCTCCAACGTTTTTTCGAGCTCCATGAGTGAGCGGGCGCGAAGGTCGATGCTGTCGGCGGCAACCAGCGTGGCATCAGGATCAATCCCAGCCTCAACGGCAATGTCGCAGAGGACATCATCTTCGGAAATGTTCCGTCCCTCAACAAACCGGGCCCGATAGGCAGCCAGCATAAAGGGAAGTGGCCTGTCTTCTTCTTTTGCAAGTTGAAAGACATTGTTGGGACGCGAAAAATCTATGTCGAACGGGTCTGGGAGAACAAAAGCAAACCCCAGACGCTTGGAAAGGCGCACCACATCCCGAGCAACATAGGCCCCTTTGGCCGGACTGGAAATGGGATTGGGCGGCGGCGTGTCAGCCGGGGGCATTATGAAGGCGACCGGATCAATCTCGATCCCTTCCTGCGCGATCCGCTCTGTTGCCATCCAGGAATAGGGGCTGCGGAACGCAAAATACATTCGGACCGGTTCAATGCTCTTGCCCATGGAGACCACTCGCTTGCTGCTGAGAGTGTATACGCATCGGGAAGGTTGGTGGATTAGGTCGCCAGCTTCATCAAAAGGATCTGCGTCGTGGCATAGATGCGGCGATCCACTTCTAGGAAACCCGGCGGCGGTGACAGGCTCTGATCCCGGTCTTCCTCCAGGACGATCAGGGCATCCGGCGTAATCCAGTCCCCTTCAAGCGCTGCGGTGAGCGCTTTTTCACCCAGGCCTTTGCCATAGGGAGGGTCTGCGAAAACGAGGTTGAAGGCAGGACCGGCGCTGGCTGGCCGCGGCCCCAGCCTTGTGGCGTTGCGTTTATAGAGTTTGATGCGGCCTGTGACGCCAAGATCTTCAGCGTTGGTGCGGATAAGGCCGCGAGAAGCTGTGTGGTCGTCCACAAAAAGCGCAAACGGGGCGCCTCTCGATACGGCCTCAAGACCGAGCGCGCCCGTTCCGGCGAAGAGATCAAGCACCCGGGCATTTGGGAAGGAGAAGTCACCAAAACTGCCGTGCGCGAGCACATTGAAAAGCGCTTCGCGTATTCGGTCACTCGTCGGGCGAACCCGGTCATCGGTCGGGTTCTGGAGCTTCCGGCCTCTCAACTCACCGCCGACGATCCGCATTTTTTCCCGTTCCTGCTTTTGATCCAGTTTTTGGGCCAGTTCTTGAGCCCGTCTTCTTCATCAGACGTGTCTTTTTGGAAGGGCCTTTGCCCGCCGGTCTGTCACCATCGGATTTTTTGCCTGTCGGCTTCTTACCAAACGGTTTTTTACCCCCGCTTCGTGTGCCCCGAGTGCCGGATGTATTCTTGTCGGTCGATTTCTTCTTCGCGCGACCTGTCTGATCGGCATTCTTTCGACGGTCTGTTTCCCCTAGCTGATCCATCAAAACGCGCTCAGGTACTTCTTGCACGACGCCTTCTGCCAGATCGCCCAGTTGGAAGGGGCCATAGGAGGTTCGGATAAGGCGGTTCACATCCAATCCGAGCTTCTCAAGCACCCGTTTGATTTCCCGGTTCTTGCCTTCCCGAAGGGTCATGTTGATCCAGATATTGGTCCCTTGATCGCGCTCAAGCCGTGCCTGGATGGGTCCATAGCGAATGCCATCGACTTCGATGCCTTTTTGGAGCGCGTCAAGCTTGGCCTGATCCGTCCTGCCATAAGCACGCACTCTGTAGCGCCGAGCCCATCCGGTAGAGGGAAGCTCAAGCTTGCGGGCGAGCTCTCCATCATTGGTAAGCAGCAGCAGACCCTCCGTATTCACGTCAAGTCGGCCAATGCTGATGACCCGGGGAAGATCCTCTGGCAGCGCGTCAAACACCGTGGCGCGGCCTTCCGGGTCGCGGGCCGTTGTGACCTTGCCGCGGGGTTTGTGGTAGCGCCAGAGCCGTGTGGGTTCTCTTGAGGGCAAGGGCTTGCCATCCACAACGATTTTGTCTGTTGAGGTGACGTTGAGGGCAGGGCTTGTCAGCACCACACCATTCACAGCAACGCGTCCTGCCTCAATCATCCGCTCAGCGTCCCGCCTTGAGCAGATACCGGCCCGCGCAAGCACTTTGGCGATCCGCTCACCCTGCGGTGTTTTCGGTGTCTCGGGTGTATCAGCTGATGGGCGCGCGTTGTCCGTCATGAGAGGCTGCATAGCATTGGACGGGCAAGCTGGAAAGCTTGACGGCTGGCAAGGAGACGCGGCAGGGTCCGGCCATGAGCACTGATGAGAAGACAAACGCGCCCATGAGCCTAGCTCTTTCAGAGGCAGAAGCTGCCGCAGGCCGCGGAGAAGTGCCGGTGGGCGCGGCAATTGTCAGCGCTGATGGGGAGATATTGGCCAAAGCCGGCAACAGGATAATGGAGCTCAAAGACCCAACCGCCCACGCAGAAGTGCTCGCCATTCGCGCGGCAGCAGAACGCCTGGGGAGCGAAAGGCTGATCGATTGCGATCTCTATGTCACGCTGGAGCCCTGCGCCATGTGTGCAGGGGCCATCTCCTTTGCGCGTATCAGACGCCTCTATTACGGCGCTGAGGACCCCAAGGGCGGCGCCGTGGATCATGGACCCCGCTTCTTCCGTCAGCCGACCTGCCACCATGCACCAGATGTCTATGGCGGCTTGTCCGAGGATCCCGCCAGTCAGCTGCTAAAACGGTTCTTCGCGGCCCGTCGCAGCTAAAGAGCGACTAAATGGCTCACCTCCTGGGGCCTGCCGCAAAGACTCTTTTGCGTGATTCTAGGAGGGCAAAGAGCTAGTATGAATCTATTGGTATTGGAACCGGGGGGCCAGCCAATGGCTTCCCATAGAACATCATAAGAACAGGAAAGGAAATCCGATGGATTTTGCCTATTCAGACAAGACCCGTGAGCTGATTGATCGCCTAGAGGCGTTCATGGATCAGCACATTTATCCAAACGAGAAAACCTATAACGAGCAAATGGACGCGTTTCGCGCGGAAGGCAATCCGTGGCAGGTGCCTCAGATTCTGGAAGATCTGAAGCCAATGGCGAAGGAAGCTGGCCTCTGGAACCTGTTCCTGCCGGAATCAGAGCTCGGTGGTGGACTGACCAACCTCGAATATGCGCCTCTTTGTGAAATCATGGGCCGCGTAGGCTGGGCATCCGAAGTGTTTAACTGCTCCGCGCCAGACACCGGCAACATGGAAGTGTTTGAGCGCTATGCGAGCGAAGGCCTGAAGGAGAAATATCTTCAGCCGCTTCTCGACGGTAAGTTTCGCTCAGCCTTCCTGATGACTGAACCGCTTGTGGCGTCATCAGATGCGACAAACATCGAAACCCGGATCGAGCGCGACGGTGACGAATATGTCATCAATGGCCGCAAATGGTGGTCGTCGGGCGTTGGTGATCCACGCTGCGTCGTCGCGATTGTGATGGGGAAAACAGACCCTGAGGCTGATCTGTACCGGCAGCAGTCTCAGATCATCGTTCCAATGGACGCCCCTGGGGTTGAGGTGGTCCGTATGCTGCCTGTGTTCGGCTATGACGATGCACCTCATGGCCATGCCGAAGTGATCCTCAAAGATGTCCGCGTGCCCGCGGAGAACATTGTTCTGGGCGAAGGTCGTGGGTTTGAAATCTCGCAAGGCCGACTTGGCCCTGGCCGTATTCACCACTGCATGCGCACCATTGGTGTTGCAGAGCGTGCGCTTGAAAAAATGTGCCAGCGCCTTCTATCCCGGACGGCCTTCGGGAAGACCGTTGCGGAACATTCCGTATGGGAAGAGCGGATCGCACGTGCACGGATCGATATTGAATGTGCCCGTCTTCTGACGCTGAAAGCGGCTTACATGATGGACACAGTCGGCAACAAGGTTGCTCGTGCTGAGATCGCCATGATCAAGGTGCATGCGCCAAACATTGCTCTGCAAATCATCGATGATGCTATCCAGGCACATGGTGGTGGCGGTGTGACCTCTGACTTTGGTCTTGCCAAAATGTACTCCGGCATGCGAACGCTGCGCCTGGCAGATGGTCCCGATGAAGTGCATGCCCGTACCATCGCGAAATTGGAATTTCGCAAACATAAAGAGCAGTTAAAGGCAGCAGCTGAGTAATCGGCCAGTGACGCTTAATAGGTCACAAATGTCTTTAAGACCTTGAAGAATCAGGCGGTCGGCTCCACATGGAGTTACGGCCGCCTTTTTCATTGGCACCCCCCATATTGGCAAACGGGGAGGGGAGGAAGAAATGGCATATAAACTCTACAACGCGAATCTGTCGCCCTATTCGGCCAGGTGTCGCATGCAAATGTACGCAAAAGGCCTCGATTTCGACGCCGTTAGTCCATTTGAGACACTCAGTCCGGAGGAATTCGCCAGTCTTACACCCTTAAAAAAGGTGCCGGTTCTGGATGCTGACGGTCTCATTCTTCCTGAATCTCAGGTGATCGCGGAATATCTTGAAGAAGTGGAAACAGATATTCCTCTTCTGCCAGAGGGCCCCGCTGAGCGCGCGCAGGTCCGGCTTCTTTCGCGCATCGGAGATCTTTATCTCATGATGCCGTTGGGCAAGTTGTTTGGACAAGTTAACCCGCAGGGCCGCGACCCGAAGCTCGTTCAATACATGTTTGGTGAGCTGGACAAGGCGATGGCCTGGCTGGCGCACTATGTTGATGGGTCTAAATATGCGGTCGGCGACAAGTTGAGCTTGGCGGATTGTACGCTTGTGCCCATGTTGTTTTTCGCCTCCAACATCACGCCTCTCTTTGGCCGCGAGTGTGTTTTGTGCGAAACGCCCATCATCCAAAATTATTTCACTAAAACCCTGGAAGACCCTGCCGTTGGCCGCGTTGTCGAAGAGCTCGAAGACGCGTTTGCCAAGATGATGGGCCCCAAGACTGAAGCGCAAAAACAGCCTGCGGAATAAAGGCCCGCAAGGCCGTATTTCCTTTGGCCGCGTTTGCGACGCTCAGCGCATGATCCAACAAGGGTCAGGCGCGTGCAGAACTCGTTTGCTGGTCAATATGGGCGCTTGGCAGGGTCACGATAGCGCGGGTGCCTTGACCCTTCTCGCTTTCGAGGCGGAAGGTTCCGCCCTGCAATTCGGCGAACGATTTGGTGAGCGCGAGCCCGAGCCCCGATCCTTCTTCGGCCTGGCTTGATTTGTCGACGATCTGTTCAAAGGGCCGCAGGAGCCTGGAAATGTCCGCCGGATCAATGCCAACGCCATTGTCACAAACACTCAGCTCCAACCCATCGGCCAGTGTTCGAACATCCACCCTGATGGACCCACCGTCGCCGGTAAACTTGACCGCGTTTGAAAGAAGATTGATCAGGATCTGTTTCGTTGCTCGTATATCGGCATAAGCGGAATTGGTCCCTTGTGGCGTTAACACGTTCAGCTGCACATTCTGGTTCTTCGCCTCAGCTTTCGCTTCCACGAAACGCATACAGGTCTCAACCATCTCAACCATATCAATGGGCTCCGGCTTGATCTCCATCTTGCCTGCTTCAACTTTGGACATATCGAGAATGTCATTAATGAGATCAAGAAGGTGCGTGCCGGACTCATGGATAAGGTTGGCATATTCGTCATACACCTCGTCACCTAGTGGCCCGTACATTTTCCGTTTGAGGATTTCAGAAAAGCCGATCACCGCATTGAGGGGGGTGCGGAGTTCGTGACTCATATTGGCTAGAAATGTCGACTTAGTCCGGTTCGCTGTTTCTGCCTTCTCGCGCGCGTCGAGCAGTTGCTGCTCATACTCTTTGCGCTCGGAGATGTCTCGCGTAATGGCGATCGCTTCGACCATCTCACCGGTATGCTCGTCATTGATCGGGTGGACTGTACTTTCGAGCCATATAAATTCACCCTGCAGATTGGGAAGGCGGAAGGATATTCGGACGCTGTCTGCGCCAGCGTTCAGCGCTTCGAGCTTTTCTCGCACCTCGGTTCGATCATCGCCGTGCATCATCTCGATAATATTGTGTCCCACAACATCTTCAGGCTCCGCTCCCATAACTTTTCTAACTGCGGGCGATACAAAGGTGAGAACACCCTCCGGTGTATGCCGCGCGAACATGTCGTAGGCGTGTTCTGCAATCAGTTGGTATTGCTCAGCCGTGCGTTTCAGCGCGAGTTCGGTAATTCGACCTTCAGTGACGTCATCCATGATTCCGACGACACTTCTGACTTCATTATTACCATCAAGCTCAGGGAAGCCATGAGAAACAAAATGACGATAGCTGCCGTCCTGTTGCCGCAGGCGCATGGCCAGGGAAAAAGGCTTTGGATCAGCCCCAAGCGAAGTGAGCGTGCTTCTGACGTGACCTTCATCATCTGGATGCAGGAGTCCATACAAGGTGGCGTCAGGGAGTTGATTCACCTCTCCAGGAAGATCCAGCATACGAGCAAGGGCTGGGGAAATGGTCGGCGCCTCGCAGCCGTGGTCCCAACGGTACGTGCCAAAACCTGCTGTCACTTCGGCCATTGAAAAATGATCTTCTATCCGACGGCGCGAGGTTACGTCGTGACTGACCACGAGCACGCCGCCAATGTCAGGATCATCAAGCAAGTTGCGGACATCGGCTTCAATCCAACGCCATGTACCATCTGCATGGGGCAGACGAAAGTTCTCACTGAGGCGCATCCCTCTATTCGCCAGGCAGTATCGGATCCTCTCGGCAACCCGGTCGCGGTCTTCGCTATGGACAAGATCAGCGGCAAAGAAACCCAACGCCTCTTCAGGCTCAATGCCGATCATCTCCTTAATGGCAGGGCTGTGATAGATGTAGCGGCCCTTGTGGTCGAGCAAGGTCAGCACGTCGCCAGAGTTTGCAAGCAAAGCCTCAAAGAACTTTGCCCCGCGCGTGTGAGCTGGCGCATTACCCGCATCACCTGCCGATGGTTGCTCCTGGTCCGTCACCGGACATGCCCCCTCACTTGGTCTATCCGGGTCCAGCCGGAACTCTCTCTATCCGGAGGATAGGGTACTCAGGAAAAGGAAGCGTTAAAGCGAAGGGCAAGGGTTAACGGTTTCTTTGCGCGACCTTCCAGGCGGTTTCAGCGAGGCGACGGCACATATCGCCATATTGTGTGGCTTTTTCTGAGCTTGCATTGCCATCGAGCCCGCGTTTGTAAACGCCCTGGGTAATTGAGGCGAGACGGAAAATGGAGAATGAAAGGTAAAAATCCCAGTCTTCAATGCTGTCGCGCCCCGTGCGTTTGCAATAGGCATGCACATAGGCCTCTTCGCTTGGGATGCCGAGTGAAGCATAATCCAGGTCCATAATGGTGCCCTGGCTTGGACTATTGAAGTGATAGAGCATGCAATTATAAGCAAGGTCAGCGAGAGGGTGCCCGATCGTTGACAATTCCCAGTCGAGAACTGCGATCATCTTTGGCTCTGTTGCATGGAACATCGTGTTCTCAAGCCTGTAGTCACCATGAGCGATGCTCGTCGCATCGTCTGCCGGAATATGCGCGGGCAGGTAGGAGATCAGATCTTCCATGGGCTCAACAGTTTCGGTTTCTGCCGCGCGGTACTGTTTGATCCAGCGCCCGATCTGGCGTTCGTAATAATTTCCCGGACGCCCGTAATCTTCGAGGCCGATGGCTTTGTAGTCGACCTTGTGAAGACGTGCCAGCACATCATTCATCTGATCATAAATGGCGCGGCGCTCTTCAGCGCTGAAACCTGGCAATTGCGGGTCGCGTAGCACACGGCCATCCAGGAAGTCCATGATGTAGAATTCCGTGCCGATAATCTCCGGATCAGTACAGAGCGCACGCATGGTTGGCACCGGCACATCGGTGTCAGCCAGAGCCTTCATAACCCGGTATTCCCGGTCTACCTGATGAGCACTGGCAAGCAGCGTCCCGGGAGGCTTTTTGCGCATCACATAGCGTTTGCTGCCAGCAGATAACATGAAGGTGGGGTTGGACTGCCCCCCCGAAAACTGGCGGACATCCAGATTGCCGGAGAAACCATCAACCTCTGCGCGGCAGAAATCCTCCAGCTGTCCGACGTCAAATCGGTGTGCCTCACGGATATCAATGGTTTCTGCGTTTTGGGATTCAAGTTCAGCCATGTCTCTCTCCTAAATGTCTTTGAGCAAGGGATAGCAAGGGATCCAAGCGCATGCAAAGAGTCAAAAAAAGCCGGGCAAACCGTATGGAAAGCCCGGCTCTCTAGGAGTGTGGCATTTGGTCTAAACGGCACCAGCTTTCTGAGCATAGTGCCAACCCAGCTCTGCAAGTGTGCGAACCTGAGAGGCATCCCGTGCCGCATGTTCGCTGGCAGCAGTTCCATCGCGCACCCGACCAACAATACCCTGCAGGATACCGCCAAGGCGGAAGAGGTTGTAAGCGAAATAATAGTCCAGATTGTTGATGCCGCTGCGACCGGTCTGATCGCAATACATTTTGACATAGTCGTCGAGCGTGGGAATGCCGAGCGCTGGCAAATCAGCGTCCCCTAGGGTCTGGGTGCCTGGCGTGTCTCCCATGCTTGGCATGATCCATTGCATCATGTGGTAGGTGAAGTCGCCAAGTGGATGCCCAAGGGTCGATAGTTCCCAATCGAGAACAGCAAGGACTCGATCTTCCGTTGGATGCAGCACCATATTGTCCAGCCGGTAGTCACCATGAACAATACTCACCGCATCATCGTCGGGAATATTGCCAGGCAACCAATCCATCAGCTTATCCATTTCGCTGATGCTTTCAGATTCTGATGCCACATACTGCTTTGACCAGCGGGAAATCTGGCGGGCAAAATAGTTGCCAGGTTTACCAAAGTCGCCAAGGCCGATGGCTTCATAGTCAACCATGTGCAGTTGAGCCATGGTCTTGTTCTTCGCTTCGAAGATGGCGCGTCGCTGCGCTGGCTCATATCCCGGCAGCAAAGGTTCCCACAGGATGCGACCTTCGACCATATCCATCACGTAGAAGATCGTGCCGATGACACTTTCATCCATACACAGACAATAGGTCTTGGCGACCGGGTAACCGACGGTCCCAAGTGCGGTGATCACTTTGTACTCGCGGTCAACCGCATGGGCAGACGGGAGGAGCTTGCCGGGAGGCTTCCGCCGCAAAACATATTTCTTATTGGGTGTCACAAGTTGGTAGGTCGGGTTTGATTGTCCACCCTTAAATTCACGGACCTCAAGCGGTCCTTGGAAGCCTTCAACATTGGCTGCAAGATAGTCTTCCAGAGTTTTTTCATCAAAGCGATGCTGTTCCATCACCGCTTGGGTACCGGAGAATTGCTCCTGCTTGCCACTTGATACAGGCTCACTCATGGGCCCACCTCCCTTATGTCTTATTGATAATTAGGCTGATTGTTTTTCGCGTGCGACTGCGCGATAGCCGATGTCGCGTCGACAAAAGCCCTGCGGCCAGTCGACGGCGTCCACGGCCTTGTAAGCGCGTGTCTGGGCCGCAGCGACGGATTTACCGAGCGCGGTGACAGCCAGCACACGACCGCCATGGGCCGTGACCTTCTTGCCGTCCTGTTTGGTGCCCGCGTGAAAAATTTCGATGCCCTCTGCGGCAGCGGCAGCCTTGAGGTTTTTGATCTCGGAACCCTTTTCATACGCTTCTGGATAGCCTTCGGTCGCCATCACCACGCTGAGCGCAGCCTCATCACTCCATTCCAGGTCAATCTGATCGAGCGTGCCATCGTGACAGGCAATAAGGGCCGGAAGGATGTCTGACATGAGCCGCATCATCAGGACCTGACATTCCGGATCGCCAAACCGCACATTAAATTCAATGAGCTTCGGACCGTCTTTGGTGATCATTAGGCCGACGAACAGCACACCCTTAAAAGGCATACCTTTTTCGGCCATGGCAGCGAGCGTCGGATTGACGATGCGGTCCATCAGCGCAAATTGCATGCTCATGGAGAGGACTGGGGCAGGGGAATAGGCGCCCATGCCGCCGGTATTTAGCCCAACATCTCCGTCGCCGACGCGTTTGTGGTCTTGTGCACCAGCTAGCGGCACGGCTGTTTTTCCGTCGCAAAGCGCAAAGAAGCTCGCCTCTTCGCCCTCAAGCCATTCTTCAATGACGAGTTCTGCGCCTGCACCGCCAAATTTGCCGCCAAAAATTTCATCGACTGCCGCGAGTGCTTCTTCGTCGGTCTCTGCCATGATGACGCCCTTACCGGCGGCAAGCCCATCGGCTTTGATCACGATGGGTGCGGCGTGTTTGTCGAGATAGGCTTTGGCCTCGGTGGCGTCAGCGAAACGCCCATAAGCCGCTGTTGGAATGTCATAGTCCGCGCACAGGTCTTTGGTGAAGCCTTTGGAGCCTTCCAGTTGGGCTGCTGCGGCGTTTGGACCGAAGTTCTTGATCCCGGCTTCCTCCAGCCGATCAACAATGCCGCCAACCAGTGGGTCCTCGGGACCGACGACAACAAACTCGATGCTGTTGTCCTTGCAAAAGGCGATGATGCCATCGAAATCGTCCACGCCAATATCGACACATGTCGCCACATCGGCAATTCCGGCATTCCCTGGGGCGCAGTAGAGCTCGCCAAGCATGGGGCTTGAGGCAATCGCCCATGCAAGAGCATGTTCGCGCCCGCCTGATCCTATAACCAGAACGTTCATTCGACTTCGATCCCTGATTTCCAATGTTGAACCGCTTGTCGGTCCTCACTATTCCCTGGGCATTCCCTGAGCAATCCCCGGACAATCTTGTATCATGGTGGGCGATTCCGGCAAACCGCCGTAGGACCTCGCAGGTTCTACAAATTCTGAAGTAAAATCAAAGACTTAAAGTGAGAGACACCGTGCCTATGGCAGACGATGCCCCCCCCGGAAATGCCTACGAATTCTCCGTAACCGAGCTGTCCATGGCGCTGAAGCGCACGGTAGAGGACACCTATGGCTATGTGCGGGTGCGCGGCGAGCTGGGGCGGGTCAGCCGACCCGCCTCAGGCCATCTTTATCTCGATCTGAAAGACGACAAATCGGTCTTGAATGGGGTGATCTGGAAGGGGGTCGCCTCAAGATTGAAAGTGAAGCCGGAACAAGGGCTTGAAGTTGTCTGTACCGGTAAACTGACCACCTTCCCTGGGCAGTCGCGTTACCAGATTGTCATTGAAAGCATGGAATTAGCGGGCGTCGGCGCCCTTATGGCGCTGCTGGAACAGCGCAAAAAAGCGCTGACGGCAGAGGGTCTGTTCGACCCCACCAAAAAACGTCCCTTGCCTTTTCTGCCTGAGACCATCGGCGTGGTGACGAGCCCTTCGGGCGCCGTTATTCGCGATATCCTACACCGTCTCCGTGACAGGTTTCCTCGTCATGTTCTTGTCTGGCCTGTTCGCGTCCAGGGCGAGCAATCGGCTGAAGAAGTCACTGCTGCAATCAAAGGGTTCAATGCACTAAAGTCTGGAGGGCCTGTGCCGCGCCCCGATCTGCTGATCGTGGCCCGGGGCGGTGGGTCGCTGGAGGATCTTTGGTCGTTTAACGAAGAAATCGTGGTGCGCGCCGCTGCGGCGAGCGAAATTCCGCTGATTTCGGCGGTGGGACACGAAACCGATACGACCCTCATCGACTTCGTGTCGGATCAGCGAGCCCCGACACCCACAGCGGCAGCCGAAATGGCGGTGCCCGTGCGGGCGGACCTGGTCGCCCGGGTGTTGGACAATGCCCGCCGTCTCGTGCGGGCGGAAACCCGAAAAGTGACTGAACTGGGTGCGCGCCTGGAGGGTCTTAGTCGCGGACTGCCCAAATCGGACGATCTCTTTGCGCTGCCGGGACAGCGGTTGGATCATGCAAGCCAGCGTCTCGGGCTGGGCCTTGGTGCTGCTGCGGCGGCAAAACGCAGTCGGTATGAGCGTATTGCTGGGCGGCTGTCGGGTCGCGCATTGACGTCTACACTGACCAATGGACGGGCGCGGACCCAAGACCTTGCAGCACGGGCAACACGCGCGGAGCGACGACATCTGGCGGATCTTGGCAAACGCCTCGGACAGGCGGGAAGATTGCTTGATACGTTGAGCTATCAAGGTGTACTCAGCCGTGGATTTGCGTTGGTCCGGGACGCAGAAGGTGCGCCCGTCCGCAGCTCCGCTAGCATCACGCAGGGTGCGCCTCTGGAGCTGGAATTTTCTGGGAGCGACAAGCTGCCCGTGATTGCGGGAAAAGCGACAGAAGGAAAAGCGTCTGTTTCCAAAACCAAACGCCCGGTTTCAAAAAAGAAATCCACATCTGGCGGGGATCAGGGTCAGTTGTTTTGACCGGGGAGTTGGAGGGGCAGGAAACCATATTTGCATTGCAAGAATGACATCTCAGCACGCCAGGGGTAGGTTGAGCGTATGAATCGACATGAAAATGGCTTCGGTGGAAGCAAAGCAGAGCTGGTTTATGGAGATGGCGAGTACCACGTGGTCCGCCAGGGTACTTTTGTCGTTTGTGCGGTGACAGGTGCCAATATCCCGCTGAGCGATTTGCGCTATTGGCATGCAGATCGGCAAGAAGCCTATGTTGATGCTGCAGCGGCACTGAAACGCGAGCTTGAGCTGAAAGGTCAGGAATGAATTTGAGGCTCCTGCGCTATCTCCCGCTTGTCATTGTTGCGTCTCTATTTGCCGGTCTGCCTGCCTGGGCGGAAGACCGGGTGTCTCTGACCGGCGAGGCTATTCAGGGTGGGATCATTATCGGCACGACCGAGCCTGGAACAAAAGTCATTCTGGATGGCGAACCGCTTATGGTGTCAGACCGCGGGCGTTTTCTTTTTGCGTTTGACCGCGATCATGAAGGCGCCGTGCATCTTGATCTCGAATATCCAGATGCTGAACGCGAGAGCTTGTCAATCGAAGTCGCAACCCGCGAATATGACGTGCAGCGCATCGAAGGGGTGGCGTCGAAATATGTCAGTCCGTCAGCTGAGCAATTGGAGCGCATCGCGCGGGACCGAAATTTGAAGCGGACAGCAAGGCCGACCGATACCGCCCGAGACTGGTTTGCAGATGAGTTCATCTGGCCCGTAAATGGCGTGGTCACTGGCACGTTTGGCCTACAGCGTTTTTTCAATGGTCAGCCGCGTCGGCCTCACTATGGTGTTGATGTTGCCGCGGTCACGGGTACGCCGGTTGCAGCGCCTGCCGCTGGGATCGTTCGGCTGGCACATCCTGACCTCTATTTTGAAGGCGGCGCGATTTTTCTGGACCATGGCCATGGCCTGATCAGCGTCATGATGCATCTGAGCCGCGTCGATGTTGAAGTCGGCCAGCAGGTAGAGCAGGGCGAGATTATTGGGGCGGTAGGGGCGACGGGAAGAGTGACGGGGCCACATCTCGACTGGCGCATGTATTGGCGGGCAGCACATGTTGATCCGGCTTTACTGGCGGGCGACATGCCGACACCTAAGCCGCTTGAGCGCCCAACCGAGGCGCCTTAATCAAGCATCCTTCGGCCAGCGATTGTGCAACCAGAGCCACTGAGCCGGATTTTCTCTGATCTCCGCTTCTAGAAAATCATTTAATTTCTGGGTGATGCGCGCAGTTTCCGCAAGAGGGTCTGCATCCGGGTCTGCGAAGATTGGTTCATGCAAGACCTGCTCAAAATGGACCCCCTTCGTTCGTCGAAACGTCGCAGGTATCACGGCCACACCGTACCGCGCGGCCAAGCCGCCGGGTGTTGCAGGGCTCATCGCTTTCATGCCGAATAGGGTTGCTTCGATTCCGTCATTCATCTTCTGATCAACAAGCATACAAAGGAAACCCTTTTTCCGGATCACCCGCAGCACGTCACGTGCACCTTGCGGACCCTTCGGAATTTGAACGGGTTGGATCGCGCGGGCCCGCAGCTTCACAATCCATTTGTCGATCAGAGGGTTGTTGGCATGTCTGTACACCTCACCGCCTTCATAGCCACGCAGGTGAAGATGAAGTGGCATCAACTCCCAATTCGCAAAATGGCCTGAAACCAGAATGCCGCCTTTGTCTTTCAAGGCTTCAACATATTCAGCGCCGGAGAGGGACACGCGATCCCGGTGAGCCGGTTCTTTGAATCTGTCCAGATGCGCATATTCTGCGACCGTGCGCCCAAGGTTCTCCCACATGTCGCGAATAATTTTCTCAACCTCGGCTTGAGTGAGCTCCGGCATCGCACGTTTGATATTATTCCGAGCTCGTCGGCTGATACCAACTCGCGGGCCGATGATTTTGAGCAACCAGCCACCGAAGGCAGAGGCTCGTTCCAACCCGAGAAGTTTAAAGAGTCCGACTGGTAGAAGGGCTGCGACCGCTTCTAGGCGGTATCTGAGGGCTTTGTTTGACAAGAAACCGCGTCCAGAACAAAAGAAAGATGAAGCTTATAGCAGGTCAGATACTAAGGGTCAGTCTCTTCGTGTGCCAGGCGGCGCGTAAGTGTGGCTTGCCCGGGCGGCTTTGAGGTGCTGGGCAAGAAACGCATCAAGAGCTGGTAGGTCGCTGAAAATCACTGTGACCGGCAAAACCTTGGTCTGATCGCATAGCTTTTGGACTGCTGCGCCGACGGATTTGCGAAGTCGAACGGCGTCTTTTTCGGTGGTGATAAGCCGCGCATTCTGCCGGGCGGCAAGGTCCAAAAGATCCTGAGCATCTTTTTCAGAAAACAAATGGTGGTCTGCAAAGGACAGGGTTTCAGCGAGTTTGGCGCCTAAGTCTCGCAGTGTCGAAAAGAACTTTTCTGGGCGCCCGATCCCGGCAAAGGCCACGAATTTTTCGCCGACAAGGTTCTTGGAGACATTGGCGTTCGGCTGCAGGCTGGCACCAAAGACAGGGATGCCTGCCTGGTCCGCACGCTGCGCAAGGTCTTTTTGCAGAGGTTCTGTCCCCAGCGCCACAATGCCGTGAGTTCTTGCGAAAGCTGCCGCTATCGGTTCTCGCAAAGGTCCTGCGGGGATGACGGAACCATTGCCGACCCCGGCACCAGTATCCACAACCAAAAGTGAGAGGTCTTTGTGGAGCGCTGGGTTTTGAAACCCATCATCCAGAAGGACGACAGTCGCACCTGCTCTCTCTGCAGCCAATGCGCCAGCGACCCGGTCCTGGGACACCCATGTTGTGCAGTGATTGCTCAAGAGCAGAGGTTCGTCGCCCACATCCGTCGAGCTATGTCGCTCGGCATCTACATGCACCGGGCCAACTTCCTGACCGCCATATCCCCTACTCACGAAATGCAGTGTCTCACCCAGGGCGTCCAGCCTTTGAGCGATCGCGATGGCTGTTGGTGTCTTGCCGGCGCCACCTGCAGTAAAGTTGCCGATACAGAGAACTGGGACACTGATACGCTCTGGCACGGTCATTCTGTGCCGCATAGCAGCACCAACTGTATAGAGGGCGGAGAACGGTGTCATCGTGAGGCGTAAGGCTCGGTCGCGCAGTGTCGGGGTGGAAGGCGGGTACCAGAATGATGGGCTTCGCATTATTGGTCTGCCTTCGGTTTGGCGGCCTTCGGTAGGAAGGGAAGAAGCTTTTGCGTTATCCGGGCAGCAACGTGCGTTGACCCTGAGACAACTTCCTTGCCCCGCGCCGCAGCCAAGCTCGTTTCGGCAGGTGATGCCAGCCACGTCGCCAGCCGATCAGCTAGATCAGACTCTGAGGTCACTTGAAATGCTGCCCCTGCATCAAGCAGCGGTGTTGCTGCCTCTTCAAAATTGAACATTTGGGCCCCAAACAGAATTGCAGTATCGAGTCGCGCAGCCTCGAGAGGGTTGTGGCCTCCAATGTTGACGAATGACCCACCAATGAAAGCAATGGGCGCGAGACGGAAAAACAGACCCATCTCGCCGAGCGTATCCGCCAGATAGATATTTGTATCTTGCGATATCGCGCTCTTCCGCGACCGTTGCGCGATATTCAGGCCCATTTCCGTCATGTCACGCGCAACAGCTGCCCCACGGGCAGGGTGTCGTGGTGCAAGAATGGTCAGAAGCTCAGGGAACCGTTCCTGGAGTTGGAGATGGATGCGCCCGACCAGGATCTCCTCACCCTCATGCGTACTTGCCGCAATCCAGCACGGGCGATCACCGATCTGCGCGCGCAGGTCTTCAAGGGCAGCGCTGTCGGTTTGGAGTGGGTGGGCATCGAATTTGAGATTGCCTGGTGTCTCAACCGGATCAGCGCCCAACGCGCGAAGACGGGAAGCAGATCGCTCATCCTGAGCAAGCACAAGATCAAATGAGCTAAGCAGAAGCTCAATCGAGCGGCCGACACGACCCCAGCCTTTGGCGGATTTTTCGGACAGTCGGGCATTGGCAAGGACCAATGGAATGTTTTGCGTCCGACTGCCCATGATCATATTCGGCCAAAGTTCTGACTCGATGATGACAGCAAGGTCCGGTCGCCAACGCGCAAAAAAACGATCCCAATATGTAGGGTGATCCAGCGGGACAAACTGGTGGCAGGCAGAGGCAGGCAAACGCTCAGCCATCAATTCAGCAGAGGTGAGGGTGCCAGTCGTGACTAAGAAGCGAAGGTCCGGACGTGCTTCTGACAGGCTCTCAATCAGCGGCAGCATGGATAGTGACTCACCAACGCTTGCTCCATGCAGCCATACCAATGGAGCCGCGGGCCGCGCTGCAGAAGCAAAACCCTGTTTCTCTGTGACCCGATCAGGATCTTCTTTGCCTTGAAGAGTGCGTCGCTTGAGGATAAGCCGAAAAAGCGGGCCAGCACTTGCAGCAAGCGTGCGATAGGCCCTCAAACCCAGCGTCATCTTAACCGGGGAGACCAAATAACTATCCCACTTCTCGTGTGTCGGTAAGTGAGTCTGGTTTACCGGGAGACACGGTAGGCCCCCGACCCACCATCACATCGGCTTCGCGAGTCAGTTGGTTCAGAGCATCCTCCACCTGCTGCCGACAGGATTCGACCGTGGCATCGTCCGCATCACGCGGAACGTAGATCGGGTCGCCCCAAACAATGGCGCCGCGGTTGAATGGCAGCGGTATCGTGAATTTGTCCCAGGTATTGCCGAGTACCAGGCGGGCCCGAGTAGTGGCAACAATGGGAAGAATGGGACGGCCTGAGAGACGGGCCATGGTTACAATGCCCAGACCGGCGACGCGACGCGGCCCCGGAGGCATGTCAGCTGTCAGTCCGATAGAGGCACCGTTTTGAAGGGCACGAACCATAGCGCGGAGTGCCGCGGCCCCTCCTTTTTCCTTTGATTTTTCGGTTTTCCCTTTTGGCGCCCCGGATCCGCGAATGGTACCAAGGCCAAGGTTGTGCATCAGCCTCGCGATGATCTCCCCATCCCCATGTTTCGAGACGAGTATTTTGAGAGTCCGCCAATTGTGCCAAAACATTGGAAGTATGACGTTTTGCCCATGCCATGTTGCACAGATGAAGGTTTCATCTTCAGCCCAAAAGCGTTCCGGAATGTCGGCGCGCCGTTGATTGAAACGGCAGGTGAGATGCACCAGCCGGACATAGCTTGCAATCGACAGCGCCAGCCCACCCTGCACGGCGCTGCTTTTCAATATGTCTTTCGAGAATGATTTAAACCAGGACATGGCGAAATATCTATCCACTATTCTCCAGCAAGTGCTGGTGTGGGTTCTTCCTTCCGGTCAAATTGGGATCTGGAGAGTTCCGCATACACACCACCTTCCGCAATAAGGTCGGCATGGCGCCCCTGTTCAATGACACGCCCATGATCAATGACATAAATATTGTCTGCATGCATGATGGTTGAAAGGCGGTGGGCAATAACAAGTGTTGTGCGCCCCTGCATAAGCGTCTGAAGCGCCTTTTGGACCTGCAACTCTGAAGCTGTATCGAGCGCCGACGTCGCCTCATCCAGTAGCAGGATCGGTGCATTTTTGAGCATCGCGCGGGCGATAGCGATGCGCTGACGTTGTCCGCCGGAAAGCTTGAGTCCCGCCTCGCCGACATGGGTGTCATATCCATGGGTGAGCTGCAGGATGAAGTCGTGCGCCGCTGCATTCTGAGCCGCTGCCTCAATCTCTTCTTGGGAGGCATCAGGGCTCCCATAGGCGATGTTCGCCCGGATAGTATCGTCAAACAGGAAGGGCTCTTGGGTGACGAGCGCGCTGGCATTCCGCAACGATGCCAGCGTCACAGATTTCAGATCCTGCCCGTCAATAGACACTGTCCCCTCGCTCACATCATAAAAGCGGGGGACCAGATTGAGGATGGTGCTCTTGCCTGCTCCACTCGGGCCCACAAGGGCGACTGTCTGACCGGCGGGCACATCAATCGTCACATTATCCAGTGCCTTTGTGCCGTCGTCATAGTGGAAGCTCACGCGATCAAGGCTGATGGCTCCGTCACTGACTTTCAGCTCTTTGCTGTCCGTTCCGTCGACGATTTTTGCTTCCACATCAAGTTGCGGAAACACCCGTTCGGCGGCAGCGACACCCTCTTGTAGAACCACTTGCTGGTTAGCAAGTGCCTTTAGAGGTTGATAAGCCAGCATGAGGGCTGTGAAGAATCCGGTGAACTCGCCCGATGTCATTGCCCCACTAATCACTTGTGATCCGCTATAATACAAGACGCCCGCTATACCAAACCCAGTTAGTGCCTCGGTAATTGGGCTTGCCATAGCTTTAGCGCGAATTGACTCCATCATATGGCCCAGGACACGCTCAATCGTCACAGAAGCTCGATCAATCTCGTTGCGCTCTTGGCCATAGGCTTTCACCACTCTCACACCGTGAAGTGTCTCTGAAATCAAAGTTGAAAGTGACCCAGTCTCCTCAAGACTAAGGCCGGTGGCCTTTCGTGTTCTCTTGCCAAGGTTGCGCAGGAATAAAGCAGCGACCGGAATAATTACCGTTGCGATGGTCGCCATTATCCAATCCAGATAGAACATTACGGCGATCAGACCAATGAGCTTCGCAAGATGGCGGGTCAGATTGATGATCGACTGTGATGTCGCGTCACGCAGGCGAATAACGTCGGTCATAAAGGTAGAAATGAAACGTCCTGAGTGTGTCTTCTGGACCCAGGCCAAATCCGATTCGACGATTTTCCCGAACAAGCTTCTTTGAACATCCGCGACCATCCACTGTCCAAGAAAGCTCATGGCTACGTTGGAGCCATAAGTTCCTAGCGCGACCATGCCTTGCAAGCCAATGATAGCCATGGAAATCAGGGGAAGGAATTCAGCGTTCTTTGCGTCGAAGACCTGTTCCATCAACTCTTTGACCAGAACAGGAACGGCTGATCCCAGGCCTCCAACGGCCAGGTTCACAACAACAGCGAATGTAACCACCATTGCGTTTGGCAATAGGTAGTTTTTGACGATGCGGCTGACCACGTCCATTGTTGTGAGGGGCACAGGCGCAGGACTTTGCGCAGAAGCTCCGCGGGACGCGGGCGCTGCCCGAGCCTCTTCGGTTGCCTCTCCAATAGTGGGATCGCCAGTATGTACGCTCAACTGCAGGGCTTTCATTGGCCAGGAGGTTGGTTGGAAGTTGGCCAATACTATCATGCGCGATGAAGCGCGTCACCTCACCCGACTGGCTCCAAGCGACCGTATTACAAGCCTTTTTAGGTCTCTGATCGCCCCCTAATCGTGGTGAGGATGGTCATTGTCAGGGTCCATCAGACGGTGAAGATGGACAATGAAATACCGCATTTGGGCGCTGTCGACTGTCCGTTGTGCCGCTTGTCGCCAGGCAGACTCCGCCTCTGCAAAGCTAGGATAGATGCCAACAATGTCGAGCTTATCCAGATCGCTGAAGCGAATACCCTCAAGATCTTCAAGTTGGCCCCCAAAAACGAGGTGAAGAAGCTGCTCATCTGACATCTGGGATTCTCCCGAAAACAGGGTGAAATGTTGGAACAATATGCCTTGAAATCTGTCACCTGGCCAAGAGGGTGGAAAAGCAGATTAAGGCAGTGTCAGGCCGCCCACCCGCTCAAACAGCGCATCATAGAGAGCAGGTCCCGCCGCGACGAGGCTACGGTGTTTAGTGAAGCTCTTATTATAAACAAAGGCTCTGCCATCGTGGGTTGTCATGCGACCGCCCGCCTCGCGGACGATGAGGTCTGCTGCTGCAAGGTCCCAATCACTTTTCCGATTGAGAGCCATGCAGGCATCAACAAATCCATTCGCCACCAGCACCAAGCGGTAGGCAACAGAATTTCGGCTCACAATATCCATTTCCGGCCACGGCTCTGGCCATGCTGGGTGCTTGAACATGGGCGCGAAGGCGGCCATGCGGCAGCCCGAGATGTCCCGGCGTTTGCTGGGCGAGATGGGCGTGCCGTTTAGGAAAGCGCCGCTGCCCAGCTGAGCTTCGAAGAACTCATCGGACGCAGGATTGAAAACCGCGGCTAAAACAGGCTTGCCTTGGAAGACCAAGGCAACGCAGATGGTGAAATGCGGTCGTCCTTTGAGAAAGGCGCGGGTGCCGTCTATGGGATCGACAACCCAAACATAGTCCCGCTCCAGCCGTACTGGATCATCCTCTGTCTCTTCCGACAGCCACCCATAATCGGGTCGTGGCCCCTGTAAGCGCTCATGAAGCAACGCGTTAACCGCGTGGTCGGCCTCACTCACTGGCGTATCATCATCCTTGTCCCACTGCTCAATATCGCGCTGATAGTAGGTGAGAGCCAGCGCTCCGGCCGCCCGGACGGCGCCACACAGAAGCTGGTGATCTTCATCAAGGTTGAGAAGAGAGGATGGATCAAGTTCCGGCAAGGGTCATCCCATCAATCCGCACTGAGGGTGCGTTGGTCGCTGCCTTGAACTCCAGATCGTTCGCCGGTGTGAGGTTCGCGAACATGTCTTTAAGGTTTCCAGCGATGGTGATTTCGCTCACCGGAAAGGTCAGCTTGCCATTCTCGATCCAGAAACCGGACGCGCCGCGAGAATAGTCGCCGGTGACGCCGTTGACCCCCATGCCGATCATTTCCGTGACATAGAAGCCCGATGTAATGTCAGCCATCAGTTCTTCTGGTGATAGGGAGCCCGCCTCAAGGGTCAGATTGGTGGTGGAGGGCGAGGGCGATCCGCCCGTGCCCCGTGCAGCACGCCCATTACTTGCAAGGCCCAACTGTTTCCCCGTGGACGTGTCCAGCAACCAGGTGGTAAGCCGACCATCGTCGATCAGCGTGAGCGCTTCGGTCCGCACGCCTTCTCCATCAAATGGCTTTGATCCGCGTCCTCGCTTCTTCAAGGGATCGTCCGTGATCTGGATGCCCTTTGCGAACAGCTGAGTGTCCAAACTGTCTTTTAGGAAGCTCGTGCCCCTGGCAACCGCCGCGCCCGAGATAGCACCGGCAAAATGTCCCACAAGCCCGCCAGAAACGCGCGGGTCGTAGATGATCGGAACCTGACAGCTTTCGACTTTGCGCGCGCCTAAGCGGCGCACTGCTTTTTCGCCAGCTTCCCGTCCAATTTTGGTCGGATCTTCAAGGTCTGAAAAATGACGCGCGGTTGAATAATCATAGTCGCGCTCCATCTCCGCGCCTTCGCCCGCAAGCACGGAACAGGAAACAGAATGGGTGCTGCCACCATAGTGGCCGGCAAAGCCGTCGCTCGTGGCTAATGTTAAAGCAGCGCGGCCAAAGCTTGATCCTGCACCACCGGAATTTGTGACACCTTTGACAGCAAGCGCTGCTTCTTCAGCAGCTTGGGCGAGGGCAACCAGTTCCTCTGCTTTCGGGTCGCTCCCATCATCAAGCTCAAGATCAGCGACTGTTTTTGCGAGGAGTGCCGGGTCTGCGAGCCCGCAATAAGGATCTTCTGGCGCGACCTTTGCCATGGCAATCACGCGTTCGACGAGGCCATCAAAGGCGCGCGGTGCCACATCGGTTGTGGAAACAACCGCCTGTTGCTGACCAACCATGACCCTCAGTCCCAGATCCTGAGTCTCTGAGCGCTCAATATCTTCGAGGCTTCCCAGGCGGTAACTCGCGCCAAAAGACGTGCTTTCAACCATCAAGGCATCTGCAGCGTCTGCTCCTGCCTTTTTGGCGCGGGCAATGAGGTCTTGAAGGAGATCGGTGCGGTCTTGGCTTTGCTGCATATGGGAGGATTTCCGTAACAAGGAGAGGACATTGGAGGCCGTTATTGTGGGTCTTATACCAGAAAAAGCACGAATGTCGCGCCAGCGCCGTTGGGAGAGCGCGTCGGTTGAGCAATTCAGCGACCCGCGAGAGGGGCCGCCAACTCAGTCAGATTGTATAGGTGAGTGAGAAATAGAGGCACCCAACACCCGTGATG
>NZQM01000031.1 GCA_002695905.1 Parvibaculum sp.
ATGTGAGAAGGTCACTCATCTTCCATGAGTTGTTCTAAATCGTAAAGTCTGCGTCGCTTTTAATCTCGCCGTCCGCGCCAACATCGGCCGCGTTTCGGCAGAGCTCCTCAATGGTCACGGCATCAAGTTTTTCCATCATGTCTGATTGTATTGTATCCCATATGGGACCGATGACCTTTTCGCTCAACACAGAAGGCGTGTCGCGCGGTTCATCCGCCAGTTCCATGGTGCCCACGATCCGAACAATATCACCCATGGAGATCCGCCGTCTTTCACGCGCAAGGCGGTATCCGCCCTTCGGGCCCCGCACACCTTTGAGAATGTTTGCGTGCACCAATTGCTGCATGACCTGTTCAAGGTATCGCTGCGGGATGCCCTGGCGTCGGGTAATGTCTTTCGATTGAACCGGGTCAGGCCGCGCGTTCACCGCAACATCCAATACCGCTTCAAGAGCCAGGAGTGTTTTTTTCGATAGTCGCACTGTTTGATGCCCTTCCTCTTGCCGCGCTCAAGCGCCGCCGATGCCTGTCGAGCCATGGCCACCGGCACCTCGGTCGGTTTCCGGCAGGCTGTCATACTCTTCAAAAATACCACGTGTCACCGGCGCGATGATCATTTGCGCAATGCGCATGCCTCGTGTGATCACCAGCGGGTCTTGTCCGTGATTGATCAGGACAACTTTCACCTCGCCGCGATAGTCACAATCGACCGTGCCGGGGGAGTTGATCACAGTCACACCGTTCTTCGCAGCCAAGCCAGATCGTGGGCGGATCTGCGCTTCATATCCATGGGGCAGAGCCATGGCGATACCAGTCGGGATCATTTCGCGTGTACCTGGCGCAAGGACCACATCTTCGCCCTCAGGGATCGCCGCCTGCAGATCAAGGCCTGCGGCGCCGTCCGTTTGATATTCTGGCAGTGGTAAGTCGCGCCCATGGGTCAAACGTTGAACGGGAACGGAAACTTCCGAAAAACTCATGGCGATTCCCTAAAAGTGATCTGCGACGCGGAGCGCCAGACGCTGCGCGACATCCGCCTTCGACATTGAAGGCCAGTCTTCGTGGGCATCAGAGGTGATGAGATGAACGCGGTTCATGTCGCCCCCCATAATACCTGTGCCTGGAGACACATCATTGGCGATAATCCAGTCACACCCTTTGCGTGCCCGTTTGGCTTGTGCGTAGTCGACAACATTTTCTGTCTCAGCCGCAAAGCCGATTATCAATCCGGGGCGCAGGCTCGCATGTTGAGACAGGGTTTTCAGAATGTCGGGGTTTTCAACCAGGGCGAGCGCAGGCGGTGTGCCGCTGCCGTCCTTTTTCATTTTCTGGTTGGCGCTTTGGTCAACCCGCCAGTCGGCCACAGCGGCTGTACAGACCGCGATGTCTACAGGCAGCGCCGCTTCGCTGGCAGCCAGCATTTCACGCGCCGTCTCCACATGTTTCACGTGAACGCCAACGGGATCAGCTTGCACCGTTGGTCCAGCCACAAGTGTGGTATCGGCGCCAAGCCGCGCAAGCGCGGCGGCAATCGCATGGCCTTGTTTGCCGGAGGATCGGTTTGCGATGTAGCGCACCGGATCAATTGGTTCATGGGTGGGCCCGGAGGTCACCAGCGCAGATTTTCCCGAAAGGGGCCGGTCAGCGGGGTTGGCAAGCTGCTCTTCAATGGCCTGAACAATTTCCATCGGCTCTGCCATGCGGCCAGCGCCAAATTCGCCACACGCCATGTCCCCATCATTGGGACCTACAAAGTGAATGCCATCACCCCGGAGCGTCGAAATATTGCGCTGCGTTGCTGTATGCTCCCACATGCGCACATTCATGGCGGGCGCAACAAGGACAGGCTTGTCAGTTGCAAGCAGCGCGGTCGTGGCGAGGTCGCTTGCAAGCCCGCCGACCATCTTTGCCATAAGGTCCGCTGTGGCAGGCACCACAACAAGCAAGTCCGCGTCCCGCGAGAGTTGAATATGACCCATCTCACTTTCCTGGGTGAGGTCGAACAATGATTGATAGACCACATCTTCCGTAAGGCTCGAGACGGAGAGCGGTGTCACAAATTCACCAGCAGCCTGGGTCATGATTGCGCGGACACTGGCGCCACGTTCACGCAACCGCCGGATGAGCTCCAGGCTTTTATAGGCTGCGATGCCGCCGCCAATGATCAACAAGATCCGGCGACCATTCAGACTCTGGCCCGGTGGGGACTCAGGTGAGGACATATGTAAAACTCCTCGAAAGCACCTTGTTCGCTGGACATCAACGGACCAATGCAATCTGTTACTGGGGAATATAGGGTTTCACGCTGTGTTTGTGTAGATCAATTTCCCGTTAGAGGGAAAGGACGTGAAACCGGGTCAACTCACCGCAAATGAGACGAGTTTTTCCGGCGACACAGGGCTTGGAGAGACGCAATAAGGATGGAAGGCTGGGAAAAAGACGTCTGGGTCGATGACGGCTTCTGGCGCCTTGACCCCGGTGCCCGTGATCTTCCCTTCAATAAAGAGCTTCAATGCCACCGCAAGGGGCACGCTGGTGATGCCCGCCATGCCATCTTTCGGCAGCGCGGTGATGGCCGCTGCGGCAATAGTCGGGCGCCCGTCGCGGCGACCCTCTGCGACGGCAAAGAGGGAGGGAAATTTCGGCCCGGAGATTTTGGATGCAAGCCAGCCAATGAAAGCCTGAAGGGGTGATCCACCCCTGTCGGCGAAAGAGCCCGATATTTCTGCCGCTGCCGCATCAATTGTGATGCGCCCTGCATCAATGCGGCGGGCAAGGTCTTTCAATCCCATCGCATCCACCCGGTTGAGCACCATGGCATTCGACGCTTTGGTGACATGATTGAAGCTCAGGGGAAGCGTGACTGGTTCAGGGTGACCCACCGTCCATAATGTTCGTTTCCCGATGCCAGGATAGGTCACCTTCAAAGGTTGTAGAGGTTTCACAGATGCGAGCCGACCATCGACCCAACTCGTGACGTTGCCGGAACATTGTTCCATCCAATGGACGAAGGCGGCATTCCCGCCCTCTTCATTGAGATCAAGATCGCCTATCGGCCCATCCGGATCATCGTCAAGGCTCCAGCCGGTGATCAAGTGATCGATCTTATCCAGCGCCCCGCATGTTTTGGCTGCAAGCAGATTTGAAATCCCAGGGCTCGCTCCCATACCAACAATGGCGAGCACATTGTTAGCTTGTGCCTCGTCGTTCAATGCGAGCATTTCGAGCGTTGGCTCTGGATCGTCACAAATGTCGAAATAGGGGGTCCCTGTCTCAATAGCGGCAGTGAGAATGGGGACGCCGAACCGAAAAAACGGTCCGACACAATTGAGCACCGCATCCGCCTCATTGAGAGCCCCGTGAAGCGCTGTTTGATTTGTAACATCAAGCTTGAGCGCACTTGCTTTGGGCCCGCACTTTTTGGCGACGCGATCGGCGCACTCAAAATCCAGGTCAGCGAGGGTGAGCGCGGAAACTTCATCATATTCAGCAACCGTTTCAGCCGCCTTAGCCCCCATACCGCCCGCACCCAGAACCAGAACCTGCATGTCATCTCCAAAGCCAATGGCCGAACAGAGTATCTGACCTTAGGCGAAGACATGGGATTTGTCTTGTAAGACTGCGACGGTTGATCGGGGTGGACCTAGAGGATCTGTGCTATTGCCAAGGCAACGAGCGCCAGCGCCGCAACCCACAAAGCCGCTCGACTCCAGCGTTCTTCGGTCCGCTGTGCCTTGCCGATGGCATCAGCGGTACTGGGGTGAAGTTTGATGCCGGCACCGTCAATGCTCTCGCTCACCAACCGACTGGTCTTGTCGACCCGATCAATAAAGTCAGGCAGATGTGTCACCACGCGACCCAGCGCAGCAGCGCTGTCCGTGGCATCCTGGATCATGCCTTCAGGTCCAAGACGTTCCGCCATCCAAGAGGCGAGGATCGGCTCTGCGCTATCCCAGATATTATGTTCTGGATCGAAATGACGCGCGACACCTTCAACAACGACCATTGTTTTCTGGAGCAGGATCAGCTCAGGCCGTGTCTCCATGTCAAACTGGTCGGTAACAAGGAAGAGTTGCGCCAACAGACGGCCCATAGAGACATCTTTCGCGTCTTTCCCGAAGATGGGTTCTCCAATTGAGCGCAGCGCCTGGGCGAATGTATCGACATTCTTGTCTTCAGGAACATATCCGGCTTCGAAATGAATTTCCGCAACACGGCGATAATCCCGCCGCACAAAACCAAATAGAATTTCAGCAAGGAACCGTCGCGACCGTTGATCGAGGCGACCCATAATGCCGAAGTCAACTGCGACCAGCGATCCGTCCGCGGCGACGAAGAGGTTTCCCTGATGCATGTCCGCGTGAAAGAAACCATCTCTGAGCGCATGGGTCAGGAAGGTCTGGATAACATGTGTGCCCAGCTCCGCCATCTTATGACCGGCAGCCGCGACGGCTTCTGCGTCGCTGGCCGGTATGCCATCGATCCATTCCATGGTCATGACGCGCCGCGCGGTGCGTTCCCAGTCGATTTCGGGAACTCTGAAATGTTTGTCGCCTGCTGTGTTCTGCGCCATTTCTGACATGGCGGCAGCTTCAAGACGCAGATCCATCTCAAGGGCCACACTGTCTGCCAGGGTTTGCACTATTTCGACGGGCCGCAAACGGCGCGCGGACGGCTGAAGCCGTTCAATCAGGCGCGCAACCCAGAAGAAGCTCTCAAGATCAGCGGCAAACCGTTTTTCCACGTCAGGGCGCAGCACTTTGACCGCGACCGGGCGATAGGCAAGCCCGTCGGGCCGGTCCCCGTCGGAATATTCCGTGTCTGCAATAGTCGCCTTGTGAACCTGCGCGATTGAGGCCGCCGCGACGGGCTCACCAAGGTCGACAAAAAGATCCTCCACCTTTTGGCCAAGATCACTTTCAATCGTCTTGATGGCGATGGATTGATCGAAAGGCGGCAGCTTGTCGCGAAGGAGCGCCAGGTCACCGGCAAGGTCGGTGCCGATAATGTCGGCACGTGTCGCCAAAAACTGACCGAGCTTGATATAGGAGGGGCCTAAGACCTGCAGGGCGGTGGACAATCGTTTTGCCTCATCGTCGCTTGCGTCGGGCTTGGGTTCCCAAGGCAGACGGATAGAGGCAAGGGATCGACCGACTTTCACAACCGCTGGAACATCGTCTTCGAACTCTGGCGGAAACAAAGCCTCATAGCGCGCCAGTACACGGCCTGCGCGCACAAGTCGGATCATGTTGCGAAACGCGCCCATAAGGTTAAATCCGCCAGCCCCAATGAAGAGCGACAATGCCGCCACTTAAGCTCTGATACTGAACATTCTCAAAACCCGCATCTTCAATCATCGTTTTAAAGACATCAGGCTTCGGAAACTGACGCGTGCTTTCGATAAGATATTGATAGGGCCCCGCATCTCCAGTCACCGCTTTGCCAATCGGCGGGATCGCGTTGAACGAGAGGAAATCATAAACCTGCTGCAGTTCAGGCGTGACCATGTGGGACATTTCCAGAACCACAAACCGCCCCCCTGGTTTTAACACCCGATAGGCGTCGCGCAGGGCGTTCTGCATGCGGGTGACATTGCGAATGCCAAGGGCAATGGAATAAGCATCAAAATGCCGGTCAGGGAATGGGAGTGTCTCGGCATCTCCGCAGATGAACTCCGTGCGATCCGCATAGCCCTGTTCATCAGCGCGGGCCCGTCCCACCTCCAGCATGTGATCATTAATGTCACAGACTGTGACCTGGGCATTTGGTCCAGCGCGATCCAGCGCACGAAAGGCGATGTCGCCGGTGCCGCCTGCAACGTCGATCAGGTGCCAGGGACGATCATTTCTTGGCGGCCCTAACTTGTCGACCATGGCCTGTTTCCAAGCCCGGTGAAGACCCACCGTCATCAGGTCGTTCATCAGGTCGTAGCGATCTGCGACCTTTTCGAAGACGGAATAAACCAGACGTGTTTTTTCCTCTTCGGAAACAGGCTTGAACCCGAAATGCTTGGCTCTGCTGTCATCAGCATATTTGTCAGGGTCGGCGGACGTCATAAATGCGATTTGGCCTGAGCCATTCCATAAAAAAGTGCCAAAGCAGACTTGACCGGTTTTTCGTCCGGAATGGCGACAAGAAAACACCCGGGAACATGTCGCGTAGCGAATGTTCCTGGCGCCGGACCATAGCGGAAGCGGCAGAACCGCGCTACTTTGCGCAGTTCTTTCTTAATGTGCCGTTTCGACGCGTCCAATGACACCTCGAAACGGCTCTATTCCTGACCCGAGCGAGCCCAACCGTCCATGCCGGAACTCCCAGAAGTCGAAACCATCCGAAGAGGGCTTGAGCCGTCCATGGAAGGCCATGTGATCGACCGCCTGGAAGTCCGCCGCCCAAACCTGCGGTTTCCTTTCCCCAAAGGCTTGTCGCGAAAAGTCTCAGGCCAAAGGGTGACGAGCCTCAACCGCCGGGCGAAATATCTACTCATTCATCTGGAAAGCGGCAATGTCCTTCTATCCCACCTCGGCATGTCCGGGCGTTTCACCATCTGCCCGCCAGAGGGTGTGGAGAATGTGCCTGGTGTCTTCACCCATGAGGGAAGCAAAGCGGCACCGGATGGCACCGGCAAGCATGACCATGTGGTGTTCCACATGGAAAGCGGCACACGCATCGTCTATTCAGACCATCGCCGTTTTGGATATATGGACCTGATCGCAGAGCATGCGCTGGGTGGTTCAAAGCACCTGGCAGGACTGGGGCCTGAACCCAATGGCAACGAATTTTCTGCCACCAGCCTTGCCGATGCGTTGCGGGGAAAAAAGACGCCCATCAAGTCCGCGCTGCTCGATCAGCGCGTCGTGGCGGGTCTGGGCAACATCTATGTATGTGAGGCGCTTTACCGCGCGCGGATTTCACCCAAACGCACCGGAGCCACCATTGCAGGCAAAGGGCCCAAGCCAGCGCTGCGTGCTGATCGTCTAGCGCCAATCATCCGCGACGTTATTAATGAAGCCATAGAGGCCGGAGGCTCCACACTGCGCGATTATGCGCGGGCCGATGGCGAGCTTGGCTATTTCCAGCATCGCTTTCAGATCTATGGGCGCGAAGGGGAGGCTTGTCTCACAAAGGGCTGCACCGCTAGGGTGGCGCGCATTGTTCAGAGCGGCAGGTCGAGCTTCTTTTGCCCGTCCTGTCAGCGCTAGAGCATGTCCAGCTGAAGCTGCAGACTTCAGCGTCCGGAAATGTGGGAGATAGGGAATGAGAGCGGGTCTTGTGATTCAATGTAAACGGGAAACGCTCTATGAAGAGAGCAAACCAATATCAAAGAGGGCGAGCCATCATGGCCTATGAGACGATCAAGACAGAAACACGCGGCAAGGTCGGTCTCATTACCTTGGACCGCCCGGAAGCGCTGAACGCGCTCAACAATCAACTGGTTGATGAGCTGGTGAACGCGGTCGCGGCCTACGACGCCGACGAGGCTGTTGGCTGCATTGTCATTACCGGATCGGAGAAGGCGTTTGCGGCGGGCGCCGACATCAAGGAGATGCAGCCCAAATCCTACATGGATGTCTACAAAGAGGATCTCTTCGCTAAAGCCGGGCAGATCGCAGACTGCCGCACCCCGACCATTGCAGCTGTTTCCGGCTATGCACTGGGTGGGGGATGTGAACTCGCCATGATGTGCGACTTTATCCTCGCTGGTGACAATGCCCGCTTCGGTCAGCCGGAAATCAACTTAGGCGTCATTCCAGGAATTGGCGGCACCCAGCGCCTCACCCGTTTTGTCGGCAAGTCCAAAGCCATGGAGATGTGCCTTACCGGTCGCATGATGGAAGCCGCTGAAGCTGAGAGGGCGGGTCTCGTGAGCCGGGTGGTGCCCAAAGAGTCTCTTTTGGAGGAGTCGCTGGAAGCCGCTGAAACCATTGCGTCCAAGTCCTTGCCGGTGGCGATGATGGCAAAAGAGGCGGTGAACCGCGCGTACGAAGTCACTTTGAATGAAGGCATTCAGTTTGAACGGCGTGTATTCCATTCGCTTTTTGCGACAGAAGATCAGTCGGAAGGCATGGCAGCGTTCGTCGACAAGCGCGCCCCTCAGTTCAAAAACCGATAGGCCCCCCCCTCAAGTGGCAAAAAACAGGCGGAATTTGGCGGCAAATGGGCTGTTGACGGACCTTTGAGGCCCTTGTATAACGCCCGCTCTCTTGCGACCGGGCATCTTATCCAGCTGCTGGGCCGCGTGACATGAACTCACCGCCAGAACCCAGCTCTGATCTACCGATAGATTAGAGCGTTTGCGAGAAACGGACACGACCGATGGCCAATACCAAATCGGCAAAAAAAGCGATCCGCCAGATTGAGCGCCGCACCGCCGTAAACAAGAACCGCCGCACACAAATGCGCTCGCAGGTTCGTAAAGTCGAAGAAGCCATTGCGGCGGGCGACCAGTCAGCAGCAAACAGCGCTCTCAAGGCGGCTCAGCCAGAAATTATGCGCTGTGCGCAAAAAGGGATCCTGCACAAAAACACAGCGTCTCGGAAAGTGTCTCGTCTGGCACAGCGCGTCAAAGCAATCGGAGCTTGAGGGATTTTCCCCAAGTATCTGTTAAATAAAGGATAGAGCGCTCAGCGCGATCCGAAACGACCCCGACACCCGCTACGGTTTCGGGGTTTTGTTTTGCGCAAACGCATGCATGAAAGTGATAAGCGCAACGTGATGAGGCGTCTAGTATGCGTGCGCGGTTGAATCGCTACATTTTGTGATCAACATAAATCGGCTTGTGTAAGCCGATGTAGAGCAACAAATTTTCTGTCTCGTAAGTGACATGGCGTGTGCGTTTTGCAACAGCTTGCGCTTTAAACGTTGTGCATGCGGAGTCTCACAAACTTTTTTTACCGGATTCGTCCACAGGCTACTTGCCACTCCCGCCGTCTCCCAGTATGGTTATCAGCCTCGATTGACGGCAATGATTACTTGGTTCGTAAGTAGTGATTATCTGTTTTTAAGTATTCGTTTCCCAAAATTTGAGACGTCCAAAGTATTTGCTTTAGAGACGACAGTCCGACCCAAGACCGGACTCAGTCGAAGAGCGCCGTTGTGCTGGAACGGCGACAGGTTTGGTCGGCCTGGACTTGAAGGGGAGAGATGCAGAGCACATGGGCGGCAGCGGAACATCAAAACACCCTGCATTGATTCAAGGACAACCTCCTGAGGACTATGCAGGTGATGTCACTGTCGACGAAGCGTGGCGTGTTCTCCTGGAAGACAAAGACTCTGTTCTGATTGATGTCCGCACCAATGCAGAATGGTCGTTCGTCGGTGTGCCTGATACATCGGCTTTGGGAAAAGAACTGTTCTGCATCGAGTGGCAGACCTTTCCCACCATGAACGTCAACGAAGAATTTACGGCCACGGTCGCACAAGCAGTGAAGGAAGCTGGTGTCTCTGAGGACGCGAATCTGTTTTTTCTCTGTCGCTCAGGTGTGCGGTCGCGGTCAGCTGCGGTGGCAATGACGGCAGTTGGGTTTAAAGCAGCCCACAATATTGCCGGCGGGTTTGAAGGTGATTTGGACGAGGAGCGTCACCGAGGACGCTCAAACGGATGGAAAGCGGCAGGTCTGCCGTGGCGGCAGAACTAACGATTGATCGATGAAGCGAGAGCATGATCGATAGCGACAAAAGTAGATGTGGAATGCCGCAGCGCGGATAGGCGCGCGCGCTGCAGTAGGAAACCTAAATGGGGCATAGGCAAAAAGAATGTCGAACAGCGAAAACGCGGCACGAGGGATCAATGGGGGCGATCAAACACAATATGGCTTGCAAGTGGGATCGAGCGACCTCTCAAGAGACCAGCCTCCACAAGAGGGTGCACTAATGGGCGGCGAAGATCTCTCGAGCCAGTGGGCACGTGTGAAAGCACGCATGTCTGTTGAGCTGGGAGAGGCAACCTACAATAGTTGGGTTAAACCCCTGGAGCTGATTGGCATTGGTGATGGCCAGGTCATCGTGTCCGCGCCAACACGGTTCATCCGATCCTGGGTGGTTGCGCACCAGTCAGACCGGCTGCTTCTCCTTTGGCAGGACGAAGACCCGAGCATTGAACAGGTCGAAGTGCTCGTGAGTGCAGATACCCGTGCGACAGGCATGGAAGCGCCACTGCCCGGAGAGGAGACCACCAGCCTGGTGAGTACAAAGCCACACCCGCCTGCCACATCGACTCCTGCCACCCCGACCCAGCGCACCACCTATGATGATGCGACCCCGGACGCCATGGGTGCGCCACTGGATGAACGCTTCACATTTGAGAATTTCGTCGTCGGTAAATCAAACGAACTTGCGCATGCTGCGGCACGGCGCGTGGCAGAAGCAACAGATGTTACGTTCAATCCGCTCTTCCTTTATGGCGGCGTGGGCCTTGGCAAAACCCATCTGATGCACGCGATTGCCTGGGAGATCCGCCGTAGGCACCCAGACAGAAAGGTCCTCTACCTTTCAGCCGAAAAGTTCATGTACCAGTTTGTGCGTGCGCTGCGGTTCAAAGACACGATGGCGTTCAAGCAGCAGTTCCGCACAGTGGATGTGTTGATGATTGACGATGTGCAATTCATTTCTGGCAAGGATTCTACTCAGGAAGAATTCTTCCACACCTTCAATGCGCTGATTGACCACAACCATCAGGTGATCATTTCAGCGGACCGGTCACCGTCTGATCTCGAAGGCATTGAAGAGCGCATCAAATCGCGTTTGGGTTGGGGCCTCGTCGCAGACATTCACGCGACAGATTATGAATTGCGGCTGGGTATCCTTCAGGCGAAGGCTGATTCGCTGGCGCTGCGCGCTGGCGCTGTTGAGCTGCCGCCAGGCGTGCTCGAGCTTCTGGCGCAGCGGATTACGAACAATATTCGAGAGCTAGAAGGGGCGCTGACCCGGGTTGTGGCTTATGCCTCGCTGGTCGGACGGCCCATCTCGGTTGAAATGGCGCAAGAAGTTCTCCGCGATCTGTTGCGCTCAAATGAACCGAAAATCACCATCGAAGAGATCCAGCGGCGCGTGGCGCAATATTACAATATTCGCCTGGCAGATATGCTCTCGCCGCGTCGGGCCCGAACCGTGGCTCGGCCGCGTCAGATCGCCATGTATCTCTCAAAGCAGCTGACGACGCGCTCCCTGCCAGAAATTGGTCGGAAGTTCGGAGGGCGGGACCACACTACCGTGATCCACGCCGTTCGGCGGATCGATGAACTCTGTCGGGAAGATAGCGGTATGGAAGAGGATGTGGATCTCCTTAAACGGATGCTGGAAGGCACGACTCCCGATCTGGGATAAGGTTTTGCCCTGTCCGTGCGGCGAGGCCTGCGAGGCCGAGTGTAAGCCGCACCCAACTTGAGGATAATCTGCCCCCAGGCAATCTGCATTTGGCCCAATCTAGGCAGAAACGCGCGGAAAACATTATCCCTCGGGCTCACCTCTGGTATAGTTAGCGTCTCTTATCGGGCGATTTGTCCCTCCATTCATGGGGCAGCGGGCCGATTGCGAGTCTGTCAGGACACCAGATCGGCCTCCTGCCGGGTCTCGCCATCGTACAGACCCACCGTCCAGTAATAAGTGAGCCTGCTGGGGGAGCAGAATGCGGACCTTGTCGTCTGCGTGATGTGCCCCAATCTGGTTGTGACGCCGAGAAAAAGAAAGAAGAGTTTGGGGACCTATGAAGATCACAATTGAACGCGGTGCGCTCTTAAAGTCGCTCAATCATGTGCAAAGTGTCGTCGAACGCCGCAACACAATCCCAATCCTATCAAATGTGCTGATGCGCGCGGGCCAAGGCCAGTTGAGCCTCACCGCGACGGATCTGGATATTGAAGTTGTAGAAGCAACCACCGCTGACATTGGTCAGGACGGTGGCACCACAGCATCTGCTCACACCCTCTATGACATTGTCCGCAAACTGCCCGACGGCGCCCAGGTCGAGATCACAGACGGCGAAGACGGGAAGCTCACCCTCCAGGCCGGACGTTCACGCTTTGCGCTGCAGGCGTTGCCACAAGAAGATTTCCCAGCCATGTCAGCGGGCGATTTACCGCATCGTTTTGAAATGCCGGCTGAAGCCTTGGGGCGGTTGATCGACAAGACACGCTTTGCCATCTCAACAGAAGAGACACGCTACTATCTAAACGGCATCTACCTGCACATGGTGGAAGATGGGGCGCCGATGCTCCGCGCTGTGGCGACAGACGGTCACCGTCTGGCGCAGGCGGATTTTCCCCTGCCGGACGGCGCAGCAGGCATGCCGGGTGTCATCGTTCCCCGCAAAACCGTCCTCGAGCTTCAAAAACTGGTGGAAGAGGAAGAAGGCATTGTTCGGATCGGCGTATCGGACACCAAAATACGCTTTGAATTTGGCGGTGTCGTCCTGACATCAAAGCTCATCGATGGCACCTTCCCCGACTACACGCGGGTCATTCCGGAAGGCAATGACAAGGACATGGAAGTGGACGGCAAAAAGTTTGCCGAAGCCGTGGACCGTGTCTCAACCATTTCGACGGAACGCTCCCGCGCAGTGAAGCTCAATATGGAAGAGGGGCGGCTCGTTCTGACCGTCACCAATCCGGACAGCGGCAGCGCCACAGAAGAGCTGGGAGTTGCCTATAGTTCTGATGCTTTGGAGATCGGCTTCAATGCGCGCTATCTGCTCGACATTGCCGGTCAGCTCGACGGCGACAAGGCCGTCTTCTCTCTTGCAGACAGTGGGTCGCCAACTGTTATTCGCGATATTGATGATGAGTCAGCGCTCTATGTGCTGATGCCGATGCGCGTCTAGTGCTTGTTGCATTGAACGAGATTCGTCAAAGTGCCAAAAAACGCACAAATTCAGTGCGATTTTTGGCTCAAGATAGATGCAACGGGATCTAGCGGGTTTTGAGCGGCGCACCATCAGAGGATCAGAACATGTCGGGTCTGCCGGAGCGGCCCGAACTTGACCCTGCGCCTGCTGTCTATTTGTCACGTCTGGTGGTGACCCATTTCCGTTCCTATGAACGTGCTGCACTGGCATTGGATGGCCGCCCTGTCGTCCTGACCGGCCCGAACGGCGCTGGCAAGACCAATCTGCTGGAAGCCATTTCCCTTCTCTCAACCGGCCGCGGCCTCCGCGGTGCGCCCTTTACAGAGCTTGGATTCAGAGCATCTGGTGAAACGGAACCGCGCCATGGCTGGGCCGTGGCGGCGACACTCACCCGCGATAGAGACGAAACAGTTATCGGCACGGGGCAGGAACCGTCCGTTGGGGAAAATACCCGCTCCCGCATGGTTCGTATTGATGGCGAGACGCAATCGAGCGCTGGCGTCTTGGGAGACTATCTGCGTGTGCTTTGGCTGACGCCGGCTCAAGACCGTCTCTTCATGGATGGCGCAACAGGCCGCCGGCGTTTCCTGGACCGGCTGGTGATGGGTTTTGATCCGAGCCACGGCACCCGCGCCAATGCGTTCGAGAAAGCGCTGAGAGAACGCAATCGTTTGCTGAGCGAAGATGTGCGTGACGCCATGTGGTACGCTGCCATTGAAGAACAGATGGCTGAGTATGGAGTTGCAATGGCCGCCGCCCGGGTGGAAACCATTGCACGGCTCAAAGGCGCGATCGAGGCGACCGCCGAAAGTGCTTTCCCAAAGGCTGTTTTGGCGCTTGAGGGAGAGCTTGAAAGCGCTGTCGCAAACGGAACGCCCGCGACGGATGCAGAGGACAGCTACCGAGCGCTACTTGAGGAAATGCGTCCCCGGGACCGGGGCGCTGGACGCACCCTTGATGGCCCCCATCGCAGCGATCTTCTGGTGCGTCATGCGCCCAAAGACATGGAAGCGAAGGCCTGCTCCACCGGGGAGCAGAAGGCGCTTTTGCTGGGTCTCATGTTGGCCAACACACGGCTGCTGGCGCATACAACCGGCACATCGCCTCTCCTCTTGCTGGATGAAGTGGCCGCCCATCTGGACCGCGATCGCCGTGGGGCGCTCTTTGATGAGCTCTGCGATATGGGTATTCAGGCCTGGATGACAGGCACTGATACGAGCCTTTTTTCATCTCTGGCCGCCCGAGCCCAAGGGTTTCTGGTTCGAGAAAACCGGGCCGAAATAACGCCTCTTTAAGGCCTTGAAAACGCTTAGCTATTTAAGCTCGCAAACGGCCCCAGAAATATAAGCGGTTGCGTTGTAACCTCTTGATTTTCAACCTATATTTGGGGCTGAAAAGAATCATCTTCAAAACGCAAAGAAGCCCCGATAAATGTCTCATTCGATGAACGACGCCGATCCGACAGATCTTCTGAAAAACATGGCGAACCCGCTGCTGGAAAGTGGCCTTTTCAAATCCCGCACGATTCTCATCACCGGTGAAATCAACGACCGTGTCGCTCGCGCGACAAGTGAACGTCTGTTGGCGATGGCTGGCGAGTCCGACGATCCCATCACGGTTGTTGTCTCTTCGCCCGGTGGTCATGTGGAATCCGGCGACATGATCCACGATATGATCAAATTCATTAAGCCAACCGTCCGTGTTCTTGGTACTGGCTGGGTGGCGAGCGCTGGCGCGTTGATCTTTGTGTCGGCAGAAAAGGAACACCGTTTCTGTCTGCCCAACACGCGCTTCCTGTTGCACGAACCGCGCGGCGGCGTTGGTGGGTCAGCGTCCGAGATCGACATTCAGGCACGCGAAGTGTTGCGGATGCGCGAGCGGCTCAACCATATCTTTGCTAAGGCAACAGGCCAATCTTTCGAAAAAATCGTCGAAGACACCAATCGCGACTTCTGGATGAGCGCAGAAGAAGCTGTTGAGTACGGTGTCGTCAGCAAAATTGTTACATCGGTTGATGAGCTCAGCTAAGACTTGGCATCGGTGATGGGGCAGCGGGCCAGCGTCCGC
>NZQM01000032.1 GCA_002695905.1 Parvibaculum sp.
AATATTTTTCATTTTCTTTTTTTTATTTTTTCTAAATCTTTTATTTTTTTTATTTTCTTCTTCTAATTTTCTTAATTCTCTTTTTCTTTTAATCCTATATTGTCGCTTCATTTCGTCAATCTCCCATTTTTTATATTGTAGCCCCAATACATCTCTCGCTATCCATTCATAAAACTCATCAGGAAAATGATGATTACAAGTTTCTTTAATATATTTCGCCATTTCTTCAATCCTTATAGTATCATTCTTCAATGATTTAATATATTCATATCTTAATGTTGTTTCATCATTTATTATATAATCCAACATAGTAGGGTCAAAATTATCTGTCTTTTTTTTTTCATTATACTCTTTCATATATGTTTCAAAATGTTCATCTTCTTCATTCATTGGCGTTATTTTAGTTTCCATTACAATATACAAATATATTTTTTTATGTCCTTTAACTAATTATTTTTGGACAAACCTTTTATAAAAGGTTAATCAAAATATTATATATAATAATAATATAATGCTTTCATATATATATTCATATTTATATTCATTTATATATGATGAAAATGATTATAATGAATACATTAAAATAAAAAAAAATTTAAAAAAACAAATCACATTGAAAAAACAATTTTATGTTCCATCTCTTCGTGAATTAAGCGAACAAAGAAATAAATTAAATCCTCCAACAATATAATGGTAATCCGCAAAATGTAAAATAACATAAATCATCATCTTCTTCATCACTCCAATCCATTGAATTAATTATTTCTGATTTAATTCTTTCTATTTCACATATCCCTAAATCTTCCATATATTATTATATTATAAACTTTCCCTGAATGATTTAAATGATGTAGCATTAATTAATTTATCTATAATTGCTTGTTGTTGATTTATTTGTTGTTGTTGTTGTTCTATAATATTTATTAGACCTGTTATAGCACCCCAACTAACAGCATTAATAGAACTTTTATTTATTATTTCAATATTATCTACTTCATATATTTCTTCACTATTTGTTTCTTTATCATAATACTTCATTTTATCATAAGTTCTCCACGCATAACTCATATCGGGGTCTTCTTTGAATTGTTGAGCAATCCATCCATATACAGGCTTATCATTAAACCCAATACAATTCTCCCTTAATATTTTTTTGTATTTATATTTTTTTAAGGGCAATCTTTTAATAATGTTAATACATTCATTAGGGTCAGCATTAACTATATCCTCTTTAATGCGTTCATCACTGGTCGTCCAAGTAGAAGCACCAACAAGATTAGAAGAACTATCCATAGCAATTAAAAATGTTGATCCGTAAGACCAGCCAAAATTTGCTGTTGCCGTATCCTCTAACCAAGTATGAAATGGACCGCCTATGTGAGTAGGAGGTATAAAACTTTCTACATAATATCGTGTTCCCCCAGCACTGCCCCATCCAGTCGCCGTGCTTGTTCCATTACCCCCAGAAATTCTTAAATTAGTTTCTACCGTGTTACCAGCAGAAGTAGGTGGTGTTCGTGTTGTTATTAAATTTGTTCCTATTGCTTGGAGACTACCACCAGTGAAACGAAATCTTTCACTTCCACTTGATAAATACATTCGTACATCTGTTGCTGTTAATTTTAAATTTTTACCACTATTACCTTCTATATATATTTCTTGTGCCGAACCAGTGCCGTCCGTAGCACTATTTACAGACAATGTAAGGCGACTATCATAAGTAGATGAATTGCTTTTTATTAATATTGTTGTATCTTGTGCTGATAAGTCACTTACACTATTTTCTATATGTAATGCTGATACTGGAACAAGAGCACTATTAAATCGCACACCTTGTCCCATCACAATATAATTTCTATTTGCTGGGCTCGCCACCATAAACCAATCATCATTAGCATATAAACCAAATCTATTATTATTTTCACTTCCGATTGCTGAAATCGCTGTTCCAGAGGAAGAACAATAAGTCGCAAGATTACTATATACTGCTGGTGTAGCGTCAAATGCCGTATGTTGATATCCATAAGTTCCGCTATCTTGTTCTAAATGAATTGTTCTATTTGCGTCATTATAAAAATTATTATTAATAAAACTAAATGAAAATAAACCAGTAAAAGAATTTTTAAGAGTTCCGTTTAATTGAGTGTTACCTTCCACGTGTAGTTTAGCACTGGTAGAATTACTTGTAGTTCCAATCAATACATTTGTAGAGGTTGTTAAAGGATAAATTTCACTACTAAATGCCGACCATAGGGAAACTACTGGAGCACCCCAAAAGCAATGACCTGAAGCATTACAAGATAACACTTGATTAGCACCATTCTGACCCTCTAACTTAAATTGTAACTTAGGGAAACTGGCTGAACCAGACCCCGCTGGATTTAATATATTAATTATATCATCATAATCACTAAAAGAACTACCGCCCCATTGTAAAGCATTAATACTAAAACAGTCTATTCGTGTGCTTCCTTCCGTTTCTGTTCCACGCAGTTCTAAATGTCCCGCTTTTACTTGTAATGTCGGGTCTTTATCACTTGCTCCGCTTTTTTGTGGATTTACTAATTTTATCATTTCAGTATATGCCGTCATATTCCCAGATGTAGCATCATAAGATTTACCATTTAAAGTAAAAGCAGTTGAAGTTGAACCCGTTGAATTTTTTTCACCAGTAATAACTATTTCGTCCCCTACTAAATAAGCATCACCATCTACATATAATTTAGCACTAACACCATTACTACTTGTTCCTACTAAAAAATTATCAGTCGTATTAATAGGATAAATATTTGAAGAAACTTTTGAAAAATAATTCGTATCATTATCCGTCCCCCACGAAGGCAGACCACTCGCTACTTTTAATACTTGACCTGTTGAACCTATCGATAATTTTGCTAATGAATTATTATTATCAGCATATAATATATCTCCTTTTGTCCAAGAACTTTGTGCTGTTCCCCCATAATTGTATGCTATTACATTACCATTCCAATTACTATTTGTGGATAATGTTTTATTTGTTAAGATTTGTGTTTTTACAGTTAAAATTAAAGTTTCACCCGCTTCGCTTGGTGCGGGGACGTTCATCGTAAATCCATCTGCTGTTTTATTTAAATCAGCGATAATAGGTGTCGTTAATGTTTTAGAGGAAAGTGTTTCTGTCCCAGTAAGAGTTGCTAATGTTTTTGTCCCTGTAGGCAATGTTAAATCATTTATTTTATTTCCTAATATTAATACACCAGTCACCTCCGCCGTCCCATCAACCATTAATTTTCTTGAGTTTGTATTGCTCGTAGTGCCTAATAAAACGTTATAAGTTGTAGCATCAGGGTATAATTTAGTAGAGTTTAAAGTCCAATGAGTAGCCTCATTTTTTACATTTGATACAGTTATTCTTTTAACAATTTTTCCAGTAGCATTATCGGCTATTAACATCCAATCATCATCATTTAATGTTGTAGTAGCATCTGTATTAGATTTAAAAGCAACATTTACTTTTGCTTGTGTTGTATTTGATGTTTGAACTACCTCTATGGCTTCTCCGTCAGCAAACATATTATTTACATAAACATTTGTCGAAGAGCCACCGCTAATACCATTTATAGTTCTAATACTCATTAATTATAATGGAGAAAAAAAAAATTACATTTAAATTTATAACATACCTAATGAAGATTTAGCAACTGCTTTTCCTAATGCTCTTGCTCCTCTTGCCCCACCTTTTACTGCTGAACCCGCTAAACCTCCGCCAGGCATTGGAATAACACCAACAGAACTCATTATAGTGGATGCCACCGTTTCTGGGTCTCCCGCTTCTAACTTATCCCTTTGTTTTTTATCAGCAAAATTTAGTAAATATCCAGCACTACTGGGTATTGCTGTAAATAAACTTGAAGCAAGGCTGATTGGGCTCAGTGCCCCATAGTCCCCCATTACTTTCGCCAATGGATCATTTTTTTCAATAAATTTTTGTGGGGCTTGTAGCCATTTACCAGCGAGTTTTGTTCCTTCTAACCAAGTTTCACCTTTTCCCATTTCATTAACAACTTCTTTGGCTTTATCAAATCCTTTTGAAACTTTCCTGCCTATCTCTTGACCAGCATCTAATATTTTTTCACCAATTCCAGATCCTACTGATTCTATTTTTTTACCAACTTCCTCAAAGAAATCAAAAAATCCCATTATATTATTATCTAATATATTAATTTATTTAATAAAGTTTTTTATAAAATTAGTTTTTAATTTAAAATAAAAATATTATAAATATTATATAATGTCCGCCAATAATGAAAATAATATTGAAGAAGTAAATGTAAATAATGAAGCCTTTAATGAAGAAAAAGCAGAGGCAATGGAGAAGCCTAAAAAGCAAAGGACACAGAAACAATTAGATAGTTTAAAATTAGCACAAGAAAAAAGAAGAGAAAATATTGCTAAAAGAAAATTAGAAAAAGAAAAAACAAAACCAAATAAAAAATTAGTTGAAAAACCTATTCCTGAAAATTTAGAAACAGAAGTAGAAGAAGAATCAGAAGAAGAAACACCTGTAATTGTTAAGAAAAAACCTAAAAAAAAAAGAGCAAAAAATAAAATAGTTATAGAAGAGGATAGTTCAGATAGTGAGCAAGAAATTGTTATATCAAGAAGAAGAAGAAATAAAAAAAATAATAATAATAATAATGATAATAATGATAATAAAAAAGAAAAAGAATTAGAAAAAGAAAAAGTAAAAGAAGAAGAAAATGTTAATATAGAAAAATCAAAACCAGAGCCATTAGAGAAAGAGCAACCTGTATATACAAGAGAGCAAATATTAAGAGCCTATGGATTATAAATTAAAAAATAATTATCTATTTATATATTAAGTATGGGAGATTTACAAGAGATAGATGTAAAAGGTTGTCCTGAAATCAAAGCATATAATTTTAGTTGTGATGATATAATAGATAAAAATATACCCCCTCCATTACCAGGCTCTAATGAAGGCTGGATGAGAATGGCTGTAATAGGTAAATCAGGGAGTGGAAAAACCAATATTATTAGAGCATTAACAGAAAGAACTGGTAAAAATCAAATATATTGTAGAAGATTTAGCAATGTATATTATTTAAGCCCAAGCGTAAAAACTATGGATAGAAAACCAAAATTAGCAGAAGAAAATTTTTATACTGATTTAGAAACTGATTTACCTATAATTATGGATAGAATACAACACGAAGAAGATAAAGAAGGTAGAAATTTAATTATTATGGATGATATTTCACATCAATTAAAACAGAACGGTCAAGATATAGTAAAGCAATTATTTCAAAACAATAGACATTTAGGCAGACCGTTATTAAATGAAGAAGGAGAACAAATAGAAAGTGGTGCTGTATCCACAATAATAATAGCACAACGTCTCAATAATTTACCAAGACATATAAGGTCTCAAATCACACACTGGATAATTTTTGACCCAAGACATACTAAATCAGAATTAGAAACAATTTTTAATGAATTAATACATTGTGATAAAAATATTTTTAATAAAATTTTAAATAAAACATTTAATAAAAAATATAACTTTTTATTTATTGATACAAATAAATCTAAAATATATAATGGATTTAATAAAGAGTTTATTATTTCACAAAATAATTATTTATAAAATATTTTTTAATGATTTATATTTATTTTTTTTTTCTAATTAAATAGTATAATGGAAAATATGAGTGAGACACCGAGCGTTCTTCGTTATAGCGATATTTTAAAAGTAGGCACACCTATTGCTGATATGAATTATCATAGGATGATACCGAGCAATGGTTCTACATTTAGCCCAAATCAAACTATAAGGCTCCCCTTTAATGTACCAGTGGATGCTTTTGTTAATCTAAAAGGTGCTTATTTAAAATTAACTGTTAATAATACTGCTACAGGCACAAATGATGCTGTCCGTTTAGACCCAAGTGCTGGTGTTGCGTCTTTTATAGACACCTGGAGAATTGTCTCTGGAACTGGTGGATTGTTAGAAGAGGTTATCCACTATAATGCGATTTATTCTCTTATGGCGGATATGACTGGTATTCAACATTCTATGAGCACTTTAGCCTTAACTGACGGCTCTATACAACAATTATCAGGCAATACAGGTTCGGCTACTATGCCTATTTCTGGAGCAACGGCAACAGTGGTCGCTGGGGCAACAAACATAGCAAAAGAGGCTTCTTTCACAGCAGTCCATATTCCTATGTCTGGATTATTCCAAACTGATAGATTAATTCCGCTTGGTTTCGCGAATGGTACTTCCTATGTCGAAATCGTTTTACCTACTGCTAATTTTCCTTTAGCATCTGACCACGCCTCATTCGCTCCTTCTGCCCATACTTGGACTATAACTGATGTTGAATTACACGTTCCTGTATTAAGAATGGGGGCTGAATTTAATGCTTCTTTCCGTGAATTATTAGCATCAGGTATGCCTATATCTTGGCACGGACAATCATATACTAATGTTCAGTCGGTTGTTAATTCTACTGGTGGAGCATCAAGTCAAAATACAATAACTCTTGCTTCGAGAAAAAGGAGTGTTAAATCAATTTTCGGTATTTTCAGATTACAGTCTGATTTAACTTCGATTGATGCCGATAGTGCTTCTGCTCGACAGGGTGCTGGTGTTACGCAATGGTCGTGGGAGATAGGAGGGATACAGTATCCTGTAGCCCCGTGCCAAGCAAGTGCTACTAACCTTGGTGAAACTTATGCTAATTTAATAAGGTGTTTAAATAATCTTGGTAATAGTTATGCTGGAACTAAATTTAATAGAGCAACATTTTTACAATCTAATGCTGTAAGTAAAATTGCCTATGGTATTGATTTAGAATCATACGGACACTCCGATGTCCAGTCTGGTAAAAATCTATCTGGACAAGGTCTTCCTATTGTATTCCGACCCACTGTAACGACTGGAGCAGACCAGTTATTCGATTGCTTCTTACAGCACGATGTTGTATATACTCTTGATGGTGTGAGTGGAACAATAACTGCTTCTTCTTAAATAACATTTAACCAAAAAAAATATATTTAATTATAATATTTTAATAATATCATTTTTTATATTATTTTCTTCTAAATGTTCTTTAATCATTTTATTTAATTGTAAATGTTTTTCTTCTAATATTTTTTCACAATCTCTCCAGTATGCTTTATCATCTTTGTCGATTTTATATAAATTATTTTTCTCTGATAAACTTTCTAATTTTTTTTTATTATCATTTAAATTATTTTTTTCT
>NZQM01000033.1 GCA_002695905.1 Parvibaculum sp.
AAACTTGATGCTTACCTGGCTGACATTGGCGAACGATCCATGGAAGGATTGCGCAATCGACTGACAGGGCGTCGGTTTGGCGCCATCGTTCCCATGCACACTTATGGCCACGCGGTTGATATGGAGCCCCTGATTGCGGTTGCGGCCCGGTATGGCATTCCGATTGTTGAAGATGCGGCCGAGTCCCTCGGCAGTGTCTATAAAGGTGAAAAATGCGGATCGCTTGGCCGAGTTGCGGCGATCAGCTTCAATGGTAACAAGATCATCACAACCGGTGGCGGCGGTGCGATTGTCACGGACGATGCAGAGCTAGCAGCTCGCGCCAAGCATCTGACGACAACGGCGAAAGTGGCCCATCGGTGGGCCTTCGACCATGATGCTGTGGGATATAATTACCGTCTTCCGAACCTCAATGCAGCACTTGGCTGTGCACAGCTTGAAAGCCTTCCATCCTACATTGAGCGCAAGCGCTCTCTTGCCGAACGATATGTGTCTGCCTTCGACGCCGTTCCGGGTGTCAGTGTTTTCCGTGAACGGTGTTTTGGTCGTGCCAATTATTGGTTGAACTGTCTTTTGCTTGACGAGCCATCAGTCGAAACGCGTGATGCGGTGCTCGAGGCAACAAATGACGCAGGCCTCATGACGCGGCCCACCTGGACGCTGATGAATGACCTGCCGATATATGCCGGGGCGCCCGCCATGCCACTTGAGGGTGCCCGCAATATCGAAGCGCGCCTTATTAATGTTCCCTCAAGTGTCCTGCTTGGAGAAAACCCATGTTGAATGCAGCAACAACGTTTCATGCACACGAGTTGGATTTTCGACCCTTCCGTCCTGGTGACGAGCAGGCCATTTTGGCATTGTTCCAAGCGGTTTTCGGAAAACCCATGTCCAAGGATTATTGGAACTGGCGGTATCGTGACAATCCAATTGATGCGCCGATGATCGAGCTGGCCTGGGATGGCGACACGCTTGCAGCGCACTATGCTGTATCGCCGATGCCACTTGCGATCGGCAGAGATGTCGGTAAAGCCGCGCTGTCCATGACGACGATGACGCATCCAGATTATCAGGGGATGGGCCTGTTTCCACAGTTGGCTGAACGCTTGTATGACCGGCTTGCCAAACAGGGATACCGGATGGTCTTCGGATTCCCTAACAGTAATAGCCATCGTGGGTTTGTGCAGAATTTGGGGTGGGAGGATATGGCTCCAGTTCCACTAATGTCTGCCTCTATTGACGACATGAAGTTTCCAGACACACCTGGTCGGAGTTTTGCTCAGGTTGACCGTTTCAGCGATTGGCTTCCGAGCATCGCACCCTCACCAGCCAAAGTCTCGCTTGGACGTGATATTGCTTTCTATAACTGGCGCATGCTTGAAGACCCGGAAAATGACTATCGCATTGGCGTTGCCGGTGGCGAAGGCGGGTTGGGTCTCGCTGTCTTCAAACGCCATGAAGATGCCGTGGATATTGTCGAGCTCGCTGCAACACCGGAGACCGTCGGTGCTCTTATCGGAAGTGTTGCGGCCATTGCCCGCGATGATGGCGCGACGCGTCTCAATATGTGGCTGCCGGTGTTTGATCCGATGTTCCCAGCAATCGAGAAGGTCGGTTTTAGACCAGGAGGTCCCGTCACCTATATGGGTGGGAGGGTCTTTGGGTCCGGGGGTGATCTCTTGGACAGCCGCTCATGGTCTGTCCGCATGGTGATGTCCGATGTCTTCTGACAGTCGGTGTGTGATGTTCGTTACCGGTTCAAGAGCCGAGTACGACATCCTTTACCCCGTGATTGAGGCGGTATCTCAGTCAAAGTCATTGCGACCTGAGATTGTTGTTACCGGCAGCCATCTTGCGTCGGTCTATGGTTTGACTGTCAAAGACGTCGAAGCTGATGGATATCCAATCGTCGCAAAAATCGACAACCTGCTTGCTTCTGACAGCGATGCCGCCCGCGCTAAGTCAGCCGCAATCCAATTACAAGGACTTGTCGACGTTGTTGCATATCGGCGACCAGATTTTTTGGTGGTCGTCGGTGACAGGGAAGAGGCAATTACCGTTGCTTTGACGGGTGGCTATCTCGACGTTCCCGTCGTTCACATTGCCGGTGGCGATACTGCGGATGATTTCAATATCGACAATTCTGTCAGGCATGCGGTCACAAAACTGGCGCACCTTCACATGACGGCTTCTGCTGGAAGTGCGGAACGGGTTTTGCGTCTCGGAGAGGAGCCCTGGCGCGTTCACAATGTTGGCGCGCCTGGTCTTGATCGGCTTGTAGATGAGCCTGAAATCGACTTGGCCTGTGTCTGGAAAATGATGAACGTGGCGCCTGTTGAGGGACCTTTTCTCATTATGATCCAGCATCCCTTACTGCCTGAGATGCATGATGCGGAACGGCAAATGAAGGCGACCCTTGATGCAGTTGGCGCATGCGGTTTGCCCACTTTTGTTTCCAGTCCAAACAGCGATCCCGGTAATCACGTTATGTCACGTCTCCTGTCTGACTACGCAAACCGTCATCCAACGCTTGTTGCCTACAAAAACCTATCGCGGGCTGTGTTTGTGAACCTCATGCGCCATGCATCTGCCCTGGTCGGTAACTCGAGTTGTGGGATCATTGAAGCGCCACTTCTGAAGCTGCCAGTGGTGAATGTGGGAAGCCGCCAGGTCGGTCGTGAACACGCCGAAAATGTCGAATTTGTTGATTACGACGCAACAAAGATCGAGACAGCGCTGAAAAAGGCTGTGTTCGACGACCAGTACCGTGCGCAGGTGGCCGCGGCAAAAAACCCTTATGGAGATGGCACAGCGGGCAGGCAGATTTGCGATGTCCTTGTCCAAGAAACCGACCAGCGGCGGTTGGTTCAGAAACGTAGTACGTTTTGAAGGGGAGGGAGCATGTCTGACATTTTGGTCGTTGCCCCTCATCCTGACGATGAGACCTTCGGGTGTGGGGGGGCTTTGTTGAAGGCCCGTCAAGCTAGTGCCAAACTGCATTGGTTGATTCTGACGGAGATGACAGCTTCTTCTGGCTATTCAAACGAACGTATCGCGACGCGCGAATGTGAGATTGAAGCGGTCTCAAAGGCATTTGGTTTTCAGTCGGTTCACCGCCTTGGGTATGAGACGGCAGCACTTGATGTTGCGCCAATCGGTGAGGTTGTGAAGAAGATCGCTGACATCTTTGCGCAGGTTCATCCATCTGATGTCTATTTGCCGTTCGCAGGCGATGCCCACACAGACCACAAAATTTCTTTTGATGCGGCCCTGTCCTGCACCAAATGGTTTCGTGCGCCATATGTCCGGCGTGTTTTGGCATACGAAACACTCTCGGAAACGGACATAGTGAGGCGGCCTGGCGGTCTGGATTTTATCCCATCCGTCTATGAGAACATCACAGATTGGTCTGCGAAAAAGAAATCCATCATTGGGCTCTATGGTGAGGAGGTAGGTGACGCACCGTTTCCACGGAGCCTAGAAATTGTAGATGCGAAAGAGAAGGTGCGTGGTGCGGAGGCGGGATGCGCGGCTGCAGAAGCCTTTATGCTTCTCAAAGAGGTGAGGCCATGAACCAAGTCACGGTGATCGCTGAAGCTGGTGTCAATCACAATGGGTCACTGGGGCGTGCCATTGAGATGATCGATGTTGCCGCTGACATTGGTGTGGATGTTGTGAAGTTTCAAACATTCAATGCGGAAGCGTTGGTGACGCGGAGCGCCCCGAAAGCTGACTATCAGAAAGAAACGACTGAAGAGAGTGAAACGCAGTTGGAAATGCTGCGCGCGCTGGAGCTTGATGTGCACGCCCATCGGACACTCATTCAACGATGTGCTGAAAAAGGCGTGAAGTTTCTCTCGACTCCTTTTGATCTGGGGAGCCTGGACCTTCTCGCCAATGAGCTTAACGTTGCAACGCTGAAAGTCGGTTCGGGCGAACTTACTAACGCACCGCTCTTGCATGCTTGCGCGAAGGCAGGCCGCGACCTCATCCTCTCGACAGGTATGGCGACGCTGGATGAAGTGGAAACCATGCTTGGCGTGGTGGCGCATGGGTATCTTGGCGAGAGCATGCCTAGCGAAAAGGCGTTCGAAGAAGCGTTTGAGAGCGAAGCGGGGAAAGCTGTTCTCAAATCCCGCGTAAAGCTGTTGCATTGCACGAGTTCTTATCCAACACCGGACGTTGACGTAAACCTCAGAGCAATTGAGACGCTTCGTTCGAAGTTTGGTCTACCTGTTGGATTTTCAGATCACAGCGAAGGTATTGCTCACGCGATAGCGTCAGTAGCAATGGGTGCCTGCATCATTGAGAAGCACTACACGCTCGATAAGGAATTGCCAGGCCCTGATCATAAAGCGTCGGCGACACCAGAAGAATTGAGTGCCCTTGTAGAGGGGGTTCGACGGGTATCCACAGGCCTTGGTAATGGGACCAAAGAGCCGCGGCCCGCAGAAATTAGCAATATGGCGATTGGACGTAAGTCCTTGGTTGCTTCTAAGCCTATTGTTGCTGGGGAAATTTTTACCACTGAAAACCTAACAGTTAAACGGCCAGGCACAGGACTTCGTCCTGAGCTCTATTGGTCGCTTCTTGGTACTCATGCCGCGCGCGCTTATGCGGCGGATGACCTGATCGTCCAATAGGAGACTCAATGGCTCATTGGAAAAAAGCGGTTCTGGCGCCGAGCGCTACCCTCGGTGAGGCGATCAAGAACCTGGATCAAAGTACGCTCCAGATCGCTCTGGTGGTCGGCGACGACGGTCGTCTCCAAGGAACTATCACTGACGGGGACGTCCGCCGCGCTATTTTGCGGGGGGAGAAACTGGAAGCGCCTGTTGGCAACGTCATGAAGGCGAACCCCATTACTGCAGGCCCTGATATTGACCGCAAAACGGTCATGCGTTGGATGCGGGAATATCAGATCGCCCAGGTGCCGATTGTTGATGCAGATGGGGGGCTCAGCGGCCTTGAGACACTGAGCCGCATCGTTCAGGACGATCGAAGCGATAACTGGGTTGTGATTATGGCAGGTGGTTTGGGCACGCGCCTTCGACCAATGACGGAAAACCTTCCCAAACCCCTTATTCCCGTTGGTGGCAAGCCTGTGCTTGAAAGCATCATTGAGCGTCTTGCGGAGCAAGGCTTCAAACGTATCTTCCTGTCGGTGAATTACCAAGCTGAAAAGGTGGAGGCCTATTTTGGTGATGGTCATGAATGGGGTGTTGATATTTCCTATCTGGAGGAAAGTAAGCGCTTGGGCACAGCCGGTGCTCTGACGCTTCTCCCAGAAACGCCGCATGCACCGTTCCTGGTGATGAATGCTGATCTGGTGACGGCGATCAACTTTCGACGGCTGCTCGATTTTCATGTGGATCAGGTGGCTGACGCGACGATGGGTGTGCGCGAGTATCGTTTCCAGGTGCCCTATGGCGTCATTGAGATGAGCGGCAATCAGATTACCGAGATCAGCGAGAAGCCCACCCAAAACTATTTTGTGAATGGAGGCGTTTATGCTCTGTCGCCCTCTGTGTTGCGCCACGTGCCTGAAGGCGAGATGTATGACATGCCGACGCTATTTGATCAGCTGATTGCAGAAGGCGGGCTCGCAAGTGCGTTTCCGATCCACGAATACTGGATCGATATCGGCCAGTTGGACGACCTGCAGCAGGCTCAGGAAGAATTCGGCAAAGTCTTTGGTGAGAAAGAACGGGTGTGACACGTCTTTGCACAATATTGGCGCGGGGCGGCTCAAAGGGTGTTCCGGGCAAGAATATCCGACCCTTGTTGGGCAAACCCCTTATCACGCATTCCATTGAGCAGGCGCAAGCGAGTGGTTTGTTTGACCATATCGCTGTGTCAAGTGACGACCAGGCGATCTTAGCGGCTGCAGGTGCAGCTGGGGTTGATCACCTGATCGAACGCCCGGCCGAGCTTGCGACAGATAAGGCCGCGAAGCTGCCTGCCATCATGCATTGTGTCGAGATGGTTGAGAAACAGGTGGGGACGACGTTCGACGTCATTGTGGACCTGCAACCGACATCACCGTTGCGCTTGCCAAATGACATTGTGGGCGCTGTTTCTCTTCTGGAAGAGAGGGCCGCAGACAATGTGATAACCGGCTCGCCGGCAAAATGTTCTCCCTATTTCAATCTGGTGGAGGAGCGTGGTGATGGGTCTGTTGGCTTGTCAAAACCAACTGATCCACCGATTGTCCGGCGTCAGGATGCGCCGCTGACCTTTGATATGAACGGGTCTATTTATGTCTGGCGACGTGCGGCACTAATGGGCGACACCGGGTTGTTTCTTTCGAAGACATTTCTTTTTGAAATGCCCGAAGAACGCTCCGCGGATATTGATACGGAGCTTGATTTTCAGTTTGTAGAATTCCTCTCTAACTTGACCACCTAAACAAATCGGATAAAAGAATGGGCATGAATGACGAGATTTTTGGCATCATTGACGAAAGTGTCACGAGGTTGAACGAACAACGCTCCAACGACCAAAAGATCGACCTCAAGCAAACGACGATTCTCGTCGGCTACGGACCCACGCTTCAGCTATCGTGGTGAAGATGTGGTGCAAACCCTGGAACGGGTCTGCCGAGAGGTCGGCTACCCCATGACCATTCGGGTTGATAATGGGAGTGAGTTTATCTCGCGGGACCTGGATTTATGGGCGTATCAGAAGGAGGTAACGCTGGACTTCTCACGACCAGGCAAGCCGACCGATAATGCCTATATCGAGTCTTTCAACGGGAGCTTCAGGGCGGAATTTCTGAACGCACATTGGTTCATGAGCCTTGACGACGCCCGGTTGAAATTGGAAGACTGGCGTAGAGACTACAACGAGGTTCGCCCTCACAGCGCCACCGGCAACAAACCGCCGGTGACCATGCATCCCGGCTTGTCCAGCCAATTGCCCGGATAAGCCTAACCCCGGAAAACCATCCAGCCGGGTGGTCCAAAAACGGGGAGCAGCTCAGACACTTTGTCGACTGTGTCAGACCTTGGATGTTACCTGCGGATCACGACAGTGACTGAGTCTGTACCTATTTCGTGATACCAACCTCTTGAGCTGCCAAGGCTCGATACCAATGACCTCCCACAGAGGGAACAAGAGCAGCTATCTCATTCGTGAGCGTTTGCTTGCAGGCGATCAAAGACACCGAACTCGTGTTCGATGCTCTTTTCGATGAGGAGGCGCCAAACTGGCTCCGCAATCGCGGGGGAGAGGCCTGTCTTTTCTGATTCGCGCAGTACGTTGGCAACGACCTGCTCAATGCGGGGCTCATCTCGCACCAGATCGCGGCTTGCTTTGATACGTCCAGCCTCATTCATCATCGCCTGCCGTTCTGTTAGAAGGGCAACGAGTTCACGGTCGAGGCGGTCGACCTCCCGGCGGACATCGGCCATCGTCTGGCACTTGGTCATGAAATACTCCGAAAAGGGGGGTGGAGGACCCATAACATCGACCACCCGATTTCTGCGCCTAACATAAGCATTGCTGTCGGTTTGTCACGAGGGCAGAGCGTCGCATTCAGCTCTAAAATACATCAAAGAAGTGTTATTTAGAGATTTTCACACTTGAAATTGCATTTTGGATGATTATTACATTCTCACAACGTTCTTTACGTGAGTGCGGGACCTTGCTATTGGCTCGCCCACTTGTTTTTTTGCGACCTTTTGAAAGGACTGGACCGATATGAGCCAGGACACGATTACGACTGATGTGGTCATTATTGGCGCGGGCCCTTGTGGGCTTTTCGCGATCTTTGAACTGGGCCTTTTGGACCTGAAGGCTCATGTGATCGACATTCTTGATCGTCCTGGCGGCCAGTGCGCCGAGCTTTATCCTGAAAAGCCGATTTATGACATTCCGGGTCTTCCTATCGTGTCCGGCCAGGAACTGACGGACAATCTGCTTGAGCAGGCGAGGCCCTTCGGTCCTGAATATCACTACAATGAAATGGTCGAGCAGGTTCAGAAGCTCGACAATGGCAACTGGCAGGTAAAAACCGACGGTGGGCTCACTTTCGAAGCGCCAGTTGTTGTGATCGCTGCGGGCGGCGGCAGCTTCCAGCCGAAGAAGCCCCCAATCCCAGGCATTGAAGCTTATGAAGGGACATCGGTCTTCTATTCAGTAAAGAAGATGGATGCTTTCAAAGGCAAGAATATTCTGGTTTCCGGTGGTGGGGACAGTGCGCTCGACTGGACGATCAACCTTCAGCCTATCGCCAACAGCATGCAGCTTATTCACCGTCGTGACGGTTTCCGCGCAGCACCTGACTCTGTGAACAAAATGCACGCGCTTGTGGAAGAGAAAAAGATGATCTTCCACATGGGGCAGATCACCGAACTTCATGGTGACAATGGTCAGCTGGAAGGTGTGACTTACAAGTCGAAGGACGGTGAGCTCACGAAGATTGAATGCGATACGCTGTTGCCGTTTTTTGGTCTCACTATGAAACTTGGTCCAATCGCGGATTGGGGTCTCAATCTGGATGAGAACCTTATCCCTGTGGACACAGAAAAGTTCGCGACCAATGCAGACGGTATTTTCGCGATTGGGGACATCAATCACTATCCCGGCAAGCTGAAGCTTATTCTTTCTGGCTTCCATGAAGCGGCGCTGATGGCTCAGGCAGCCAAACGGATTGTCGATCCTGACGCGAAAATCGTTTTCCAGTACACAACGTCTTCGTCGAACCTTCAGAAGAAGCTCGGCGTCGCCTAACAATTCTCCCCAAACCCCCGTGAGCAAGGCTTGTGTAAAAGCCATGCTCAGACTTCTTTTGCGCATTTCCTTACGGTGAACCTCCAAACTTGATTTGGCACTTCACCTGGAAATACTTGAAAGGTGAGGCCCATGAAGATTGTCGTTGCAGATCGCGACGGCGTTGCGCGCGAGCTCGACGCTGTTGAAGGATGGCGGGTAATGGAAATTGTCCGCGCCCACGGAGTGAACCTTGGCGCTGAGTGCGGCGGGTCCAGCGTGTGTGGTGAATGCCGTGTGCGCGTGGCCCCGGAGTGGCAAAGCAAGTTGCATGAACCGCTCGACGAAGAGCTCGACCGGCTGGACGAGCATCTGGCAGGTGATGATGAACGTCTCTCCTGCCAGTTGATTTTCTCTGAAGAGCTCAATGGCTTGACGTTGAGCCTGCCGGACGCTGCCTAGAATGCTACTAACCTGCCTTTAGATGGTTGCTAATTTGTTTTGCGGTGTTCTCCATTTCTCTCTGTGATAGCTTGCGCTCTCTCAAACCAAGTTTGAGGACGTAGGGTATCGGGGGACGCAGATGAAAAAGAGACTTTCAGCGGCTGTGATCGGCGTGACCATGTCGATGAGCGGGGTCATATCAATGGCCGGGGCGGCGGAGCTTGTCGCGACGCGCATCACCGCGGAAAATGCCGCTCAATATGTTCAGTCTGGTCCTGACGCCGCAGGCGGCATTGGAGACTGGATCCTCAGCAATGGGTCTGTCTGCGCGGTCATTAGCGGTATCGCCCATGAGAGTGAACTGTCCGTGCGCGGTGGCACGTTGATTGACCTTGGTTATTGCGGCCGGGCAGATGACCATTATGTCGGCGCCCAGGACCTTATCGACAGTTCCCGTGATACGCCGGTGAATATTGAACGCGTTGACGCTAAGGTAGGGGCAACGTCTGCTGTCATTCGCAGTTTTGGCGGCCAGGGTGGGGTGATTGTCGAGACCAGTTACCGTCTCGACGCCGATAAACCTGACAAGCTCTTCATCTCCAAACATCTGACCCAACGAGATAGCAAGCCCAGTGTGGCGCTCTACACAAGCATCTTCTTCAACTATTATTCGCTGGTTCCGTTTGTTGCGTCGACGATCGATCCCAACAGATCTAACGGGTTCGTTCAGGAGAGCTTCGTGACACGGGGCCCGACTGAGATTGCAACTTTTGCCCGGACCGCCGATTTGATTGTTGCTTTGAGCCCGGCAGATGCCGATGCGCCGATCACCTATGGATGGCAAATGGTGTCGGCGAAGCGTTCGAATGCCGATGGCTCCGCAGTAGATCTTCCTTTTTTTGCGCTGGCGGATTTTTCAGCTCTCTCCTTCCTGGCGATCACTGAACCGTTTCTCACAGGTGACGGATCGGATGTCGGTCTCATGCAGTTGCTTGAGGTGCCCTTCACGGAGCTTGCGGCAGGCGATGAGATTAGCTTTGAAGAAGTGTTGCACCTGGCGCCGCGTGCGGATGTGGCTGGAGTTACAGATCGCATCTACGCTGACGCGGCGAAAGTCTCCGGGCGTATTTCAGAGGCCGGAGCTGTTGTCCATGTGGACCTGAGTGACGGGACACCATTCACTCAAACCAGAGCAGATGACAGGGGCGATTTCTCGGCTCGCTTGCCAATAGGTGCCTACACGCTGCGTATTGTCGCAGAAGGAGGCAGAGAGCTCAGCGTGCCCTTTCAGGTGGGGGAGGCGGATGCGACGCTTGAGACAGTGGATCTGGATGCGCCGTCCCGAGTAGCTCTTCCGCGAGGCTCTGCCATGCGTTTGACCTTCAAGGGCCTTGATGACACACCTGACCCTCTTTTTGGCGGCAATCTGCTGGGGGCAGTCGAGTTGCGGGACGAGAGCTCTTTCCGCCTGACGGGCGTCAATCAGATTTTTCTGATGGGGACAGATAAAGACCCAACTTACGCTTTATTGCCGCCCGGCAAGTACGGTGTTTATGGAACGCGGGGGCCTGAATATTCTTTGGAGAAGACCGAGATTCTTGTTGAGGCAGGCAATGATATAGTGCTCACACTTGCTGAGCCTAATCTGGTTGTGGAGACGTCTGGGTTTATTTCTGCAGATTTCCACGTTCATTCGGGACCGAGTTTTGACACAGTGATGCCGAGGGTGAAGCGCGTCGCGACCTATCTTGCAGAGGGCGCAGAGGTGCTTGTGGCAACTGAACACGAAACGATTTTTGATTTCCAAGCAACTATCGACCGGCTTGAGGTCGGGGATCGTGTTGCGACCATAGCAGGCACAGAGATTACCGGAGAGGTGGCCAGCGACCGGGCGCCCTATACGTTGGGTCATGCGAATGCCTTCCCTGTAGACGCGCAAGCTCTGGCTTTTCGCCGTGGGGCGTTTGCAAATGAGAACCGGCGGTGGCGGGAAGTTATTGACGATCTTAAGGCGCGGCGTTCCGACTCTCTTATTCAGCTCAACCATGCGCGGTGGGATGACAGGTTTGCACCTGGGAGTCCGGCCTGGGAGGAGGACTGGTCTGGGGACCGTGCGGCCTATTTTGACCATATGGGTATTGGGCGTTCGTTTAATGCAGGCGAGCCGCTGGATGGCGAGGGTAACCGTCGCCTTATTGATCAAGATCCCGTCACGGGCACGCGCGATATTGATTTTGACGCCATGGAAGTGATGAACGGGATTTCCCGAGAGTCTGAAATTGCCCTCCGTCGTGACTGGCTCTCACTTGTTTCACAGGGCGAGAAAATTGTCGCGACAGCCAATAGTGACTCCCATACCGCATCCGAGCAGGTGGGCTTGCCACGAAACATGATTGCGGTTGAGGAAGACACTATTGAAGCATTTGATGAAGCGGCTTTTGTATCCGCTGTTCAACAGGGACGGGTTTATGGCACGACAGGGCCGATGCTCGAAGTCATGCTCGGCGACAAGGGGCTTGGAGAGATGGTCGCTGGTGCAAGTGCGGAGCTTACAGTGCGGGTATCTTCTGCTCCCTGGATCGATGCGTCCACTTTAACGATCAGCGTCAACGGCAAAGCGCTTCGGAACTTCCCTGTTGCCAATGGAGAGGTGGTAGCTTTCAAACTCGGGTTTGAAAAAGACAGCTATGTTACTGTTGAGGTGTCTGGTGACCCCGGTGAGGATTACGCTTTGGTCTATCCACAGTTCAAACCATATGCATTCACCAATCCGATCTATGTTGATGCAAACAGCGATGGTGTATGGACCGCACCGGGGTTAGCAGCGCAATGAAGTTGGGCTTTGATGCTTAAGCTGGCTGGTAGGTGAGATGTGAGTACGACATCAGTCGAAATTTTGGGTGCAACCTATTATCTGGGTGTCAGCGCCGAAGATGCCTCGGTGTCTGACAGTGCCGTTGCGACGGGTGTCGCCTTTCTCAAGCAATCGGCTCGCGACGCTGAGGGCGATATGGACTTGGTTTCCCGTGGACACCTTGACGTGTTGCCGCGCAGTGAAGCAGCGCGGACAGCATTGGAAGCGGCACGGACTGCGGTTCATGCGGGGCACCCTGATCAATCGATTGCAGCAGCGCAATATGCAGTCGCAGGAGCGTTGGCGGATCAGACTGTGCGGCATATGGGCGAAGGGCCTCATCTGGCGTCCGCCTATGTTGTCAGTGGTGAGTGCAGCGCTTTCTCAATTGATTTTGACGCTGTGCTCGATGTGCCGTCTGATCAGCGCGGGGCGTTATGGCTTGAAATGGTCCGCGGCCTGCGCCCTGGTGTCATCAAAGGGGGGATCGCTATTGCCGGTCGCCGTGTGCCCAATAGTGCGGGTGGGGATGCAGATATTGTTGCGGTGTATGCACGTTCTGCAGCAGAAGCGGCGCTCAGCGCTATTCTGATTGCCGACTCGGTAGAACTTTCGGATAGGGCAAAAAGGCAGGCAATTCCTACCGCGGAGGACATCTGGGACGCGCTCTCCCAAGGGGTTCGGATGTTTTCTCCTCTGAGACAGGCAAATTTGGCCCGCACTGGCGTGCTGGCCCAACGTGGGCGGGGACGGTGTGTCGGGGAGATTGCTGAGGATCGTTTGCTGCGCTTTGGTGTGTCGGACTGGCGCTAAGGCCCCTTTTTGCGGCTATACTCTGGACCGTCAACATTGGGAGAGAGCGCATGGGTTTTTATGAAAAATACATTGTTCCCCGGATCATCAATAGCAAGTTTGCCTGTGGGGCAAAGCCGATTTCCTATCAGCGAAAAAAAGTCGTGCCGATGGCCGAAGGCCGGGTCCTCGAAATCGGTATCGGAACCGGGCTTAATCTTGAGCATTATGACCCCTCCCGCGTGGAGCGGGTTATTGGCCTGGACCCTTCAGAAGAGAGTTGGAAAATAGCTGGAGAGCGGGCGACGGGGTTGGGTTTTGATGTGGAGTTTGTGGGCTTGCCGGGAGAAGAAATTCCGCTGGACACTAATTCGGTCGATACTGTGATGATGACCTATTCACTCTGCACGATCCCTGATCCCCAGAAAGCGCTGGAAGGCATGAAGCGCGTTTTGCGGCCGGGCGGAAATCTGATCTTCTGTGAGCACGGTCTTGCGCCTGATGAAGGCGTGCGGAAGTGGCAGGATCGCGTCAATCCATTTTGGAAACGGATCGCAGGTGGCTGCAATCTCAACCGCAACATTCCGAGCGTGTTGGAGCAGGGCGGGTTCAAAGTGAATAACCTTGAGACGATGTATTTGCCGGACATCCCGCGTTTTGCTGGATTCAACTATTGGGGCACGGCACAAGAGGCCTGAACCTACTTTGATTTCTACTCAAATCTTGGATGTTAAATGACTGATCTGTTTGAACCCTTGTCGTTCACGCGGGGCCCTGCCATGAAGAACCGCTTCATGCTGGCGCCGCTTACCAATACTCAAAGTTACGATGATGGACGTTTGTCCGACGAAGAGTTTCGCTGGCTTACTATGCGGGCGGAAGGTGGCTTCGGATTGACCATGACCTGTGCAGCGCATGTGCAGGCTGCGGGGCAGGGGTTTCCGGGGCAGCTTGGCATTTTTTCTAATGACCATGTTGAGGGGTTGACGCGGCTTTCTACGGCTATCAAAGCGCGGGACAGTATTGCTGTGGTGCAGTTGCACCATGCGGGCATGCGATCGCCGGAAGAGCTCATTGGCGAAAAACCGCATTGTCCATCAGACAATGAAGAGTTTGGGGCGCGTGCCCTGTTGACAGCTGAGGTCGATCAGCTGATCGAAGACTTTGTCGCCGCGGCAGAACGGGCCGAGAAGGCAGGCTTTGATGGTGTTGAGCTTCACGGGGCACATGGATACATCCTGTGCCAGTTTCTGAGCCCTGGCGTGAACCAACGGCACGACAAGTATGGCGGATCGCTCGAAAACCGGTCGCGACCTCTGTTCGATATTATCGATGGCATTCGCGCCCGGTGCGGGGCGGAGTTTCATCTCGGTGTTCGTTTGTCGCCAGAACGGTTTGATCTGAAGCTCAACGAGATTGTTGAAGTCGCGCAACGTCTGATGCGCGAAGATAAGATCGACTATCTGGACATGTCGCTCTGGAATGTTTTCAAAGAACCAACTGACGAAGAGTTCAAAGGCAAGAAGCTCATGGATTATTTCACCGAGTTGGATCGAGGCAATGTGCGGCTCGGTGTTGCCGGTAAAATCGCACGGCCTGAAGACGCCCAGGCCTGCCTTGACCAGGGATGCGATTTTGTTCTGCTTGGGCGTGCGGCGATTTTAACGCATGACTTCCCAAACAAGGTTGCGGAGGACGCGTCGTTCGAGCCCGTAACTATTCCGGTAACAGCGGCTTACCTCAATGACCAGGGGCTTAGCGACAAATTTGTCGACTATATGGGCCAGTGGCCTGGGTTTGTTGAGGGCTAGGGCTTGCCATAGTATTTGAGGGATTTATATAAAGACATAAATAATTCTTTATATGGATCTCAATGAGTGACGTGAGCAACCATTACCGCGACCTGCTGGCGGCGGATTATCTAACCATGGTGGGTGATTTTGATGCCCGCGTTCGGGCGGATAAGGGGCTCTTTTGTGGTCTGGACCTTGAATGTGAGACAGGTCGGGCGCGGGCATTGGACCTTGGATGCGGTCCTGGCATGCACAGTGTTGCGCTCACAAAGATTGGCTACCAGGTCACGGCGGTCGACCAGTCTGCGGAACTTCTGGATGAGTTGAAAAGTCGGACCGAAGGCTTGGCTGTGCATAGAGTGCTAGGCGATATGATGAAGCTGCAGGGCGCCGTTCTGCCTGGCTTTGAGCTTGCCGTCTGTCTTGGAGATACGCTGCCACACCTCCCGTCTTTTGAGGATGTTGACCGCTTCCTCGGTGAGGTTCATGGCGTGCTCGCGTCGCGCGGTCAGCTCCTGTTGGGGTTTCGGGATCTCACTCATGTTCTGGAAGGGGTGGACCGGTTTATTCCCGTTGCGCAGACAGAAGAGCGGATCATGACCTGTTTTCTGGAGGACCGGGGTGACCGTGTTGAGGTCCATGACCTTATTCACCGGCGGGAAGAGAGCGGCTGGATGCTTCACAAAAGCTCATACCCCAAGCTGCGGCTGAGCGAACCAGATGTCCGGAACCGGCTGAAAACAGCCGGTTTTGAGATTGTGCATTCATCAGTCGAGCAGGGGCAGGTGAAGATGTTGGCGCGAAAGGTGGCTCTCTAGCCTGTCTTGACTCTCATATAGTCAAATGAGAACATATGGGGAACATTTGGCTATGGTATGCAGTCCCTGAAGAAAACAGAACTGATGGCCGGTCTGCGGGCGCAGATTGCGGCACTGGAAACCCCACCTTTTCAGGAGGAAGAGGGGCGGTTTCAGTTCGGCCTCGACGATATGGATACACGGCTGCCGGGTGGTGGTCTCGCCTGTCGGGGCGTGCATGAGGTGCGGGCAGCATCTTATGGCGATATGGGAGCGGCCATCGGCTTTGCCGCGGCTCTTGCCACGCGAGCGACCTATGCGTCCGGTACGCCAAGCGGGAAGGACAGGCTGATTGCCTGGTGCCAGCAAAGCTGGGGCGCCTATGACATAGGCGCGCTTTACGGCCCGGGGCTCGCTGGGTTTGGCATTGACCCTGGCCATCTCCTTCTGGTGAACCCAGCGCGGGAGCCAGACATGTTATGGGCTCTGGAAGAATGTGTTCGCGCTGGTGTGTTTGCTGCCGTTGTTGGTGAGGTGCCAGCGACCTCCCGGCATTTTAACTTGCGCGCGAGTCGGCGGCTTCATCTGGCGGCAGAAGATGCGAGCACCCCCCTTATCCTGATGCGCGGGTTTGGGGAGCTCGCAAGCCCCAGTGCCGCGCTCACCCGATGGTGTGTGTCGGCGGCGTCAACAGTGGAAGAGGGCAGCTTGCGTGCCATTGACCGGCCCAGTTGGCAGGTAGATCTGGAGAAGTGCAAAGGTGGCCGCCCCTTCCTGTCAGAGCTTGCTTGGGACGCCTATGCAGGCAGCTTTGTTTCCTGTGTGTCTGAACAATACCGGGGAGCCAACGGACGGCGCGAGGTCTCCCTCTCTCTTCCGCCGTCGGATGAGGCTCTCGATGTGCGAGAGGCGAGCTAGTTACCAATAACGATAAGGATATCTGTAGCGCGACCGGTACCAGGGCCAGAACGGGTCGCGGCGGGCATTGTTCAGCGCGCGCGTTTTGGCGTTTTCGCTCCGGATCTCCCGCAGGCGTAAGAGACAATCAGCGAAGGCCTCTGTTTCAGGCTGAAAGCCGAGGGTCGTGCATTCCGCTTCGTCTGCGTTACGCTGAGCAGCGGCTGCTGACGCACGCTGCTCAGGTGTTGTGCAGGCACTTAAGGCAAGGCCGCCGGTAATACACAAAGCTATGACAAGGGTTTTCATGGCTCACAATCCAATCCCGATGCCAACCCCCACACCGAAGTTTGGATGGTTCGGGGCTTCCTGTGAGGCACGGACTTCCCTCAGTTTCAGTCGGCAGTTTCCATAAGGCTCGGTTTCTGGTTCAAAGCCTAGTTCCCGGCAGTGTTGATCGTCTGCGCGGTCCTGAAGCGCCTGTTCCCGGGCGCGGTCTTCTGCGGTGGAACAAGCGGCGAGCAATAAAACAGAGATGCTGAGAACGAAAACGGGTTTCAAACAGGTCATAGAGGCCTCCAAACAGAACACCCGTTAAGCATACGCGAAAACTGACTCGCCTTCAGTCACAGTTTCCGGCACACTCTAATGTTCTTATTTTGTTCTATTCTGTCTATCTCTGTTTTAATTATATATTTCAGTGGTTTAGGTCTGTGTCGTCTGATAATTCAACAGAAAAACGGATACTGTCGCTCTGGCTCCCTGACTGGCCGATTTATCGGCTGGCGCGCGCGACCCAGCTTGATCCGAATGCCCCTCTGGCTTTGCGCGGCGCACGACAAGGGGGAGAGCGTGTTGTCGCGCTTAATAAGGAGGCGCGCAGGCTGGGCGTGTCTCGTGGGCAGCTTATCACTGATGCGCTGGCGGTTGTTTCAGGGCTTGGGGTACATGGGGAAGACCCGCACGCAGATGCCCGGGCGCTCAAACAGTTGAGCGACTGGTGTGGGCGCTATACGCCCTGGACGGCCCCAGATCCGACCCCGGTGCATGAAGAACCTGACGGTATCTTTCTCGACATCACCGGCTGCGGACATCTGTTTGGGGGAGAAGCGCGACTGGTGGAGGATTTGATGAGGCGTCTGGCCGATTTTGGTCTGTCGGCGCGGGTTGCTGTGGCTCCTTATCCGGGAGCTGCCTGGGCGATGGCGCGCTATGGCCCGCGTGCGGTAACGCTTGTAGCGAAAGACAAAGTGCGGGCAGCCCTTGACCCTTTGCCTTTAAGTGCTCTTCGGCTGGATATGGCCATGGTGGATGATCTCGCGCGATTGGGTATGAAGCAGGTGCGAGACCTTCATACGCTGCCGCGGGCGCCAATGGTCGCCCGGTTCGGCAAAGTTCTGGCCGCGCGTCTTGATCAGGCTTTGGGCCGCGCCAGTGAACCTATCTCTCCCGATATGCCGTTGGTGCCGTTTCGTACCCGTCTGCAGTTTGCGGAAGGGTTGATGGCGCTCACGGATATTGAGCAGGCCATTCGTCTGTTGAGTGATGAGATGGTGCCCCTGCTTCACCAGGCTGATCAGGGCGCGCGCCGCTTGGAGCTTCATCTGTTTCGAACCGATGGCATGCGGTTCAGCATTGATGTGGGGACCAGCGTGCCC
>NZQM01000034.1 GCA_002695905.1 Parvibaculum sp.
GAGGTTTTCTGCAGCCCCTTCGCCGGACGCTTTTGCTTCGGCAATGGCCGCTTCTAGGTCAGCTGTTTTGGCGGCTGCCTCACCTATTTCCCGGTCTTTAGAGCCAATTGTGTTCTGAGCAGCCCGTAGGTCAGCTTTGAGGTCTGCGACTTCGTCCAGGCCCGCAAAATTTTCATCTTCTGCAATCTTGCGGGTTGTAACGGTGACCGCTCGCCGCCAAAGAAAGCTCGCAAACACTGTTCCAAGGAGACAGGCCACGAGGAAGCCCAAAATGGCGAAAAGTAAACTCTCGGACATTAGATCGCTCGCTACATTTTCTGGACTCACACGCAGGTTAGGGTGTGCCCTAAAGGGACAGCCTACTCCTGATGATCACATGATACGCAAAAGTGCGGCCACTTTAAATATTCTACCCGCCGCGTGTAAGGGGGAATGTGACGGGCATTTTTCGGTCTAGAAAGGCAGCCAGTCTCGCTCCCGCGTGTAGTTCAAATAGCCGACATTTGCTCCGAGGCGAAGGCCAACACCCGCTCTCATGGGAACCAGGACAATGTCGCCACGCTGCTGATAATTTGCGCCTATGCCGCCTATAAAAAAGGCACTTCCAGAAACACCCGGAAACCGCTGATAGATGGCATCGGTGTTGGGCAGGTTATAGACGAGTGTGAAGGTTTTAGCAGCGTCTCCGCCAAAATCCCACCCTGCGGATGGTCCTTGCCAAAAGACTCTGGCTGTAGGCCCTGCTTTGGTGACAAGTGTGCCGTCGCCGTATCTCGCGCCAATCACAATCGCGCCGCTTCCCTCTTCACCCTGTATATAGGCGTTAGGTTCTCCGTTCTCAGAGAAGACGCGATGCACGACTTCCGCCAGCCCTTCAGCTGTGCCGCCGAAAAACTCTGATGCGGCGGCGTAGATTTCTTCCTCTGAATATTTGGGGTCTGTCTCGCGCGGTGGTGCTTGTTCGCTTTCAGCATGAGCGGTTGGTGATCCCAGCGCCAGGAACCCTGCGAAGGTGAGCGCCGCTGCTTTGGTCTTGTTGTGGCGTTGAAGAAGAGCTGCCAACATTGTTGTCCCCATATCTGCCTTGGGCGCGCCGAACATTTCGGTATCCTGCGTCCCCACTTGCGGTTCACTCAGGAGCGCTTAACCTGCCAGTTCGCGAAAACTCTGGCAGTCCCATAAAAGAGCATACGACCACGCTAGTGTGGCAAAAAATCGGCAAATCAGAGGCATTGGTCTTTTTGTCGCCAAGTGTTGGTCTAAGGAAGTCTCCGACGTGAGCAGGAAACCTGACGAAAGCAGCAAAAAGGGACGTCTGCGCTGGCTGACACGGTCGGCTGTTCTTTTGCTATTGGCCGGTGGGTTTGCAGCGGGGGCCTATTGGTGGTCTGAGCGGGTTGCTTTGGCCGAAGAGCAGATTCGCATGGCCTTGAGTGAGGCAGGACTTGTTGAGTTTGACTTTGCTTTGGCAGATGTGGGGTTTCGTGGCGCTCAAGTAGAGTCATTCATCGTGGGTGATCCTGCGCGCCCCACACTCCTGATTGAGGATATCCTCGTCGATTACACGCTCTCGGGGCTTCTTGAGCAACGCCTTCAGTCAATTGAAATTGGAGCCGTCTCCGTTTCGTTGAAAGGGGATGAAAACGGGCTCGACCTGGGCCCGCTTCTACCGTTGGTTGGTGGGGGCGGCGGTGGGTTTCAACCAGGACCTATTTCCGTCAACTCCTTTAGCGCTACTCTCGATTTGCCACAGGGGGCGATCACGCTGGGTGGTGCCGGTGTCATCCAGCAAGCGGGAATGGGCTACAGGATTGTGCCGTCTGACGGCTGCGTGAATGTTGATGTGGGTAGGCTGAGCCTCGGTGGTGTTCTGATCGACCCGTTTTCCACTCAAGCCTGCGCGACGAGTGTGGACGGTGATGTTTATTGGCCGCCGACGTCCGGTATTGCTTTTCGCACTGACGCGGTGCTGCTTGTTGTGCGTAGTGACCTTGGGGATACACTGCTTGAAGCCCAGTTCAAGACTCTTCAAGCCGATGCGGTGCTTGATCAACATATTGAACTTAAGCTGCGAACAGAAGGTGCTGACTTCTCACTTCCGGCTCAAGGTCTCTCTTTTGGCAATGTAGATTTTGAAATCGCTTTCGATGACCTCGTCTCATTGGCGGGCCAATGGCGTTTGACTTCTGGAAGGCTAACCGACTTTGCTGAAGTCAGTCGATTTGCGCCATTGGACATTGTGGGCGATGGCGACGTTACGGCTGCTTCAACAAGCTTTGACTTGTTGGTTTCCGATGCGGCAACGTTCTCGCTCCTTGCGTCGGTGAAAGGAACGCACAGTACTGTCAATGGTCGGGGATCTGCACAAGTCGTCGCTGGCCCGCTTATTTATTCTCCTGCTGGTCTTCAGCCTCAGGCATTGTTTCCGATGTTAAAGGGGCTTCTGACCAATGTTGTGGGCAGCATGAGTGCGACGGCCGATGTCAGTTGGCGCCCAGGCGTCATCCGAGGCGCCGCGGATGCGCGGCTTGATGATCTTGGTTTCAGCACCGAAACCGCCCGCATAGAGGGCGTGCGTGGTGACCTTGCATTTGATGATCTGTTTCCTCCTCGGACGGCCGAAGGTCAACGCTTGGATGTCGGCTCTGTTGACGCGGGTATGGTCCTGACCGACGGCACGGTGACCTTCAGTCTCGATGGGTTGGGGGGTGTCATCGTTGAAAGAGCTTCCTGGCCCTTCGCCGGCGGCACGATTACTCTCTCCTCTGGTGTGATTGAGCCGGGCGCTTCTGAGCAGACATTTGAACTTGCTGTGGATGAAGTCGACCTTTCTGCCTTTATCACTCTGCTGGCTCTTGATGGGGCGAGTGGGACTGGCATTATCAGTGGACGTATTCCCGTTACCATTCGCGATGGTGATCCCATTATTACGGGTGGCGTTTTGACCGCCAGTGAACCGGGGCAGCTCTCTTACAAAAGTGGTGGTACTGACGCTGTGGCAGGCGGCCAGGGCGCGCTGGTTTTTCAGGCTCTGGAGGATTTTCAGTATACTGGTCTGACGCTGTCCCTTGAGGGGAACGCTCAGGACCGCCTTACTTTGAAACTGAATCTTGAGGGCGCAAACCCTGGGCTTTATGACGGGTACCCATTTGCGATCAATATCAACACGGAAGCATCATTTGCGGAGTTGTTGCGGTCTGCTACGCTGGGCGCGAACGCGATTGATCTCATCCGGGGCAAAGGAGTCACCGATCAATGACAAAATCAATGGGACTCGAGACATTGCCGGTGCCTATTCAGGCTTGGTTCATCCGCTGCGTGACAGGATTAGCTCTATGATGAAAAAACGCATCGTGTTGCCGCCATTGGCGTTTGTCTTGATGGGTGCTTTGGTTGCATGTCAGCCAACGGTAAAAATTGAAGCACCAGACAAACCCATTGAGATCAATCTGAACGTAAAGATTGAGCAGGAAATTCGGGTCAAGGTTGATCGCGAACTTGATGACCTGCTTGCTGAAAATCCAGACCTATTCTAGGGAGGGCGCTATGAGAAAATCTGTTTCCAAATTTCGCATGCTGGTGGCCCTCATTGGAATGGCCTTTGCTGTGACGCTGTTCTCGCCAGCGGCATTCGCAGACGCGCTCGACGATGCTAAGGCCGTAGGTATTGTTGGAGAAAAGCGTGATGGCTATCTAGGTATCGTGTCTTCGGGGGCGGACGCAGCCACCCAGCGGCTTGTCCAAGACATCAACTTGAAGCGCCGGGACAGATACCGCGAAATTGCCCAATCGACGCCAGGTTCAACGCTGGCGGATGTTGAGGCTCTCGCAGGGGCGAAAATTATTGGTCAAACCCCGGCGGGGCAATATGTTCAAAATGCCTCCGGTGCCTGGGTGCGGAAATAGTCTAACTAGCTAATTTTACCCGGTTATCGTGCTTTGGAAGCGATAGGTCAGCCTTGCTGCCTGCGTCAGTTGGACTGCTAACTTCCTTGCAGTGAAACCTTAAACTGCCTAGTTTTACAGGTGCTGAATGTATGAAACGGGCTCGGTTGCGGGCCTGTCTAAATCGGCGGGGTGGTCGGCTATGAAGATGGTCTCTGATGCAGGGATGGAAGTGCGCTCTGGCGGAAGTGCCGTTGGTGATCCAAACCCATGCGCTGATTGTGACGTGCGATCCCGGGCGGTATGCGCGGCGCTGGACAATTCTGAATTGGCCGAGCTTGCGAGCGTCAATAGGCATAGATCTCTGGAATCCGGCGAATGCCTGTTTTTTGAGGGTGATCCGAATGAGGCTTATTACGTTGTCTTGGACGGCTCGCTGAAGCTCTACAAACTCCTCGCAGACGGACGACGGCAGGTGACAGGTTTTCTATTCAAAGGTGATTTTCTAGGTCTCACATTTGCCGATGAGCATTCGGTGACTGCGGAGGCTCTGGAGGGTGTCAAACTCTGTCAGATGCCGCGCAGCACTTTCGAGATGCTGGTAGGCGACTCACACTCGCTTGGCCGCAAACTTCTTCAAGTTGCAAATCGCGGTATCGCATCAGCGCAGGAGCAAATGCTTCTTCTAGGTAGAAAGACGGCACAAGAACGACTGGCTTCATTCCTGCTCTGGCTCAGTGCCCGTGCGGAAGACCGTGGCGATAGTCCTAGCAAGCTCTACGTGCCCATGAGCCGAACAGATATGGGCGATTATCTCGGGCTTACCGTTGAGACCGTCAGCCGGACAGTTACAAAGCTGAAGACTTCAGGCGTGATTCACCTGGCAGATAAAGGCATCATAGAGATCAGCGATCTCGACAGGCTTGAGGATATTGCCGCTGGATAGCGGTGATGCGCACTATCTTCAGGCCAAGAGATTCTTCTAGTCTATGCCCCCTTTGGCGACGAAATAGGGATTGTCCAATCCCCGTTCCAGCTTTCCATATTTGAGCGGCGAACCATCCATCTCATCTACACGCCCGCCTGCGCCAGACAGAACAGCATGACCTGCTGCTGTGTCCCATTCCATCGTGCGACCGTGGCGGGGATAAATGTCGGCTTCACCTGCTGCGATCAAACAGAATTTCAGCGATGAGCCGGCGGTCAGAAAATCTTTGATGTTGTACATCTCGAGATATTCGTCTGTTTTGTGATCCCGGTGTGATCTGCTCGCCACGGCAATCATGCCTTTTGGGTCTGCTTTGCGGACCGTCAGGAGAGCGGGTTTCGTGGCTTTATCGAGGGACCCATTTGCGTCGGGTTCTATGTCCTGCTCGTATGCCTTCCCTGGACCGGCTGAATAGAACATACGATTTTTCGCTGGCGCGTAGACAACACCCATTGTGGGGCATCCGTCTTCAATGAGCGCGATATTGACGGTGAATTCGCCGTTCTTGTTGATGAATTCCCGCGTGCCATCAAGCGGGTCGACGAGAAAGAAGGCGGGCCCAACTTCCAGCTCGGCACCTGCCGCTGTTGCTTCCTCTGAAACGATAGGAATGCCCGGTGCTGCTATTTCTAGGGCTGGAAGGATTATGTCCTCTGCATCCTGATCTGCGGCAGTCACCGGAGTTTTGTCGTCCTTTTCGTTGACGACGAAATTGGTCGCGTAGTGATCCATGATGGCGGCGCCGGCCTGCACAGCGATTCGGCAGAGAGCTTCCATGAGCTCATTTCGGTCGCCTTGAAACATTGTCACGCGCTTTCCTCACAAATTGGTCGCCCTGAAAGGCCGGAGAACAGCATTTTCCAGGTCAGCAGGTCAATTGATCTTTTCTAGGTGCCTCAATATCGGAACAGGGTTGGCCCGGAGCCCCCAGAAATGGTATCAGCGGCCATTGCGGATGGTTAACTGGGGGGATCGATGGAACAGGCGAACGAGATTGAGGCTTTGGATTTGGCTGCGCTTTTGTGCAGCCGTGTTTGTCACGATGTGATTAGCCCAGTTGGCGCCATTACCAATGGTCTTGAAGTCTTGGAAGACGAAGATGATGCCGAGATGCAGCGCTATGCGATGGAACTCATCCAGAAAAGCGCGACCCAAGCGTCCTCGAAATTGCAGTTTGCCCGTTTGGCCTTTGGGGCGGCTGGTTCGGCGGGTGCATCGTTGGATCTGAATGACGCCAAGGATGTGGCTATGGGCTTTGTCTCGCATGAAAAGGCGGAGATGACCTGGGAAGGGCCTTCCGCGGTCATGCCGAAGGATCTCGTTAAGCTGCTTCTCAATATGATCCTGATCGCTCTTGCTGCAATCCCGCGCGGAGGGAGCATCTCCCTCGAAATATCTGGTGACCCTGAGCGACCAACCTTTTCTCTGGTGTCAAAGGGGATAAATGCACGTGTGCCAACGGAGACCGACCGTTTCCTGAATGGGCGGTCGGCAGACGATGTGCTCGATGCGCGGGCGATTCAGCCTTATTTTACAGGGCTTGTCGCACGGGAGTGCGAGATGGATATTTCCGCGGAAATGGACGGCGAAGACTTCCGGCTGATTGCCAAGCCCAGAGATTGAGGTTCCTTCCATTACTCAGCCGCTTTCAATGGCTACTCTGACCAAGGTTTGGGTTAGAGGGCGACCTAATGGGTGAAAAACGCCACAAATTTCGCCTTATGGTTGTGGCCTAAACCAAAAGCACGGCTTTTTCAGAGGTTTTTAACAGTTCACAGGCACGATCTGCCCAATGTCGATGGTCCACTCAAAAAGGACCGAGACTAAGTCGCTGCTCACAAGAGCAGGCTGATATGAGGGGCTGAGATGGACGATCTGCTAAGTGAATTTCTGACAGAGACCAATGAAAGTCTCGATGTCGTTGATGTTGAACTCGTCAAATTTGAACAAGAACCAAACAATGATGAGATACTCAGCAACATTTTCCGGCTGGTTCACACTGTCAAAGGAACCTGCGGGTTTTTAGGACTGCCACGTCTGGAGGCTCTCGCTCATGCCGCTGAGACCCTGATGGGCAAGTACAGAGATGGCATGGCGGTAACGGATGACGGTGTGACCATTATCCTTCACTCAATTGACCGCATTAAAGAAATCCTGGCTGAGTTGGAAGCCACTGAAGCGGAGCCAGAAGGTGTCGATGGCGATTTGATCGACCAACTGGTGGTGTTGTCAGAAGGCGGCACGACGGTAGACGTGTCAGGAGAGGTGGTCGCGGTTCCCGAGGCGCCTGTCGAGCCAGCGCAACCAGAGCGTGAACTGCGCCCTGGGGAAGTATCAGAAGAGGAACTTGAGCGTGCTTTCCAGGAAGCAGAGGGGCCGGAGGACATGGTGCCATCGCCTGCTGAGGTAGCGGCCCCAGCACCGGTTGTTGAAGCACCGAAAGCAGAAGCTCCTAAAGCGGATGCGCCCAAGGCGGATGCTAAGTCCAATGACAGCGCGCAAAAGAAAGAAGGTTCCGTTGCTGCTCAGTCGATTCGGGTAAATGTTGATACGCTCGAAAACCTCATGACGATGGTGTCGGAGCTCGTTCTTACGCGTAACCAACTCATGGAGATGGTCCGCCGTCTTGATGACAGTGAGTTCAAAGTCCCGTTGCAGCGCCTGTCCAATGTGACTGGCGAGCTTCAGGGTGCTGTCATGGAAACACGGATGCAGCCGATTGGTAATGCCTGGCAGAAACTGCCGCGTATCATTCGTGATCTGTCCAAAGAGCTTGATAAGAAAATCGACCTTGAAATGGTTGGTGCCGACACCGAACTTGATCGTCAGGTTCTTGATCTCATCAAAGACCCGCTCACTCATATGGTCCGCAACTCAGCTGACCACGGGTTGGAAGGTCCAGAAGAGCGTGTCGCTGCAGGCAAGTCTGATAAAGGACGTGTCACACTTCGTGCCTATCATGAAGGCGGCCACATCATTATCGAGATCGAAGATGATGGACGCGGCCTTAATGTTGAGCGGATTAAACAGAAAGTAGCCTCCAATGGGCTGGCGACTGAGGCCGAACTTGAGAAGCTGACAGAGCAGCAAATCTGCCGCTTCATCTTCCATCCAGGTCTCTCTACTGCGGCGGAAGTCACAAGCGTCTCCGGTCGTGGCGTTGGCATGGATGTGGTGCGGACCAATATTGAGCTGATTGGCGGCTCGATTGACCTGCGCACAGCTGCGGGAAAAGGCTCGACCTTCACAATTAAGATCCCGCTTACACTTGCCATTGTGTCTGCTCTCATTGTTGAGTCAGCCAATGAACGGTTTGCGATTCCACAGCTTGCCGTTGTCGAGCTTGTGCGGGCTAAAGCGGACAGTGAGCACCGGATTGAGCATATCAACAAGACACCTGTGCTGCGGTTGCGCAACCATCTGTTGCCGCTCGTCTTTATGGATGACCTGCTTCAGCTTGATCGGGTAGCTCCTGAGCCGATAGCGAATGATGACGTCGATGCCTCGGCAGCAGACGATGTGGCAGTCGTTGACGCTGCAAACTCAAATCCTGAGCCTCTGCGTCGCACAGCTGAGAACGAAGAAGCGTTCATCGTTGTTACGCATGTAGGCGATCAGCAGTTTGGTATTGTTGTCGACAGTGTTTTTGACACCGAGGAAATTGTCGTCAAACCAGCGGCCTCAATCCTTCGCGATATCACAATGTTCTCCGGTAACACTATCCTTGGTGATGGCAGCGTCATCATGATCGTCGATCCAAATGGTATTGCGCAATCGATCACGAGCGAACTCTCTGAGGCAAGTGACAAAGCAAGTGCCGCAGAAGAAGGCTCGGGTGCTGCTGATGGTGAAATGTCACTGCTCGTCTTCCGCGCAGGTTCTGAAGAGCCGAAGGCTGTACCGCTGTCTCTTGTGACACGGCTTGAGGAGTTTGACATTGCTGACCTGGAGCATTCGAACGATCAAAGCCTTATCCAGTATCGCGGCAAACTGATGCCGATTATCAATGTTGTCGACAAGGCGCCGCTTAAAACAGAAGGCCGTCAGCCTGTCCTCGTGTTCACTGAGGATGAACGGTCGATTGGTCTTGCGGTCGACGAGATCGTGGACATTGTTACAGACCAACTGAATGTCGAGCTTACATCCGACATGCCGGGCATGATGGGCTCGGCGATTGTCCGTGGCAAGGCGACGGAGGTGCTGGATGTTGGTCACTATCTGACGCAGGTCTTTGAAGACTGGTTCCGAAAAGAAGGACCGGCCGGTGTTCCGGAAGCGTTCGGTAAGAAAGTGCTCTTGGTCGATGACAGCTCGTTCTTCCGCGCGATCGTCCGGCCAATGCTGAGCATGGCTGGATATGATGTAACTGAGGTTACATGTGGTGCAGACGCTCTTGCCCTTCGAGAGAAGGGTGATGAGTTTGATGTCATCATCTCGGATATTGAAATGCCTGGTATGAGCGGCTTTGAATTTGCCGGCGCCGTTAAGTCTGAAGGCGCCTGGGTAAGTACGCCACTTGTTGCGCTCTCTGCGCACGGGACTGCCGAAGACCTCAACCGTGGCCGCGACGCCGGATTTGATGACTATGTTGCCAAGTTTGACCGCGATGGCCTTGTCCAGGTCGTGAACGAAATTGTTACGTGTAAGGGAGAAGCGGCATGAGTGTGTCTGGCGAAACAACAGGTTTGGATGAAACTGCGACAAGTACAGATGACAGTTTCGTTCTTGATGGTGCAACCTCGGAATACATCACCGTAATGATTGGCGATCAGCTTTTCGGAATATCGGTTCCGATGGTGCAGGATGTCTTCATGCCTGAATCGGTTACGCCGGTGCCTATGGCGATGCCAGAGGTTGCTGGTGTGCTCAATATGCGCGGCCGCATCGTGACGGCGATTGATATGCGCCGTCGACTGGATCTACCTCCTCGAACGGATGGGAAAAATGGTCTCGCAGTGGGCGTTGAATATCGCGGAGAGTCCTATGGTCTTGTGATTGACAGTGTGGGCGAAGTGTTGCGGGTAAGCGACTCTTCGCTTGAACGTAACCCCTCCAATCTTGACCCTCGCTGGCGCTCCATCTCGATGGGCGTTCAGCAGCTTAAAGACCGGTTGATGGTTCTGATCGATGTGGAAAAGGTTCTCGACTTTCAGGGACGTTCAATCGCGGCCTAAAGCTGGGTGGTGAAGCTAGGGACAAAATGATGAAAACATGTTTGGTAGTGGACGACAGCTCGGTGATCCGCAAGGTTGCCCGGAGGATTCTCGAGGAGATGGATTTTTCCATTGCCGAAGCGGCTGACGGAAAGCAGGCGTTGGATCAATGCGTTGGATCGATGCCGGACGCCATCTTGCTCGATTGGAATATGCCGGTTATGGACGGGATGGAATTTCTGACGGCCCTTCGTAAGTCTGATGGAGGGACCGATCCTGTCGTCGTCTTCTGCACAACGGAAAACGATATGGCTCACATCACCAAAGCCATCACGGCCGGGGCCAATGAGTACATCATGAAGCCCTTCGACAAAGAGATTATAGAATCCAAGTTCGCCCAAGCTGGGCTTATCTAGTACCGGACTCATTTAAGTAGGTTGCATAAAAGTGCCAGCGTTAGAGAAGCAGTCTTCGCCCGCGAGTAGCAGCGGTGCAAAAATCAAGGTCATGATTGTTGACGACTCCGTCGTCATTCGTGGCTTGATTGGCCGGTGGCTTGATGCGCTGCCGGATATGGAGGTTGTGGCGCGCTGCCGCAATGGGCAGGATGCCGTAGAGCAGGCTGGTCGGATCAAGCCGGATGTTGTGGTTCTCGATATTGAAATGCCCGTGATGGATGGGTTGACGGCGCTTCCGAAAATCCTGGAGGCCTCGCCATCTTCACGGGTTCTGATGGCGTCGACCCTGACACGCAGAAATGCCAGCATTTCGATTAAGGCGTTAACACTTGGTGCAACAGACTATGTGCCCAAGCCTGAATCCACGCGTGATGGCCATGCATCTGAGGGCTTTCAAACAGAGCTGGTTGATAAGATTAGAGCTGTTGGACAAGCCAGAAAATCGAAGGCGCCACGCCGCGTGTTCGCTGCGGAAAAGACGGCGATTGCAAAAGGCACAATGGCGCCGGTTGCGACTGCACCGGGTTTGCAGTTCAAACCGGCGTCCAAAATACGGCCTAGAATTTTGGCGGTTGGAAGTTCTACTGGCGGGCCAAAAGCACTCTTTGATCTCTTTGAGGCATTGTCGCCTTCTCTTTCAAAAATTCCTGTCGTCATCACCCAACATATGCCGCCGACCTTCACTGCGATTCTGGCAGAACACCTTGGTGGTAGCGCAAACCGCACGTGTATTGAGGGCGAAGAAGGCATGCTGGTGGAACCAGGAAAAATCTATGTCGCTCCTGGCGGCAAGCACATGCTCATGAAACAAGAGGGCACGAGTGTTCGCATCCATCTGGATGACGGAGCGCCCGTGAACTTTTGTAAACCGGCGGTTGACCCGATGCTTGACAGCCTCATTCCGATTTATGGTGCGTCATTATTGGTTTGCATTCTGACGGGTATGGGGCACGACGGAAGAGACGGTTCGAAACGCGTTCAGTCTGAAGGGGGAACGATTATTGCGCAAGACGAAGCTTCAAGTGTTGTCTGGGGAATGCCAGGCGCCGTCGCTCAGGCAGGCATATGCCACAAAGTGGTGCCTCTGAAAGAATTGCCCGAAGTGGCATCGAAGCTTATTGAAGGGAGACGGCTATGACGCCAGAGGAATTTTCGTACCTGGCTGATTTCCTGAAGAAGGAATCTGGGCTGGTCGTCAGCGAAAACAAGGGTTATCTGATCGAGAGCCGTCTGCTACCTATCGCTCGTGAACAGGGCCTGGATGACGTCTCGGGTCTTGTAAAAAAAATGCGGTCCGGTGCTCCAAAAGCGCTGCTTGATGAGGTCACAGAAGCGATGACGACAAATGAGTCATTCTTTTTTCGGGACAAAACACCTTTCACGATCTTTGAAGAGACTGTGCTGCCTAAGTTTCAGGAGACCCGTGGAGCCTCTCGTAAACTTCGTATCTGGTGTGCAGCTGCGTCAACAGGGCAGGAACCTTATTCGATTGCTATGATTTTGAAGGAATGGGCGGAGAAGAACCCTGCCTGGAACAGTGAGATTATTGGTACAGACCTTTCAACAGACGTTCTGCGACGGGCAAAGCTCGGACAATATACGCAGTTTGAAGTTCAACGCGGCCTGCCGGTTCAGATGCTTATGAAGTATTTCATGCAGGAGGGCAATGACTGGGAGGTTGCTTCCGAAATTCGATCAATGATCCAGTATCGAAAGCTGAACCTTCTGGATAATTTCAACAGCCTGGGCAAATTTGATGTCATTTTCTGCCGGAATGTTCTGATCTATTTCGATCAGCAGACAAAAGCGGAAATCCTTGAGCGCATGTCTCAAATGCTCGCCCCTGATGGATATTTGTTCCTTGGAGCGGCTGAAACGGTGATCGGGATCACCGACACATTCAAGCCTCAAGCTGGTCAACGGGGGCTCTATGTACCAGCTGCCCAGCTCAAGGATGCTGCCGTCGCCTGATCTCATCGACATCTAATCAAGAAAAAGCCGTCCGCAATGCAGGCGGCCTTTTTGTTCGTAAAATTTGCCGGGAAATAAGAAGAGCGCGGGCAAAAAGAAAGGACGCGCTCCCCCCGAAGCGGCGTCCTTTCATCTCCCCCAGATAGCGCAGAGAGAGAAGCTCGTTGGGTCGCTTAGGCTGTCGCCTTTTCGACCTCTGCAACTGGGTCACGCAGAACATAGCCGCGGCCCCAGACAGTTTCGATATAGTGTTCGCCATTGGTGGCCGCTGCTAGTTTCTTACGGAGCTTACAGATGAACACGTCAATGATCTTGAGTTCCGGCTCGTCCATGCCGCCATAGAGATGGTTTAGGAACATCTCTTTGGTGAGGGTGGTGCCTTTGCGGAGCGAGAGCAGCTCCAGCATCTGGTACTCCTTGCCGGTGAGATGAACGCGCTGTGCGTCGACTTCCACCGTTTTTGTGTCCAGATTGACCGTTAGCTTGCCGGTCGTGATGACAGACTGAGAGTGACCCTTAGAACGGCGCACCACTGCGTGGATACGTGCGACCAGCTCATCCTTATGGAACGGCTTGGTCATATAGTCATCTGCGCCAAAGCCCAGACCGCGAACCTTGTTCTCAATGCCAGCCAGGCCGGACAGGATGAGAATTGGCGTTCCGACCTTGCCTGTGCGCAATGTCTTAAGGACCTCATATCCGCTCATATCCGGCAGGTTAAGGTCCAGCAGGATAATGTCGTAATCATACAGTTTTCCGAGGTCGACGCCTTCTTCACCTAGATCGGTGGTGTAAACGTTGAAACCCTCAGATTTGAGCATCAAATCAATGCTCTGCGCTGTCGCGCTATCATCTTCAATCAGCAGAACTCGCATCGCAAGTCTGACCGGGCCCTACGTCACCGCAACCCGGCTCCCCTTGGTTAATCCATATTCAGAAACATAAGCTGATTTGGTTAACAAAGGTTAATCAGATCGAAAAAAATACACAAAATTTTCGAATACCGGATTCATACTCCGGTTAGTCTAATAAATAACGCCCTAAGACGGAGATCGTCTTATCCCCAATAGTTGTGTCCAAGGTTTACTGCGTCTTAAAGCCTTCCGGCACATTATGCCTACCTAAGGTGTTTTAGCCGGATTTTCGGCTTGATTGGGGACAGGTTCTTTGCGCGCTCTGCTGGCAGAAATCCAGGAAATTCAAGAAGTTACCTATTATGGTCGCGTCGTGAGCGTACAGGGGCTCATGGTGGAGATCGCGGGTCCCTTGCATGCCATGAGTGTCGGCAGTCGGGTTGAAATCACAGCGCGCGGGGGCCGTGAGATCCTCGCAGAGGTTGTGGGTTTTCGCTCGGACCGCGCTTTATGCCTCCCATTTGGCTCTCTTGAGGGAATTGGTGTCGGCGCTCATGCCGCCATTCATGAAAATGTTCCAGCTGTTCATCCTTCGCCAGCCTGGCTGGGACGGGTCATCAATGCGATGGGCGAGCCGATCGATGGCAAAGGGCCGCTCCCACAGGGTCCTCACCCCTATCACCTAAGGAATTCGCCACCACCTGCTCATTTGCGGAGCCGGGTAGGCGGACCGATTGATTTGGGGGTGCGGGCTTTGAACACCTTTGCGACCTGCTGTTCAGGGCAACGGATGGGGATTTTTGCAGGTTCCGGCGTTGGTAAGTCGGTCCTTATGTCGATGATGGCCCGCAATACGGCCTGCGATGTAGCCGTCGTTGGGTTGATCGGCGAGCGTGGCCGTGAGGTTCAGGAATTTATTGAAGATGACCTGGGGCCCGAAGGGCTTGCCCGATCTGTCGTGGTGGTTGCTACATCTGACGAAACAGCGCTGATGCGGCGCCAGGCGGCGCTGCTGACGATGGCCCTGGCAGAGTATTTTCGAGACCAGGAGTCTCAAGTTCTCTGCATGATGGACAGCGTCACACGTTTTGCTATGGCGCAGCGGGAAATTGGTCTTTCCTGTGGAGAGCCTCCGGCGAGTAAAGGATATACGCCGACTGTCTTCTCTGAGCTGCCGAAGCTTCTGGAGCGTGCCGGACCTGGCACAGGCTCGGGATCAATTACGGGGCTGTTCACCGTTCTGGTGGATGGGGACGACCATGATGAGCCCGTTGCCGACAGCGTGCGCGGCATTCTTGATGGGCACATTGTCATGGAACGCTCTATTGCAGAGCGCGGCCGGTATCCGGCGATAAACATTTTGAAATCTGTTTCACGGACAATGCCGTCGTGTAACGACCCGGAACAGCAGGAGCTGATCGGGCAAGCGCGACAATTGCTCGCGACATATGACGACATGGAAGAGTTAATCCGTCTGGGTGCGTACCGGCCTGGCTCTGACGGAAAAGTAGATGAGGCCATTTTTTATCAGCCTGCCTTGGAAGGATTCCTATCGCAGGCGAAATCTGAGCAGACCGACAGAGCTGCTGGATTCAGTTTACTGGAAGAGATTTTGCGCGCTCAGCCAGTGGACATAAGTGAGGCCCAGGAGGGTGAGTGATGAGAAACAAAGAGTCGCTAATTCGGTTACATCGATTTCAGGTCGATGAACGCCGGCGCCAGGTTGCGGACCTGGAATCCATGTTGGATGAGTTTCATCGCCGTGAAGGTGATTTGAACAAACAGGTTCAGGCGGAGCAAGATAAGGCGGGTATTTCGGATGTGGGGCATTTTGCCTATCCGATGTTCGCTAAATCGATGCTGGTTCGCCGCGAAAACCTTCTTCAATCCATTGATGAGATCAGCAAACAGCTGGACGATGCCAAAGAACAATTGGCTGACAGCTATCGCGACCTCAAGAAGTATGAGCTGATGGAAGAAAACCGGAAGCGACGGGTGAAGAAAGAGGCAGTCCGGCTCGATCAAAAAGAGATGGACGAGATTTCTCTCAATATACATCGTCAGGGCAATATTGGGGCGAGCAATCAATAGAAGATGCGTCTTTGCGTCGGTTTGCTCCTTTTCCTCATGCAATAGTTGGTTAGAATGCACCTCTCGTCATCCTGAGCCCGAGCCCATTCGGTTTTGGTCGACTTAAAACCGGGCTCTTGCTATCTATTTCAGCGCATTCCCGGACGGTGAAGTGTTTCCACTTCCCCTGGCAATGCTTTGGGGAGTGCATTGTCATGCCATCATTTGATGTTGTTTCGAAAACTGACTTGGCTGAGGTCGATAATGCCATCCAAAATGTGATGCGCGAGATCGGCCAGCGGTACGATTTTAAGGGGTCAAAGAGTTCGGTTGAACTGGATGAGGCCGAAATCACCATCAATGCGGATGATGATTTGAAGCTGAAACAGGTTCAGGAACTTCTGCAGGGGCACCTATCGCGGCGCGGCATAGAGCCTGGCATGCTTGACTATAAGTCGGTCGAGCCTGCCGCTGGCCAAAGCGTGCGTCAGAAGGTCGAAATCAAGCAAGGGATTGCAAAAGATCTCGCCAAGAAGCTTGTGAAGGAAATCAAAGGGACGAAGATGAAGGTCCAGGTTGCCATTCAGGGCGATGAACTGCGCATAACTGGAAAAAAACGCGACGACTTACAAGAGGTCATCGCGTTTCTGAAAGAAAAGGGCGGTGAACAGCCGCTTCAGTTCGAAAACTTCCGCGACTGAATTCTCCGTCGTCAGTTATCGGTTCATCACAATTCGACGCACGATGTAGAGAACTGTGATTGCGACCAGGTATCCCAAGAATCTAATTCCGATAAGTTTTAGATCGCCGTCAACATCGGTCAGGTTTGGCAACGGGCTTGCGTCGCCTGCAAGATATCGCCTCCCGCCTGACACAACCTCATGGATGATTGTCGCGGCAAAAGTCCAAGCGATGATCTGCCCAAACCTGCGCATCAAAAATGCTGCGATCAACGCAATAATCAAACCTTGAATGGAATTTACAGTGTCAAAGCCCTGTTGGAAGAGGGCAATGGCCTGGTTGAGAATATCGTTCACTATACTTCCCCCGAATTGTCATTCCGTCGCGCCCAGGTGCCACTGCCCGGGTGACTGATTTCTAGGGTACATGAGGAGTGGGGCTTTATCCCAGATCTAATTTGGACGAGGTTAACTGCTCAAGGATTCCGCCAAATTTTGGCCGCTAAACTGCTGAAATGGGACTGGTATGTTCCGTAAGCGGTGCTTTAATCGCTTGTCCCAAAAGCATCTGAGCTAACCGTAGTGGTGTCGCAGCAGACACGCCGCGGGCCAGGTACGGCGTGTCGGAAAATTGAGCAAAAGAGAGCCCCGCGATTTCAGCTGCGGCGAGAATGCCCCCAAAGCGGCGTGATACATCCAGTTGTGTGACAATCACGCGACGGACACCGAGCTCTGCAAAATCCTGGGCGGTTTCGGCCATGCTGCGCGCATCTCCGCTCGCTGCGAGGACCAGAATGGCTTCAGCTCCCGAGATTTGTTGTCCTGCGGCGATCTGATGTTGGAGCGTCTGACGTCCTTCAGCCGTTAAGAGATTGGCCGCCGCGGTGTCGATGAAACAGGCTTCGCGCCGGTCTGCGGCTTCAATGCCCATGCGATCGGTCCGCTGGTCCAGCACCAGGCCCATGGCGTCGATGGTTTCTGCGTGGTCCACGGGTATTTGCAATAGATCTCCGTAAGCTTCGGCTTGTGCTTTTGCGCCGGTACGCTCCGCATCAGTTGAGATGATTTGCGCACGTACATTTTCGACAGCGGCGCGTGCGGCCAGTTTTGCGACAGTCACTGTCTTGCCGTGTCCTGGCAGCCCAACCGCCATGATGGGGTGAGGTGGTGCAATGGGAAGGGGATCAAAGGAGAAGCGGTCTGCCAGCGCTGTTGCGAGGGCGTTGACGGGGTCGTTGATCCCAGCGCTCATAGCTTTTGCCGTTAGGGCACTTGCCAGAATGGTCGGCACGCCTTGATCTTCCAGCGCCTTTAGCAGAGTGGCTTCGGAGAAAACCAGATTGGGCTCAGTCTGTGCTACTTGCTCGCCAGCGCGCTCGGCCGGATGGGTATGAGGTGTTTCGACAGATTTTTGTGACGCGCTCAGATGTTCTTTCAGGATCTCTTCAAGAACTGTCTCTTCGGAAGGGGGAGAGGCGGCGTGATCCTTGGCCCGCTGATCAAGTGTGGCTGTTACTTCGAACCCACCATTCTCACCTTCGATGCTCGATACAATGATGGCATCCGAACCCATGGCCTCTCGGACCTGATCTACGGCCTCGGTCATGGAATCGGCGATGAAGGTTCGCAAGCGCATCTATTCTGAGTTCCCGCTCTTATACAGTTGCGACCGTCTTGAGGCGTGCCTTCGGGTGCACCTCGTTCTGAGACATGACAATCGTCTGAGGGCGGAAGCGTTCGATAATGGATCGCACGTAAGGGCGGATGCCGGGGCTCGTGAGAAGGACGGGCATTTCGCCTTCTTCCGCAGCGCGTTCAAATTTCTCCCGAACAGCTGCGATGAACTTTTGTAGTTCACTTGGGGCCATGGCGAGTTGTTTTTCATCGCCCTGACCGACGAGAGATTCAGCAAAAGCCTGCTCCCATTGTGGAGACAGGGTGATGAGACCCAGTGTTCCGTCAGGGGCTGCATAGGACGCGCAAAGCTGACGGGCGAGACGCATGCGCACATGCTCCCCGATATGGGTGAGCTGTTTGGTATGGACGACGGCTTCTGCGATGCCTTCCATGATTGTGCCAAGATCGCGGATGGAAATTCGCTCAGCCAGGAGTGTCTGAAGAACCCGCTGGATGCCGGAAATGGTGATCTGGCTCGGCGCGATGTCCTCAAGTAGCTTCTTATGTTCGTCGCCCATTTCGTCGAGCAGTTTCTGCACTTCAGCGTAAGAGAGAAGTTCCTGCATATTGTCGCGAATAACCTCTGTGAGGTGAGTGGTGATGACGGTTGGGGGATCGACAACTGTGTAACCGCGAAAGGCTGCTTCTTCGCGGATACCGGCATCAATCCAGGTTGCTGGAAGACCAAATGTTGGTTCTTTAGTGTGAAGACCGGGGAGGTCGATTTGACCGCCATTAGGGTCCATTACCAGTAATTGACCCACGTAAACTTCGCCTGCACCAGCCTCAACCTCTTTCACGCGCACCATATAGTGGCTTGCTTCAAGTTGCATATTGTCGAGGATCCGCACGGGGGGCATTACAAAGCCCATGTCGGCAGCAAACTGACGACGCAGCGCTTTGATCTGGTCTGTGAGTTTCTGACCCTCTGAGTCATTGATCAAAGGCAAGAGCCCGTATCCGATCTCCAGGCGCAGCTCGTCGATTTTCAATGTTTGCGAGATGGGTTCTTCTTTTGGCTCTGCTTCCGTTGCTTCTGTAGAGGCAATGGCTGCGGCCGCTTCGGTTTCCGCCGCGTTTTTTCTCTGTGATATGATCCGGTAGGCCAGGTATCCGGTTCCGCCTGAAAGGGCGATGAAGGGGAGCATGGGGATGCCTGGTAGAAGCGCCATGACGCCCAATACAAAGGAGGACATGCCGAGCGCTTGTGGATATCCAGACAGCTGTTCGAACATCGCTTTGTCGGCAGCGCCTTCTACGCCGGCTTTTGAGACGAGCAGGCCCGCAGCAGTTGATACAATGAGCGCGGGGATCTGGCTTACCAGGCCGTCCCCAATGGTCAGTAGGGTGTAACCCGCACTCGCATCGGCAAATGACATTTCCATTTGGCCAACACCGACAATGATGCCGCCAATAATGTTGATGAAAGTGATCAGCAAACCCGCGATGGCATCTCCGCGAACGAATTTGGAGGCGCCATCCATGGAGCCAAAGAAGGCCGCTTCATTTTCGAGGTTCTTGCGACGCTCACGTGCCTGATCTTCGTCAATGAGTCCGGAGGAAAGATCAGCATCAATCGCCATCTGCTTGCCGGGCATGGCGTCCAGTGTAAAGCGGGCCGCGACCTCGGCGATACGGCCTGAACCTTTGGTGATAACAACAAAGTTCACTATGACCAGAATCGCGAAAACGATGATGCCAATGACGAAATTGCCTTGCATCACAAAGTTACCGAATGCTTCGATAACTTTGCCTGCTGCGCCTGTGCCTTCGTGGCCATGAGAGAGAATGAGGCGTGTCGAGGCAAGGTTGAGCGCCAATCGGATCATGGTGGCGATCAGAAGAACTGTTGGAAAGGCGCTGAATTCGAGCGGCTTTTGAATGAAGAGAGCCGTCATAAGGACAAGTACGGAAAAGGTGATCGAAATCGCCAGTGCAAAGTCCAGCATGAAGGCTGGCATTGGGAGGATAAGGACAACGATAATTGTTAGTACGCCAAGCGCGAGTCCTAGATCACTGCGCTTGCCAATCTCAGCGAAGATCCGTTGTGGCGTCAGGCTGCCCAAGCCTTCGCCGTCCTTACTCGTCCCCACTTCGCTCATTCTGTCGTTCCCCAAATGCTCTCAATGACCTAAAGCTGTGGTTGGTTAGCCAGCCAGTCGAGCTTCGCCTGGTTGTGGCACCTGAACACCCTCGTCTGAATATTGCTTCAGCTTGTTGCGAAGTGTGCGGATTGAGATGCCCAGAATGTTTGCCGCGTGTGTTCGGTTTCCGATGCAATGATCAAGCGTGTTCAAAATGAGTTCTTGCTCAACCGCAGCAACAGTTTGCCCAACATGTGTTCTTGAGATTGCATCCGCTGTCGCAGCAGCCTGAGCTGCCAAGCCTTCGATCGGTGCCGGGCTTGCATCCAGACGTGATCCGTCTGGGAGGCGAATGGCTTCGACGTCGATTTCTGGTCCCATAGCGAGCAGAACCGCACGGTGGATCGTGTTTTCCAGTTCACGTACATTGCCGGCCCAGCGATGTTTCGCGAGATGGCGGCGGGCTTCGAGCGAAACCGTCTTTCCTTCGACGCCGTTTACAGCAGCATATTTTTTCGCAAAATGTTCGGCGAGCGCGACGATATCGGCTGGGCGTTCCCGGAGAGCGGGCAGCGCCAGGTTGACCACATTCAGGCGGTAGAAGAGGTCTTCGCGGAAGCTTCCTTCCCGAATGGACTCTTGCAGATCTCGGTTTGAGGTAGCAATGATCCGAATGTCGACTTTGACGGGGGCTTTACCGCCGACCCGGTCAATCTCTTTTTCCTGAATGGCGCGAAGCAGTTTGGACTGCAGGCGAATGTCCATCTCGCTGATTTCATCGAGAAGGAGGGTGCCGCCATTAGCCTCTTCAAACTTACCAATCCGACGAGCGACGGCGCCTGTGAAGGATCCCTTTTCGTGTCCGAAGAGCTCTGATTCAAGCAGGTTTTCCGGGATGGCGGCGCAGTTTACTGAAATGAACGGCTTATCCGAGCGGTTTGATTTGCGATGTACATAGCGCGCCATCACTTCTTTGCCGGTGCCTGACTCGCCGGTGATAAAGATGCTGGCTTCTGATTTTGCCACCTGGTCTGCAAAAGCAATGGCTTCTGCCATCTTCTGGTCCTGGAAGATGAGTTGATGACTATCGTCTGCAACCGCGGAAAGGACTGCAGCGATCAACTCTGCATCTGGTGGGAGAGGGATGTATTCTTTCGCCCCAGCCTGGATAGCGGAAACCGCTGCTTTTGCATCCGTGCCGGTGCCGCAGGCAACGACGGGCAGGCAGATATGCTCGCTTTCAAGTTGAGCAATCAAGCGCGCAATGTCGATGCCGACGTCTACCATCAGCAAATCTGCGCCGCGGCCGGCTCGGAGAATTTCAACTGCCTGTTCGCCACGTTCGGCGTGGGTCACCTTCGCCCCTTTATCCATCGCCATTTTTGTGGCGGTGGAGAGCTGGCCGTTCAGTGTTCCTACGATCAGAAGTCTCATGGGAGCAGTTCCTTCTCTTCAACTAAATACGTTTACCTGCTCCGACGGAGGAAGCATGGCATTTACAAGGGATTGGAGGTGGCGCGGGTTTTCTTTGCGGCTGATCGCGGCTGCACTTGCTGAATAAACCGCAAGCTGCACATTGCGCTCTTGGGTCAGACGATCAAGCTTTGCTGCCAAGGGAGCAAGGACCATGTTGCCAAGAATGGCGCCATAGAATGTCGTGATAAGGGCAACCGCCATGGCGGGCCCAATCTGTGCTGGATCATCCAGAACAGACAACATCTGAACCAGGCCAACCAGCGTGCCGATCAAACCCATTGCAGGGGCAATTTCAGCAGCCCGTCTTAAAACGGCGGATGATTTGGCCGCGCGGTCCTGAGCGGCAGCTCTTTCCGTGTTCAGCAGGCGTTCAATGTCTTCCGGCGCCGCTCCGTCAACGACCAGCGAGAGGGCGCGCAACAAAAAGGGATTAGAACGGAACTCTTTCATACGGCGCTCTAGTGTGTGCACACCTTCCTTGCGGGAGCTTTCGGCCAGATGAATGAGTTTCTCGATGGAGCTGCGGGTGTTCGTCGGTGTTCGGGTCAGTGTTCGTCCAGCAGCGCGCAATGCGTCGCGCACTTCAACGGCTCGAAAGGAGATAAGAGTGACCGCCAGTGTGCCGCCGAATACAATCAGGAATGCACGTGCATTCAAGAATGCGCTGGCATCGCCTCCCAAGCCAATGGCAAGGGCCACGAGGCCCAGTCCAGCAAAGAGTCCGATGATTGTGGCGTTGTTCATGGGTTTACTCCGACGCGCCTAGTTGGCACCGCCCTTAATGATCTCTGTCATGGTGACGCCGAGCTGTTCCTCAACAATGACGACTTCACCGCGGGCGACCAGACGATCATTGACGTAAATGTCGATGGCTTCGCCGACCTTCCGGTCGAGTTCAACTGTTGTGCCGGAGTCCAGCTTTAAGAGATCGCTGATCTCAATATCGGTTTTACCCAACACGGCAGAAACATTTACAGGTACGTCAAAGACAGCCTCCAGGTCCGCTGCAGTTCGAGCTTCACCGTCGTCTGTGTCCATGACAACGTCGTTAGCACCTTCTTCTGCAGGGAGGTTGGCCTCGTCTGTCAGGTCCGGCAGGTCCATGCCTTCTTCTTGATCAGCCATTGTGTGTCTCCATGTTTGCGGGCATCCCTGAGCCGCGCGTCAAAGTCTCGATATATCTGTTGATGATCTCGGCGGCGCTGTCTTCCAGCTCTGCGCGGCTGCGGGTTACGCCGCCGTCTGACCATACTATTTCACAGTCGCCAGGGGCGATGCCCGCCTCGCCGACCACCATCATTTTCTCTGCCATGCCGCGCTCCGCGGCGGCTTGTTGCATCGATGTTTGGATGTCATCGACCAATGCGTCATTGATCCGGACAACCAGGCGAGGCTCACGGTTGAGGTGCTTCAGGCATTCGTGGATGACGGCTTCGATTTCCTTTTCCGGCTGAGCCGCGAGGAGGGCATCAGCCAGTTTTCGCGCAACGGAAAAAGCAAGTTCAGCGGCTTCTGCCTGGACGTCACTTTTTACGTGGGTCAAATCTGCGAGTGCGGTGGAGGCGGCGGTGGCGATCTGTCCGAGCGCAGCGGTATTTGCTTCGTGTGTTTTGGCTTCTACCGATGCCAAAGCATCTGCGGTACCCTCTGCCCGGGCTTCCGCTTTCAGCGCTTCGATTTCTTCCTCGGTCCAGCGTGTTTTGCGCACAAGTTTTTGAGGCGTGTTGCCTTCGTTGGCACCGGCGTCCTCGTCAAACATCTCGTTGAATGTGAATTTGATGGCTTCAGTCATGGGTGTCAGTGAGCTGTCTAGTAGACGAGCTCATCTTCTCCCTTACTGTCTGCCAGCATAATTTCACCACGTGCGGCGAGATCTTTGGCAATGTTGACCATCAACATCTGGGCTTCATCGACGTCTCGGAGACGGACGGGTCCCATAACTTCCATATCTTCTTTGAGAATCTTCCCTGCGCGTTCTGACATGTTTGAGAAAAACAGATCGCGCAAGCTGTCAGACGCCCCTTTCAGGGCCAGGCCCAGCTTATCTTTGTCAAACGCGCGCAGAAGGGTTTGAATGCTGCCTGGGTCGAGTTGACTCAGGTCTTCGAAGGTAAACATCAGTGCCTTAATTTTTTCCGCCGCTTCGCGATTGCGTTCTTCCAGAGAAGCCATGAACCGACCTTCGGTTTGGCGGTCGAAATTGTTGAAGATGTCAGCCATCATCTCGTGACTGTCGCGGCGATTGGTGCGCGATAGGTTGGACATGAATTCGGCACGGAGCGTCTGTTCGACTTTTTCGAGAATTTCCTTCTGTACGGCTTCCATGCGCAGCATGCGGTTGATGACTTCAAGAGCGAAGTCTTCTGGCAGACAGCCGAGAACGCGAGCGGCGTGATCGGATTTGATCTTAGAGAGGACGACAGCGACTGTCTGGGGGTACTCATTCTTGAGATAATTGGCGAGAACCTGCTCGTTTACGTTGCCAAGTTTCTCCCACATGGTCCGCCCGGCAGGGCCGCGGATCTCGTCCATGACCTGGTTAACACGGTCATCGGAAAGGAAACGATTGAGGAGGCGCTGCGTTGCTTCGTAAGAGCCGACGATTGCGCCGGATCCGGAAAGTTTTCCGGCGAATTCCACAAGTAGTTTTTCAACGAGAGATGAGCTGACCTGTCCCAAGTTGGACATGGTGACTGAAATTTCTCTGATTTCATCTTCGTCAAATAGATCCCAGATTCCTGCTGCGTGATCGTCGGTCAGCGACAGCATGAAGATTGCAGCCTTCTCGGCACCGGTAATGGTTTTGATGTCGTCTTTAACTTTTTCGTCTGCAGCAGCCATCATCGCCGACCTCTCTTATCCTTCGTGCAACCATGACCGGAGAATGGACATGGTTTCATCTGGGTGGTTGGCGACGAGTTCGCCGACTTTGTTCACGGAGGACTCTTTGACTTTGCCTTCGACTTGGGCGATGTCGATCATCTGTTCGACTGCTGATTTTGGCTCACCGGTTTCTTCGTTGATGGTTCCATCGGGAGCAGGAAGTTGTGCTTGGCCTTCAACGCCGGGAAGGGCAGCAGCGCCGACTTCGCCGCCGCCAGCAGCGGCCCCAGCGAGTGCCAACTGATCGCTAACAGGCGTTGGGTTAATAATGCCGCGGATAAGAGGGCGGACAACGAACATCAGGACCAGCAAGGAGATGAGTGCGAGCACAGCTGTTTCCCCCATGCGGAAATAGTCTGCTTTGGTCAGACCCAAAAATGGTTCTTCAATCGCTTCAAGGGGTTCTGGCGGGGCCTTCGTTGCGAATTGGATATTGATGACTTCCACAAGGTCACCGCGTCCCTGATCAAAGCCAATGGCTGAGCGAACTAGGGCGGAAATCTTGTTCACCTCATCCTCGGAGCGCGGCGAATAGACCGTCGCGCCATCGTCGTTAATGCTGTAAATTCCGTCAACAGCAACGGCTACTGACAGACGCTTCACAGAACCTGCTTCGATGATTTCTGTCTGCGTGGTCCGGGAAATCTCATAGTTGACGGTTTCTTCCAAGCGATTTGACTGGTCGAGTGAGCCATTGGCACCGGCGTCGGCGTCCCCAGCGCCGGGAACAGCATTTCCAACTGTTACCGCGTCATTTGGGAGTCCGTCTGAGCTTGAGTTGGATTCTTCAACAGTCTGTGTTGACCGGACGACCTGACCTTCTGGATCAAAAGTGTCAGAGGTTCGGGTGATGCGATTGAAATCGAGTTCGGCGCTCACCTGGATGCGTGCGTTATCAGGTCCGACAATGCTCTCAACGATTGTCTGGATTTGAGACCGAAGGCGACGCTCATACGCAATGTTGCGTTCATCAATAGATGAAGAGAGTAGGCCATCTTCCTCACCATCAGCTCCGCTTGCGAGCAGGGTTCCTTTTTCGTCGACAATAGAGACATTGCCAGGCGTTAAGCCTTCAATGGCGGAGGCGGCAAGGTGTTGAATAGACCGTATTTGCGCGCGCGAGAGCGGCTCGCCAGCGATACGGACAACGATGGATGCACTTGGATCCCGGCGTTCGCGGGAAAAAACTTCACGCTCAGGAAGAACCAGGTGCACGCGGGCGGCTTTGACGCGATCAATCGCCTTGATCGTGCGTGCGAGTTCGCCTTCGAGCGCCCGCAAATAGTTCAGGTTTTGAACAAAACTAGTGGTTCCCAGTGCATCAGCATTGTCAAAAATTTCATAGCCAACAGAGCCACCCGATGGCAGGCCCTGTTCAGCCATTGCCATGCGCAAGCGCAGGGCGCGGTCATGGGGGACGAAAATTTTCGTACCGTCGCCTTTTAATTCATAGGGAATTTCTTGGGCATCTAGCTCGGAGATGATTTGTGCAGCATCTTCCTGCGTTAGATCAGAATAGAGCAAGGACATGGGGGATTCGCTGACGCGCAGGCCGACATACGCAAAAAATGCGAACAAGCCAGCTGCAACGAGACCGAGAGAAATGATCCTTGCTGGTCCCAGCGTCTTTAAAAATTCAGTGAAGCTATCCACGCGCTCACCATCCATTGTCGCCCTTGCGTGCCGATCCTGTTCTTGGGCCGGACTTGCGTTTGGTCGACGGGGAGTGGCTACATCCTGTGGCTATCTCATTGGCAAATTGGTCCCGATATGGACCTTGCCCCCGTGTCAGTAGGCAAAATTTACCCCGTTAGCCTAAACAGAGGTTTAACGCGCATGGATTCGGTGGAAAAAAGTGCCTGGCTTGTGGATAAGTCGCCCTAGATAGCAGAAAGGCGCCGGTGTCGTTTGGACACCAGCGCCTTGCGGCAGATAAGTACGCAGCTACTTTTCTATCTCACTGCCGGTATTGCTGAACCCGCGTCGCGCGAAGACCGGCAAGACCGTGTTTTTCGATGGAGCGCTGCCAACTCAGGAATTCTTCGACAGTCAGCGTATAGCGACTGCAGGCTTCCTCCAGGCTTAGAAGGCCACCGCGAACAGCGGCGACAACTTCGGCTTTGCGCCGAATGACCCACCGCTTTGTGTTTGGTGGTGGCAGGTCCGCTATGGTTAGGGGACTTCCGTCCGGTCCTATCACATAGTTGACCCGAGATGACTGGTGCTCGCTCATTGCCGTCCCGATCCTTGTACTCACGACTGGGGTTAGACTATCGGAGCGACTTTAAAAAAGGGCTAAATGCCAGGGTAAATTTTCAATGAAATCAATGAGTTAAGTGTTTCAGAGTGGTACACTTTATCGGACTAGGAGGCCTCATCTTTAGGTTTTGAGACAGACGTGATGCTTGTGAGGCTTACTGGTAGGCCATCAACCATCAGAATTGGCGGATCGGATGTGAAATCGACCGTATCAACAGTGCCGAATGTACGGACGTCCGTGTTGACGGGTTCACCATCGGCGTCGAGTGCCGTGACGGATAGGAAATAGGTGCCGTCAGAAGCCGTGCCACCCTCATTCAGCGAGCCATCCCAACTGAAATCATAGGTGCCTGCGTCTTCAGAGAGCGTTTCTGAATAAACGGATGCCCCGGATGAATCGACGATCGAGATCGAGATCTCTGGTGAGTCTTCGGCAACCGAGAAACGCCAGTCGGACGTTCCGCCTTCCGTGAAGCCTCTGGCGGTGGAGAGCGCCTCCACTTCCTTGCCGATATACTGAACGGCATTGTCGGATGCCTGAGAGTTGGTGAGCGAGATCAACTCTTCGAGGTTTGAGTTTGTTGCAATGCTCTGTTCCACCGAGGAGAACTGCACAAGCTGGTTAGTCATTTCGCCTGTATCCATTGGATCAAGCGGGTCCTGGTTCTGCAATTGAGTCGTGAGCAATGAAAGAAACAGATTGAAGTTGTCGTCCGCGGCCTGCTTGGCAGTTTCAGAGGCAGACGTCTGCGCTGCTTGAGACTGTGTTACAGGCTGGGTGTTTGAAACAGCTTCCAACATAGGGTCGCTCCTAACTCTATATGCTTACGTCGATACCGCCGCGTGCGGCAGCTTCGATCTGTCGGGCAGCAACAGCATTCAACAAAATATCTTCACCCTCTTCCTCGCCACCAAGTTGGTCTTTGTCTGAGGCAAGTGTTTTTGTTTCGTTGCCGTCTGCATTTTCGCTGCCGCTCTTAAGGCTGAAGTTCAGCGTATCGCTGTCTGCGTCCAGGCCTGCGTCTTTAAGTGCTTGCTCAAGAGCCTTGGCGTCTTTCTGTAACAAGTCGAGCGTTTCTGCCTTCTCCACAGCTAGGTGTGCGGTCACGCGGCCGTCTTTCGCAAGTTCAAGTTTAACGTCAATGCGGCCCATCTCGGCGGGATCCAGGCGGATTTCAAAAGTCGATACCCCGCGGGCAACGTGCTTTGAAACTTGGAGCGCAATGGCTGTGTTGGGCACTTGCGTCGCTTGCGCCTGCCCTGGGAGGGCGCCAAAACGCACGAGAACCGGATTGCTATTCTGTGGTGTGCCTGTTGGCGAGACTTGGTTGGGTGCATTCAGATTGAGAAGATCAAGATTTAGATCCGTTGGTAGAGAGCTCAGGTTCAAGCCTGCAGCTGCCATTGCTTGTAAAGGTGTAACTGCTGCTGCAGGAGCGGCCGCAGGCACTACCTGTGGCGCTGACGGTGTTTGTGTGTTTGTTGCAGAAGATTTAGCTTTTCCAGCCATGGCTTCTGCCGCCTGATAGCCAAGACCTCTCTTGCCGTCTGCACCAGAATCCACGTCGCTCTGCAATCCGGCCTCCAGTGGGTTCGGCAAACTGGATGATTGATTATCTGCGCCTGCTGCAGCCTGTGCTGCTTGTTGGGCTGTTTGTATTGTTGCGTTTGGCGCTGGGCGGGCGGCTTGTTGTGCGGCGCTCCCTGCCGTCGCATCGGCGTTGGCGGTTGCGCTGTTGTTCGATGACTGTGCTGTTTGGAGCGCGAGTTCGTCGGCAGTCAATGTGTCAGTGTCTTCGAGGCTTGTTGCGGCGTCGGTGATTTCATCTACATCAGTTGCTGCTGTTTGAGATCCAGCATTTTGCGCATCGGGTGCGGTGTCTGTCGGCGCGATGGTCTCGCTGGTGTCCTCAGTGGGGCCTGCGGTCAGTTCGCCGTCAAGCGGGTCGCCTATGGTTCCGTCTTCGGCTCCGTCTTCGGCATTGCCGACGATTTCGTCGTCTTGCGCTATGGGACCCTCTTCCTTCAAGGGGTCGACTGGTTCTGCGTCCGCCAGGTTCACATCAGGAGCGGAATTGTCGCCAGCCGTATCTTGTTCATCAAGGGTATCAGCATTGGCGTCGTCCGTATCCTGGTCACGCTCATCCGCTCTGCGTTCTTCCTCGGCTGCTGCGTCGGCTTTCTCGGCGTCGGCTTGACGCTCGTCGGCGCGGCGGTCATCAATGTCTGCTTTGCGATCATCTGCGCGGGCGTCGGCCTGATCAGACGCATAGGTATCAGTCTCGGCCAAGTGCGTGGAAAACGCGTCGGACGAGAATATGTCCGGGGCAGTTTGACCAAGTTTTGGTGCAAACTGATTTGTGTTGGTGTTCGTGACTTCCATGCCTATTACCCTGATCTTCGTACAATGGTGCCTCCTCCATAAGCAATCGGCGCGCCAGGATAGGTGAGGCAGATTAGTTTAATAAATTCAGTGTCTTAGAGAATTTCTGTTCATCTTTTTTTCGATCGAAGGCCAGATTTTCCCGGCAAGAACTGCCGGGTTCGTCGTGATTTGCCGAGCGGGCGTCAGCCTTTGGATTGCGCTTGCGTTCTCAGCCCCTATATTGCGCTTCATGTCAGCAGCATTTGATCCAGATACTGGCTTAAACAGCCTGGACCTACCCGGTCGCCCTGAAGATACCCGCGTGGTTGTCGCCATGTCGGGGGGCGTTGACTCGTCCGTGACGGCGGCGCTTTTGAAAGAACAGGGCTATGATGTCGTCGGGATTACGTTGCAGCTTTATGATCATGGGGAAGCGGTGCGGCGCGTTGGTGCGTGCTGTGCAGGGCAGGATATTCACGATGCGCGACAGGTGGCTGATAAGCTCGGCATTCCGCATTATGTTCTCGACTATGAACACACGTTCCGCGAAAGCGTGATGGATGACTTCGCCGACAGTTATCTGGCGGGCGAAACGCCGATCCCCTGTGTGCGCTGCAATGAACGCGTAAAGTTTCGCGATATGCTGGCTACGGCAAAGGAACTGGGCGCTGCCGCCTTGGCGACCGGTCATTATGTGATTTCCAAACCGGGTAAGGCCGGACGTGATCTCTATGGCGGGGTAGACCCGGATAAGGATCAGTCCTACTTTCTCTTTACGACCCGGCGCGATCAGCTGGATTTCCTTCGCTTTCCGTTGGGTGGTTTATCCAAGGCAGAGACGCGGGCGATTGCAGAGCGGTTGGGGCTCGGCGTGGCAACCAAGCCGGACAGCCAGGACATATGTTTTGTCCCGGATGGCAAATACACAGACGTTATCGAGCGGCTTCGGCCGGGTGCGGCGGCGCCCGGCGATATTGTTGATCTCGACGGCAATGTTCTGGGGCGCCATGAAGGCATCATCCGCTACACCATCGGCCAGCGTCGGGGCCTTGGCATTGCCACTGGTGATCCGCTCTTTGTGGTGAAGCTGGACGCAGAAAAGAAGCAGGTTGTCGTCGGCCCGCGGCCTGCGCTTCTGACAGAGCGCATTGAGCTCTCGGAAGTTAATTGGCTCGGGGATACACTTTTCGATCAGGTTCCGAGCGAAGGTTTACCGATCCTCGCCAAAGTCCGCTCGACGCGGCCGCCTTTGCCAGCACGACTGATGGTTAAGCCAAACGCTTGTGCTGAGATTATCCTCGAAGAAGGCGAAGATGGTGTGGCGCCGGGACAGGCCTGCGTGTTTTACGCTCACGATGCCTCTGGTGCCCGCGTATTGGGGGGCGGCTGGATCAGAGCCGCCTACAATCTTTTGGGCAATGCTGTAAAAAGCAGCTCAAGGGCAGATGCAGCGCAGTATGCGGGCTAGATGCGGGCTCAGGCGCCGCAATCCTGCCCTTTTTTGACTGTTTTGTGGCTAGCCTGTTTTCTGGAGAGGTTTTCTCGTCTAGAAAAGACGGGTTTTCGCCTTGCGCATGATCAATGTCTGTTGGGCGTTGATCCTATGTGATGTGAGTGTGTTGGGCGAGACGGCTCCTGGCACGATGTCTGTTCCTCTTGTCCGTCTGACTGGGAGTTTTCCATTGGCTGCATCTGCCCGTCTCGACAGAAGCTCGGTTCTTAAAGCCTATGCCCGCTGGGCACCGGTTTATGACTTCACCTTTGGTGCTATCGCAGCGTTTGGACGCAAGGCAGCCGTGAACGCGATTAACTCGCGCAAGGGAGCTCTGTTGGAAGTGGGGGTTGGTACGGGCATTACTTTACCGACCTATGGTCCGCAGCTCCGTATCACCGGCATCGATCTCTCACCTGAAATGCTGGACAAGGCGCGGGACAAGGTTCGCAAGCATTGCCTCAGTAATGTTGATGGCATCTATGAGATGGATGCAAGCGCCATGGAGTTTGATGATGGCAAGTTCGATACGGTCGTTGCAATGTATGTGATGACCGTGGTGCCTGACCCTGAGAAAGTGATGCAGGAGTTGGAGCGTGTATGCGCGCCGGGTGGGGAGGTGATGATCGTCAACCATTTCGCTCAGGACCATGGGGTTCGCGGATCCGTCGAGAAATGGATGACACCTTTTTCCCGGCTACTTGGCTGGCACCCTGATTTCGTCATCGAGACGATTACGGGCATTACGGATCTGGAACTTATTGAAGCCCGGCCGATGCATCCGATGGGCCTGTTCACCATGCTGCGCTTCAAGAAACCAACCGAAAAAGCGGCCTGATTTCAGCTGAAATTGGGACTATGGTGGGCGCCCATCGTCTTCCTTGACAGGTGGCCCCTGGCCCCTTATATCCCCTGACTTTCCGGGCGGTTTCGACCGTCTGCCAGCCCTCAGGGCTGGTCGCCAAAAGATCTGGCGCGAGAGCTCTTTTGGGGCGGAGTAGCTCAGCTGGTTAGAGCAGCGGAATCATAATCCGCGTGTCGGGAGTTCAAGTCTCTCCTCCGCTACCATTTTTTGGTAAGTCTTTGATTTTCCAGTAAGTCCCTGTTTTTGAAGGTCTTTCGAACTCAAGCGGTGCACTTTTGTGGTACACTTTGAGGATGGAAGACATGCCCAAGGTCAAATATCTCACCCAAGACAAGTCCGGCCAAAAGCTTCGTCGAAAGGTTCCTCAAGAGCTTTGCGAGCTCGCGGGTAAGACCGCCTGGGTGGAGCGGGTTTCTGGTTCTGGCAGGGAGCTCAGAGAGCTAGCTAACCTGTTTGCAGTCAAGACGGATGCTGAGATTAAGACCCTTCGCAATCGCATAGCTTCAAAGCAGACAAATGGAACTGTCTCCCCTGCGGCTGAAACCAGTTTCAAAACCCCATTCACCAAAATCGACGCAAAGCGAATGGCACTTCTGTATTTCCAGAAGCAGGAAGAGCAGCGACTTCTTTCGCGCGGATATTCATCCGGGAGAGGTGATGAAGAGACCATCGCTGACGCTGCCGAGGACTATAGCGGCGCACTGAGGGCAGCGGCGGGCGAGGACCCTCACGCTTTATCCCACTCAGAGCAGATCGCTCTGCGTTTGTTGATGGAAGCTAGCTTCCTGGATGAAGGTGCTGTTGAACGCCAGTCGCTTGACGGTCGTAGGCGAAGAGCGCACTTTGTTGTTCCTGCGTGGTTA
>NZQM01000035.1 GCA_002695905.1 Parvibaculum sp.
AAGTTCGTCTGCCGAGTAGTTTTGTTCCGCAAGTGTAATATTATATGTAAAGGTTATATTGTTGTCGTTAACTGATGTATGCTTAAAAGAGAATGTATCATTAAATCCAGTAATGACATTATAATAAGTTATAGGCACTTCCGCCTCACTTAATCTAAAAGCCATCGTCTTATTGTTTGTTGTAATTGGATTAGGTAAATCAAATCTAAACTTTTTCAATATAGTATCGTATGTAGCATCTACAGTATTAAGATATACATAATGTGTCATCTGTTTATATATGTTAAGATAAATTATTTTCAGGGTAATTGATAATCAATTCTTTCAATAATCAAATAACTATCATTTACATCTGTATTTATTGTATGTGCTGAATTAGTAGTATATTCTACAATTGTTCTTATTTCTATTTGGTCATTTAAATTTAGAGTCAATGTCGTATCTCCTGCTAATACAACTTGATTTGTACCACTTAATGAACGACAATATCCAGTCCCTAATGTATATGTTCTATATATTGTTCCATATGCTGTCGTGCTACTTGCACCAGTATATACTCGCATATCTAATGTTAAATATGTTCTTGAATTCTTTTGTGATTGAGAACAAGACAAACGAATATTAAAATGAAATGTTCCTGCTTGGTTACAAGTAAATAAACTTCCTTGTGGCGTATTTGTTGAATTTGTATGAACAATTCCTAATGAATTAATTGTGGTGTCCCAAGTATGAACTGGTCCTGTATTCATATTTCTTGAAACATTTAATTCAAAATCCCCTACTAATGTTCTAACAGGAATTATTGACCCAGCAATTGAACTTGTTATTGTTCCCCCTGTGACTGTTAAATTACCTGAAATTTCAATAGAATTATTACTTTTTATTCGCATTGTTTCCGTAGTTGCTACTCCATCACTTGAACTATAAAATACCATATCACCTACATTTGTAGTAGCATTTGTTACTTCTCCGCTTATAACACCCAATTTCCCAATATAATCAGGTTGTAATGTTGTAGATACATTACTATCATAATTCTCTAATGATATTTCTGCTTGTTTCTGATTAGTTCCTCCATTTCTAAATCCACGAATAGAAAATTTAGCATCATGTCCATCTGATAATGCTGATAATAAAAGGTCTGCTTCTATACCTCCATTGTCTGTTGAATTGTCTGAAAGAATTGCCATATTTCCAAGTTGCATTAATGCTGCCGTGTTTGTATTAATTACTAATGGTTTATTAGTGCCTGTTGTTAAACTAATACGGTCAGATGAAGTTATACTAATACTTGATGTCGTAGTGTATGCGTTTAAATTATAGAAATTTGACGATAAATCATTTAAATTTGTTGTGTTGTTAGATACTGTATCATAAAGGGCTTTTACTGTTGATGTATCGCCTCCTGCGTTTATAGAGAAAGTATAATCTGTTGCCGTAACGAAACCAGTGACACTTAAATTTTCTGTTACTGATAAATCAGCACCAAAAAAAGCATCTTTATTTCTTCTTAATTCAAGAGCAGTCCCCCAACTGCTCCCGTCATTACTAACTTGAAACATCATTTTACCTGTATTAGTTGCTGCCGCCTGTAGTCGTGAAAATATCCTACCAAAAGCATGTGTATCATTTGTGGTAGCACTATAATTATAAAATTCTATACTTGCTGATTGATTAGTCCCACTGCTACGCTCTCCTTGTAATCTTAAAATGCAAGCACCTGTGCTGTTACGTTGGATTTTTAATTGGGGTGTTGAATCATTTGTTATTGAAATTTGGTTTGTAATTGAATTTGTTAAATATCCTGGTGAATTGGTTGTATAAAAGTTTGTGGATAAATCTTCTATAGTTGATGCGTTTGTTGAGATGTTGCTTGTGTTTGTTGAGATGTTGCTGGTGTTTGTAGATACAGCACTATCATTACTCGTCTTGTAAGCATAGTAGTTTGTGGATAAGTCATTAAAGGTTTGATTATTACTACTTATGTATTCATTAACACTTGTAACATAATCATCAACATTATCGGATAAATCAACTAATGATGCATCAAGAGCATAATTTTGTAATTTTGTATATACACCAGCACTCGTGACTAATCTACCATCTCCACTTGCTACTGATGTTCTAAAATCTTTAGTAACGGCAGTTCCATAACTATTTATAGTACTGCTTATGTCTTCTATGTCTGATGTATTAGTTGAGATGTTGCTGGTGTTTGTTGAGATGTTGCTGGTGTTTGTTGAGATGTTGCTGGTGTTTGTGGATACAGCACTATTATTACTCGTCTTGTAAGCATAGTAGTTTGTGGATAAGTCTTCTATGTCTGAAGTATTAGTTGAGATGTTGCTGGTGTTTGTTGAGATGTTGCTTGTGTTTGTTGTTATTGCTGAAGTATTGGTTGCTATATTGCTTGTGTTAGTTGATATATTGCTTGTGTTAGTTGATACTGCACTATCATTACTCGTCTTGTAAGCGTAGTAGTTTGTTGATAAATCATTTAAGGTATCAATATTGTTAGTCACGATATTAGATAAATCAACTAGCGATGCATCAAGAGCATAATTTTCTAATGATGGTTTATTTTTTATAAATGATGCTTGTTGATTGTCTGTTTCATCAAAGTCTGCTTGTGTTTGACTAAAAGTTGGAAAATCTACATACTCAAATCCATTTGCGGGAGTTGATTGAAGTCTTATTATTTGACCTCCTGTTCCTAAAGTTTCGGGAAATGATGGAGCATTACTTTCTCCTGATGATGTGATGTATCCTCTACCATTTGCTATTTGTAAATTATCAGTAGGTATCGTTGGTTTATTTGTTAAATTATTATAGTTTCCATCAAAATTAAACTTTTTTGAACCGCCGACATTTGACATATATATATACTTTTATAAAAAACAATTACAAAAGTATATATCAGAACTTACTTGCGACATACGGAGCAGAACCATGTTCTATTAAATTAAATGTGTATCTTGGTAATTTCCAATACTTTTTTGATGGTTCGTCGCAGTGAGGGGTTTGTAATCCTAATTTTTTGCCGTGAAAATGTATTACAGGTTTGCTGTTTTGGTATGGGTTATTATTCTTCTTTCTTTTATTCACACAAAAAGGACATGTAAAATATAGATCACCATTTATCGTTTCTTTAACAGGTATATCAATTATGTACGATTCATCTACTGCTTGACAATAGGGGAGATTGTGTTTAAATAATTGATTTAATGCCTTTTCGTTAAATGATTTTGCTGTCATTGTATAATAACATTATATTTTAATTTTTAGTTTGTGCCTATGTGGAATCTCAATTGAGCAACTCAATCGCTTTACCACTACCTATTCTGAGGATAGATGTAGTGCTGGCGAATATGAGAGCATCATAGTGTTGCGAATCTAAATTACCGCCACTCGCTTTCACCTCAATAAAAGCGTTGCTACCAACGGTAGAAAGACCCGATAAAGTGCATTTATCCTGTGCTTCGTGTGGTAAATTGAGCGGGAAGGCAAAGATACATTTGTTGTAAAAGTATTCCGCGTGCGATTTGCAATCCGGTAGTTCATCAATGTTGTTCGCCCAGCAGGTAAGATTGAGCATCTCGCCTTGATTAACGGGGTATTGAGGAACAAGTGCCGACTGAATAGCATACTGCATGGTAAGTTCCTTATCAACGGTGCTGTTGCCGTAGTCCATCGCCTCTGTGCCTGTCGCCGTTACACCGGAAATGTCATTGTAAGCAGGGAATAAAGTAGGTAGCGAGAACTGTTGGAATTTACCCTGGTAACGTGTGATACCTCCCTTTGCTACACCACCAGCACCGACATTATTAAGTTGTGCTTCACTCTTTGAGTGAGCAGCGTATCCCGCAAGAGGAACGAAACCACCGATGGTGGCGAAATCCCTTCTACGGAAAACGGTTGTAAGTTTGTTGAGCGATTGAGCGGCAACCGAAAATCTCGCCGAACCATTAAACGCCTGCTGGAATGCTACGGTGTTAGGGAAGCATACCTGTAAAAATCCTGTTTGTTCCATACGACTACGAAGGGCATTCTCGTAAGCACCCGACATAAGCGAATACATGTTCGCCTGAAGCGACGGGCGAAGCATACTCCAACCAATAGAAGTGATGGTATTAACAGAACAAGCGTTGTCATCAGTTCCACGCTGTACGGTGCTGTCATACGGGGCAGATAGAACCGATGTACCCGCTAAAACTACCTCAATAGAGATTTGGGGTAAAAGCGAGAGATCAAGGAGGCGGGGGTGGCATTCCGCCATTTCACCTAAATTGACTTCAAAGAGTGCCGATGTAGCACCAATACCCGTGTCGTATGTTTCATTAACATCCGCCGATAGAAGACCGCCGTCCATTTTCATAGTCGCCATGCATTCTCTGTGACCCGCTACCTCGTTCTGGTGTGTCTGTCCTGTTTCTTCCTGAATAGTGTTCCATACGCCGTAAAGTCCCGACTGCGACTGCGAAACTGTTACACCACCCATACGAACGATGAGTTGGTCAATAAGCGATGTAGCGTATTTGGGGAGGCGTGTGCCCGAACCAGTTGTCTTAACCGAGAAATTAATTTTAGATGTTTTAAGATCTAAAATACCCTGCGAGGGGAGTAAAAATGTGAAACGACCACCCGACGACACCTCGTCGCCCGCTGTCGCCGAAGTGATTTTAAATGAATTAACGCTGACACCGCTTATCTGCGAAATAGAGTAAGCAAGAGCATTCGGAATTCCCATAGAACCTTCCATTTATATATCTTGTAAATATTAAAATATTTTATATAAAAAATAATAGTTTAATAAACTAACCACATATACGATTATTAATAGTCATTGTTGGATTCTCTGAAAATTGATTAGTATTTACTGGTGGTGGAGAACTTCCAAAACCTACTAAAGCACTAGGATTGTTAAACTGGAACTTCTCAACAAGCAAAACCATATCGCAGAATAAGTTGCCGTTTTTAGATATAGATACTCCTGAAGGTAATGCCTCAACTTCTGTTGATGTTAGGCTACCTGTGTAATCGTTGCCTACGCTACTCTGTGGTAATTCTCTTCCTTTATGGTCTGTTAATTCAAATTCTAAAGTGTTTAATTGACGCTGTGTGATATTTGTAAAGTATGGTGAGTTCTCTAATTCATAATATACAGACCCATCACGTTTAACTTTACGAGGTATTTTCGCAAATAAAGAAGAGTTAATCATATGGTGATTATGAGGGTTGTTTCCTTCTTCTAAATTGCTTGATGCCTGTGTGCGAGAGTTTCTACTGCGTAGATATATATACGGCATAGTATTTGTTTCATTATTCATTGGAAACCAATTCGCTACACGGAGAATGTGGTTGGCTTTTTGAACTGAAAAACTTTGTTGCAAAGTGGCGTTAAAGGCTTTATACTCTTCTACACGAACACCTCCTAATAATGCGAAACTATCACTATAAAATTCACTTGGTTCAAGCGTCGCCGATCTATCTGCATTAGTTACCCCTAATTCTAAAGCGTTCGCCGTTGCGACTGATAGGCACTGGAAATGGGGTTTGTGCGTAAATCTAAATGCTGTATCGCTACATGTAAAAGTCATCATAAATCTTAAATTTTCAAATTCAGATGTAGCGTCGGGTTGGTCTATATAATTAGTTGAATCAAATGGAAAATTTCTGTATGTCTTTGGGATGCTGTTGGTTATTGTGAATGTTAAATCCGCTACGGCAGCGTCCAATACTTCTTTAACTTTGTCTGCAAAAGCACTTATCAATGCTGAATGTGTTGGATAATCACCAGGCGGAATTCTAATAATCGTATCTACATTGCTTACAACCTTACCTGAATTTCCTGTGTCGGTGTATCCTTTCCAACAAATTCTAACAGCATTATTGTTTTCATTTACATCGTAAAAATTTTTAGTCATATTAAACTGTGTAAGCGAACAACGCAAAATAGTATCGTCAGAATTGCTAAAAGGTGATGTATTCAAATCTACTTTGAATTTGTTTATTTGGTCGCCTATGCTTCCAAAACCGCCTTCGCTGTTTATGTATAACTGTTGCGACTGATTTTCATATTTAGAAGTCATATAATAAATATAAATATAATATTTTATTGTTTAAATTTAGACATATAATGTCTATCTGCCTCCATCGTTTTTTGCATACGCTCCCTATTGTTTAAGTAGTCATCTACAAATATTTCTAAAGTTATTTTATCTAATTTTGGATATTTTTGTTCGCACTCTTTCATTAGGTATTCCTTATATTGATATGTTTTTTGGTCGTATTTATATCCCTCATCTGATATATGGCAGCGGGGTATTACTTTATCTTCACCTGTTTCTTCATCTACATAATGTAATCCATCTGTTTTTAAGGCATCGCATCTTGTAATTTCTCCCATTTATATATATACATTATATAAAAAAATATCTAATATGAATGCTTAATATTTTTGATCTTCTGATTCATCATCAATATAATCAATATAATCTAATACGTCAGGTTGTATGTTCTCAACGAGTGTAATAGTTTGCTTTTTTGGTATAAAATAACCTCTCATAGCGTCAAATATAGTATCAGGGTTGGTACCAAAAGTATCACCACGAAGACCCTTACTACGTATATCCATTTCGTGTGCCTTTTCTTGTCTTTTTGTGTAATCATCTAATGACTCGTGTATAACTCCATGTTTATCATAGTAATATCCAAGTGCATCTTCTTCTACTGGTAATTCTTCTAAATCGCTATCAAGTTCTTTGCGGTTTGTTTTTATTTCTTTATCAACCAATTTATCATATACTCCTATGTACGACCTGGCACTTATACCATATAAAGATTGAGCGTTCAACGCCATATCTATAACGCTAACTGGTGCTTGGTAATTGGGTTCATAGGTTCTGTGTATATCTTTATATACGTTGTTTCTTATTGTTTTAGGAGGGTCTAATATCGCTTTCTGTAGGTACATTGGGATTGGGCGGTGAAGTCTGCATTTTTCCGCTGACTCGGCTTCTGTGAATAAGCGAACCATTATATTTATTATTAATATTTTAATATTTATTATTAATATAATGGTTAAAGTATTAGTTCCTACCGCTGGAGGTATTAATAGACCTGGAAAGAGAGTTGTGCCTAATATGGTTAAAAAGATATCAAAGGAAGCGATGGGTGTTTCGTATGATGCTAATCCTTTATCGGGTCAAGTTAGATCTGATCCCCGTGTGAACCCCATGGAAGGTGATAAAAAATTCATGTGTTTCTTAATGCCCTACAATATTGCGGATCAGGATCATCCGTGTGTTAATATACA
>NZQM01000036.1 GCA_002695905.1 Parvibaculum sp.
ACAAAAATGATTGGCCCAATGTAGGTGATATTGCAAATGGAACACATGGTGTTTTTGATCTCCAGAATGGTATGCCTGGTTTTAACAACCAAGGTTTTGTAGGGGCAGGTAAGGGATTGTCATTGAGTTTTTCAGGTATAGGATTAACTGGTAGTAATCGAGATAATAATTACGATACTAATACAGGTAACCCTAGGTGGGACGTTGGAGGAACTGTAAATCCAGATCAAAATGATACAATGTCTTTTTTACAATCAACAGGAACGCAATTTAGATTTTCAGAAGATCCAGACGGTACAGTGTACACTATTAGAAATTGTAGTATTCTACAAGATAGGCATAATTATGACGCAAAACAAAACACAGGAATTAATTATTCTGGAGTAAATGACGCTTATAGAGATGGAGCTAACCATCGATTAACTTTAAAGCTTATTGTAGAAACAACGGACCCTAACACTGGTAACCAGGTTGGTATTGGGCAGATTGGTCAAATGTATAATCCTACTGACGCGACTAATAGTAACGGAAATTGGACGGCGGCTTCTAGTAGTTCCCCTGTTAGAATAGAGTTTGTTGAACCTTTTTCTCCTGACGAAGAAATGCCTTCAACAGTTAACTCTGCGGTCTGGGAAACAGAACCAAAAGAAAACGTTGAATTAGATATATATTATGAAGCAACACCAGCTTACCCTATAAGTATAGATTATAAAACAAACGAGCAATACGCAAAGTACGGTAGTATAGTTAGAAACGAAACCACGGCTTTTGCTAGTGAGGTAACTTTAATATCTTGGAGTGACTTAACAGCAACAATAAGCTCGGCGCAAGTTGTAACCGCTGGTGATGTAATTTCATTTGAATCTCCAGACGGTGGAAAAACTAGATTGGTAGCTAGCGCAAGTAGCACAGGACAAGGAATAACTTTTGAAAACACACCTCACGAACAAACGGTAACCCTTCCTTATTCAAACTGTTATTCTTTTCAAAACGGAGTTGAATCAAATAGAATAAGAGATGATTACAACGCTGTTTTTATTAGAAACGGAGTAAAGGCCTCTGCTGTTTTAGCTAAGCATTACGAACAAGAAAGAAGAGGAGCTGGGTTGATACATTCTGGAATATACAATTCTACTAGTGGAATAAATGAAACTAATCAATTTATACAAGGTAATCCAATAACTAAAGATTTAAACCCTAGACACGGTTCAATACAAAAACTATTTAACAGAGGTAATGACATAGCTGTTATTACAGAAGATAAGTGCTTTAAAATAGTTTCAGATAAAGACATGTTATTTAATGCTGATGGTAGTTCTCAGTTAATATCTAAGAAAAAAGTTCTTGGAGCTGCGGTTCCTTACGCTGGGGATTTTGGAACTACTAACCCAGAATCTTTTGCGCAAGACAACTTTAGATCTTACTTTGTAGACAGGACAAGAGGAAAAGTTTGTAGATTATCAATGGACGGAGTAACACCTATATCGTCAGCTGGAATGCATGATTGGTTTTCGGATAACTTACAAATACAAAACGGAGTTAGATTAAAAACTATTATAGGTAGTTATGATACGAGAAAGTCTTTATACAACGTTACTATAAACCGTCAAATATATCCAACTTCTGGAGCGAGTTATTTTTTAAGATACGACGATCCTTACACGTTAAGTTACAGCGAAACGTCTAAAGGTTGGGTTAGTTTTAAATCACATCACGCGGAAAGTGGTTTGAGTATAAATAATGATTACTACACTTTTAAAGAAGGTGAGTTATGGAAACAATACACAAGCCAAACAAGAAATAATTTTTACGGAGTACAATACGATTCTTCTGTTACAACTGTTTTAAATGACAATCCTGGATCTATCAAAAGTTTTAATACTATAAACTACGAAGGTAGCCAAGCAAAAATAACGCAACACAAACTTACTAGTAATACTACAGATGCCGCTGGTAACAACGTTAGTCAAGCAGACGGGGAATATTACAATTTAAATTCAAAGACTGGTTGGTACGTTGATTCGTTTATAACTAACGAACAAACAGGAACTGTTCCTGAATTTAAAGAAAAAGAAGGTAAATGGTTTAATTATATAAGAGGAGAAGCGACTACCCACGTTAACGACACAGAGTCTCTTGCTGTAACGTCTAGTAATTTAGACCAACAAGAATTTTCTGTACAAGGAATAGGAGTACCTACAGCAGTTGAAGTTACTAGTATAAGTAGTGATGTTCACAAGTTTAAAGTACAAAATAACACGAGTACATCTTACAACCCAGACACGGAAAGAGATGGTAATACAGATGGAGCTGCGGATGGTATTTGGGACTCAACAGCAGACTAAAATAATAATATGGCAAATTGGACAGTATCACAATCTTCAGTATCAACAACACAGGGAGCGACAGTTTCCGCTAATGTTGTTTTAACAATAACACCCAACACAGGATATGTTATAAGCGCTAGTCAATTTAAAATTGGTGAAGCTACAAACACTAGCGGTAACGTTTGGTCGGGTGGTAATGTAGATATAGGTGTTAACACTGTTACGTTTGCAGATGTTGGAACGCCTGGCACGGCGGGTAACACGGTTACAGCTACAGTAGCTTTTGATTCTTTTACCATGCCTTCTAATGATAAGATTTTATATATTGATATAGACGAGGTGGCAGAAACTCCACCAGCTACTATTGATAGATATGTTTGTATAAGAACACAGACAGAAGCAGAAAATGAAAATGCGGTTGCACCATATACTAACATACAGAAACACACCGTTACATATAACTCTATAACAGGTGTAACCACTGGAACACCAGCTCCATCTACTATTTTTAATCTCGGTACTGGTTACTGTGACACAACTAGTCACGCAACGGTAACAGAAGATCCAGCGTATCCTGGGCATCATATAGTTAGTATTACGTTTGCGGCTAATACTACTTTTGGTTATTATTATAATAGTGTTCCAACTTATGCTTTTAACGGCCCTGGAAGTCTTCCTAGCGCTTATAATAATTATTTTGTTATTCAGCAGTCTAATTTATTATACGAAACAGACACTACGTCTCTTTTTTACAACGAGCTTATAGGTATTCAGTTTGATATTTATTACACACCACCAACCCCAGCAAATGGCGCTCCTATGGGTACGTATCCAGATCCAGCGTCCGCTGCTACGTCTATGTGTGAGTTAGGGCAGTCTATTATATTTGATCACACGCTTATTCAGAGCGAACGATCAGTTCCTGGTATCAAACCTAAAATTACTGGAGTTTCTATGGGGTCTTCTCAATATCCTAACACTTTCAGTGATAACCTAGCTTACTTAGGAGGTTATAGAAATATAACCGTTATTGGTGATGACGCTACTTGTGAGTTCAATATGACAATAAAAGAAGAAGACGGTCACACGTACGATTTCACTACAGACTCGTTTACTAGCGCAGCAACACAAAGTAGTAACTTTGTATTAGGAAGTACTCTTCAAAAACAATTTTCCATTAGGTTTCCTGTAGTAACATCAGATTCTTATTATGATGTTTGGGTGACACCAGTAAATCCAACGCAGGCTCTTTCTACAGTTCCAACCCCTCCTGGATTTCAATCTCCAAACCCTACACAAGTATCTCCTTATGCGTATCGACTGTATCAATTAGACGATGTTACTGTCTCTCTTGGCTTTGAAGACCCGAGCGGTTTGTGGGGAGAGGGAACAGGCGAAGGAGATATTTTTCACGCTAGTGATAACACAAAAATAACCTTAGTTGGACGAGCAAACACTAGTAATAAAAGTATTACAAAAACTTTTTCTTATACTGTCGAGCCAGGTCATTTAGACGCCGGTAGTGGTACTTTAAATCCAACTACCAGTGCTACAACTCCAGTTATAGATTTTGGATTAAGAGGTGGTACTACTGTCGTAACAAAAACAGATGGAGCTCCTAGTAGCGCAACATTTGATGTTGATAGTACTTCAAGCGTAGCTGTTGGTGACGATATAAGTTGGAGTATTCAAAAAACAGTTATATTTGCAAATGAAAATACACAAGAAATCTTAGTGGGGCAGTACGCCTCAGGGGAAACTGAAGAGATTGACCTTCCTGTAAACAACGAAAATATAGTTACTGGAATGAGGGTTACTGGGGGTAATATACGTAGTGATAGAGAGGTTTTAGTAGAACAAGTAGGGGACGCAGGGATTACGTTAAGTGAAAGTGTTGAAGTTAGAGAGAGAGAGGTATTGACTTTTACAGCTCAAAACATAACTGTTAACACCGTTACAGATGCAAATACCTTAGTTGCTTCGCAATCGTTATCAGGAGTAACAAATGATCTTGATATAAGTGTTGGCGGAGGAAGTAATAATAGTAATTCTTTTATAACTGGAGGTACAGCTACTAAAGTAGGTAGTAATATAGTTATAGCGGGAACATTAAATGTCACATCTTTTGGTTCGGCAGATATAGAGGTTAAATTAGACATAAGCAAATTAATATTAATAACATAATATGGCAACAGTAAGTTTAACATACGGTAATAAAATAAATGAATCAGCTCAAGTGGGTGACACAGCTTACTATGTAACAACGTCGTCACAAGGAGGGTTTACTACTTCTTTAAACAATTCTACTCCAACAACAGAAAACGTATATGTGACTATAGGTACTATAAGGTCTATAGCGGCCGATAGATTAAGCATGGTAGTTAATACTAGTTTAACCACGAGTCAAATACCTACTACTAGTCATTTTATATTTTTTAGTAAAGACAACGTGGCTAATATGACAACCGCTTTAGGTTATTACGCAGAAGTAGTGTTAAAAAACAACTCTACAACTGAAGCTGAATTGTTTAGTATAGGTAGTGATTATTTTGAAAGTAGTAAATAAATGCAGAAAACTGTAACTATATTGTTATAGTAAATTAAATTAAATGAAAAAAGAAATAACTCTCAATAAAAGAGAGGAAATAAAGTCTTTACAAGAGTTGTTGATAAACAACGCTGACGGAGTAAATATAGAAGGAGACGGAAATAAAATAGTACATAGCGATAACTTTCCTTTAAAACACACGTTTGCAGATGGTATATACGTTAGGCAAATGGATATGAAAGCTGGGTCTATAGTAGTAGGAGCTATACATAATCATTTACATGTATGGTTTTTATTAACTGGTCACTTAGCTGTTGCAACAGAAGATTCAATAGAAGAATTTGTAGCACCATGTTACGTACTAGCTACACCAGGTAGCAAAAGAGTTATATACGCAATGGAAGAATCTATATTTGTAAACATACATAAAAATCCTAGTAACACAGAAAATATAGATAATCTAGAAAAAGAGATAGTATCTAAAACATTTGAAGAATATGAACAATACAACAAAAATAAATAAATTATGAGTTTTGCAATAGTAGTAGGAGTTGCAGCTGGTGTAAAGGCAGTTTCTGGAATAGCAAGCGCTATAAAAGGTGGCGCTGATAAAAGAGCAGCCAAAGAAGCTAATAAAAAAGCTAAAGCTCAAATGGAAAAAGATAGAGAAGCTTATATGAACATGGATACTAGTAATCCTTATTTGAACATGGAAAACACCATGGAAGATCTAACGGTTAATACTCAAGCAGCAGACTTTCAAGCTGAGCAAAATCAAATAGGTATGGCTAATACTTTAAGCAATATGAATAAGGCTGCTGGTGGTTCTGGTATAGCCGCTTTAGCTCAAGCAATGGCTAATCAAGGTCAAATAGCAAATCAAAAAGCTTCTATATCTATAGCTGAACAAGAAAAAAATAACCAAGCGGCAGAAAGAAAAGAAGCTAGCAGAATACAAGGTTTGGAAAGAGAAGGTGAGATACAGTCTAGAAATTTAAAACAAACTTTAGCCGGCAAAGCTTTGGAGTTTTCTGCTGGAGACGTGGCTCAATCAGCAGCGGATATAAGCGCGGCTCAAGATAAAATATCTTCTGGTATAGACTCTGCGGCAAGTGCTGTTGGTAGTTTCGCAGGAGGAATAGGTTAAATAATATAATAAACTATGGCAAAAAAAAATACACGATCAACTTTAGGTAGTACAGTAACCACTAGTAGAGATCCGGCTATACAAGCTTACATGGATGCTAAAGCAGCTTCGTCTCAACAACAGACTAATTGGGATGTAGTAAGTGATATTAGCGGTCAGATGTTAGACGCTAGTTCAAGACAAAGAGAAGCCGTACAGTTAGATGAAGATAATAAAAGAAAAGAATTAGAGAGTTATGAAAATCAATTTTCTAATAATATTAATAAAATAACAGAAAACGCAGGTAGTCTTGGTGAGGAGTACTTTGGTATAGCTACTGAAGAAGCTAAAAAAATGCAAGAGGAATATATGATAGCTGTTAAAAACGAAGACAAAGAAACTCAACAGAAATTAAAAATGAAACTACAGGGTCTTTCTACTGGAGTAGGTTCTTTAAAAGAGTCTTTAAACATAGCTGCTGAGTTAAAAAACGACGAAGAACTATCTGCTGGAAGAACAGATCAAGAAAAATTAATATCCGCAACATGTACTGATCCGGCTAACATAACCTACAAAGATGGTGAGTGGGTGTGGAATAATCCAAAGTACAATCCAGAAGATCCAAAGTCAAAAGAATTTTTTACACAAAAAGATTTAGATAATTCCTTGGGCATGATAGAGTCAGAAACTTTCATGAAAATACGTGAGTTTGAAAACTCTATGAACGCAGCAGGAGTGAATTATATAAAAGGAGCTGAAGGGGCAAGTGAGTTTGATGCTGAGAGAATAAAAGTTAGTATAGGAGATCAGTTTATAACTCAAGACAACATAATGTCTTTAATGCACGATGACGCTAGAGGAGTTGGAATTAGCGGTAATTTTGTTGGTGATCTACGTGGTTACTTAGATAGTATTCCTAATATGTACTCTACGTTTGGAATAGATGTAGATGGTGATGGTATTGATGGTAACAGTCCAGAAGATAAAAAAGCAATTGTACAAGCTATAATTAATAAAGAGGATAGAAACTACAACTACGAAGCATCTAAAAATATTTTAGCAGAATACTTAACCATGCACGCTGAAGAGAAGTTTTACGGAAAACACCCTTCTGGTAAAAGCTTACAAGAAAGAAAAGCGCTACGCCCAGAGCCAGGTGAAGATGAAAAAACTTTTATTAAAAGAGGAGGTATAATGGGAGAGTTGTCTAAAGAAGGTACTGTGTGGAACGAAGATTTAATGTCTTTTCAAAACATAGCGTATGACTCTGATGTGGCGTTTCAAAAATGGAAAAATTCAAAGAAATAATATTAAATGATATCTGAAAAAGAAGCTTTAGAAATAATTCAGTGGGGTAAAACACAAGGGTATAGCGAGCAGCAGTCTATAGACCTAGTGAACAGGCGTGACTACGAACTTAAGGTTATAGCTGAAAGAGCTAGATTAAAAAAAGAAGCGGAAGCTAAAAGAGTAGAAAAAAAGAAAGACGCTGGGCTGTACCACGAGCTTGACGATGGTATAGAAATAACTGAAGACGCTTTAAACGAGGATACTTACACTATTATCAATGGAAAACCTTACACGAAAAAAGAATTTGGAGATGGGTTAAAAAACAAAACTCTTAGCGGGGATGAAATTAGACAGGGTAGTAAAAACCAAACTCAAATATCTAACTTTAGGTTTAACCTTAAAAAAGAAAAACAAAAAACAAAGAAAGCGGAAAACGTAGAGGACTGGTACGGTCTTGACGACGTGGATACTAAGACTAACACGTTTAATTTTAAAGACGCTGGTGACTTAGAGAAAAACATACTTAAGAGCCAAGGTATAGACATGGACGTTGAGTACTTTAAAGAAGGAGATAAGTGGTTTTACAAAAACGAAGAACGCGAAAACATAGAGGTAACCAACTTGTTAGCTAAAGCAAACTTAAATTTAAAAATTGAAACTGGGTCTGAATTTAAAGACTTTGATAAAATACTTGACGAAGACCCTAAGTGGGAAAAAAACAAGGGTGTTAATACGGTAAAACCAGGTGACAATATACTTTCTTTTCAAGACGATGATTATGTAGCTGGTACACTACAAAGAGAATACGGAGACCAAGGTTTTGAATTTTCAAACACTAGTCAGTGGAGCGATGGTATCACAGTGACCT
>NZQM01000037.1 GCA_002695905.1 Parvibaculum sp.
CAAGGTCAGGCGGGCATTCCGGGCGCGGCTCTCCGATCTTTGCCACGCGGAAGTCAGGCGCTCCCGATGCGAACGAGAGAAACCCAACTTCGATCCTCTCGAGGTCCATAATGAATTTGACTGGTAGGGCAACCTCACTTTCATCTTTCACCCACATGCCGTCGGCGCCCTGCGTCCGATCCTGCCGGATCAGATCGCCGCCCTTGGCATCCCACTTTACGATTGGAAGAATGTCGCCACTTGAGCCTGTGGCCTGCGTTGAAAATCCTAGTGCCATTTTCTCTGTATCTCCTTAACGATAACGACAACTATATGTGGCTCACAATCGTGAACCGCTCGATAGGGTAGAACGCACAGATGTCCCGGTCTTGTGGGTCTCCGCGATCTGCCCTGCCTCCCATCCGTAACTCATACGGATCAGAGAAGTCAAGCCGTGATATCACATCGCTATATTTCACGATCAGATAACACGGCAATCCCGTGGCCTCTGTTATGACCTTGGCGGTCATCACCTTCGACAGCGATATCATCACCGTCGGGTACTTGCTCATCTCGAAGCTGCGCGTCTTAACCTCAGCGAAGCCGAGGCACTCGCCGTCCTTGAAGATGGCGAAGTCGAGCCGGTACTGAACCGGCAGCTTCTCGAGGCCGTAGCCCAGACCGTCCATCACGCCGGCGACGTGCTGCTCGTTGGCTAGGTCGCCCGGCGTCTCGTACTTTGGTCTCACCGCATGCCCTCATAAGTGCCGCACTGCACACTGACTACCGGCGGCATGTCATAGTCATGCGCCAGCTTTGCGGCGACTGTCGCCTCTTGACGCTCGGCGTAGTGATGACACTCCTCTATCGTGTAGAACCGGGTGTCCTCTTTCACCATCCAGCACGGGTTGGCTGGCTCGCCGCCCAGCTTGATGGCAAAGCAAAACGCTATGATTGTTTGGTACATGATAGCAACTCCCTGCAAACCATAATCCAGTCACCCCACGATAGCGTCGCGGTGTACCGCCAATCATACGGGTCATGCGTCGCCGCGTCATCCCGGCCAAGCACAACCAGCGCCTCGATGGGTATCCGCACGTTGATCGGCTGCCGGTCCAGCTTCCAGATCAGCGCCGGGAATGCGTCGTTAGCGTTCCGCCCTGAACGGCAGGCGCTGCAAATCTGATCCCACCAGCCCGGCTCGACGCGGTCCTTATATCGCTTGAGTTCCAGCATGAACGGGAACGGCTGGTCCGGCGTCAGGTCGTCCAGACCCTTCTGCTGATACTGATCGAGGTTGCGGCGAAACTTGATACCAAGCTCGTCATGTAGCATGCCGGCGATCTGGCGCTCAAACGCTGCGCCCTTCTGGCGCCCGTTCACCATCAGCAGACACTGCCGGCCAGCTTGGTCGCAGCCTCGCCGTTGGCGGCCTCGGCTCGCTCCCGCGCCTTGACGCGCAGCCCCATCTCGATGATCTCGTCAGCCAGCGCGGACATGCTTCGGTGCGCCGAATACTGCAATTCTTCTTTTAGTGCGGCGGTGGTCGATGTTCGGAGCCGCAGCAATGTTGGTTTAATTTCAGACACTTAACTCTCCTGCAAAATAATTTATAAAAAGAGCATATATCACTTGAATATATAGTCAAGATGGCCCATATTAGTAGGACAAGAGTAGAACAACTAAATGGGAGACCACGATGACCACCAAGACTTACACCGACTACGTTCAGAAAGCCTTTGAGCTTTGCGAAGATGGCAGCTTCCCGACCAAGGCAGCCGCCAAGGATGCGCGCCAGTACCTGAGCCGCGCCTATGACATGCTGACGAAGGGGCTTGACTACGCCGCGCTGGAGGCCAATGGCCTGAGCTTTTGGGATGTGCCAAACGACCTGCACCGCATCCGCTCGAAGCACACCCCAATCCTGCGGGTCGCCATTGGCCCTGAGCGCGCTGACCGCGTCCGTTTCCTCGCCGATCAGCTTGACAAGATCAAGGCGATGCCGGTGATCAAGCCGACCCTGAAGCCGAAGGTTGCAGCGCAGCCGACTGGCAACCAAGCCACACACCTCGGCACCTGCCAGATTTGCGGCGCAGTCCACAAGGTCGGCAAGCGCAGCGGACGCATCGCCAAGCACGGCTATCGCGTGGGGCGCAGCGCTTACTCTCTCGGTCGCTTCCACGGCGAGTGCGAGGGCAGCCACTACCCTCCGCTTGAGAGAAATTGCGACCTGCTGCAACGCCACATCCGCCAGCTTGAGCGCCAGCTTGAGACGCTCGCCGAGAGCGACGACCCAATCTACACTACTTGGGACGGCAAGGAGTATCGCCGCTCTAGCATGATTGCCAACACTGAGCGCGCCATCAAAGAGCAGAGCAAGCGCCTCGAAGGCTGGCACATGACAGACCTGATGCCAATCATCTAATCAACCGGCGGGGCTTCGGCCCCGCCCCAACAGCCAACAAAGGGAGATTGTTATGGCTATAGAAGCAAAAAAGATCGCAGCGTTTAAGGTCCGCCCCGTGAACCACGGCACGACCAAGCGTGACAAGAACCGCTACTGCGGCCCCGCCGTCCTGTCGATCATGTCGGGCATAACCACCGGCGACGCATCGCGGCTCATCCGCAGTATCTTCACCTCGGTCCACGCCGTGCGTGGCACCTCGACCAGACAGATTGACGCGGCCTTTGACGCGCTCGGCATCAGGATGAGCAGCGTCGCCTACCGCGTTGCCGGCGAGGGCAACCCGACGCTGGCGGGCTGGTTACGTCAGACCGTGTCGGAGCGCACACCGGGTCGCGTGTTCCTGCTGATCGCCGGCAACCACTGGCAGATTGTCACTGGCCGTCGCTATGTGTGCGGCATCGTCGGGGATATCGTCAGCGTAAAGGACAAGCGCATCAAGCGCCGCGCGCGGGTCACTTCGGTTTTTGAGTTAACGCCCAAGGCGGACGACGGCAAAATCCGTGTGCCGGTCATCGAGCGGCCCAAGTCTCAAAAGACTGACGCCTGCCGCACCCGCGCCCGCAAGTTGATGCGCGATAACCCCGACGCCGGCATTGGCTATGAGCTTGACCAAATCGGGTTTGGCGAGGAGCCGATCAAATATGTCTACGCCAGCAACGAGCTTGAGGACTTGATCCACAAGGCGGCGTATGACGAAAGTCACCCGGCTCACCGCGACGCCTGCTGCAATAACGACGGGCGTTACTGCTACGACTGGCAGGAGGTCGAATACTGCATCGAGGCTCTGGTCGAGTTTCACAATAAGTGGGGGTATCTCTCATGAGCCGCCTCGACGACATCATTGGGGCGGTCATCCTGACCGCCTTCACCCTTGGCTGGGTCGACTGGCTCTGGGTGTTCGGCGTAGAGGCCTCACGGTCCTACACTTGGTGGGCGCTTATCGCCCGGTTTGGTCAATAGAAAAGGAGAGACCAATGAATATCGAAACGTACAAGAAGATCATCGACGAGGCGGACAACAAGATCATGACCGGCTCAATCGTAACCCCGGACTATGTCCGTCTGCTGTCCACCCTTCGCCTCGCCGTTGATGAGGCCGGCGCCAGCTACCGCAAGATTGCTGACCGGGTCAACGACATGCACCGGCAGGTCGAGGCGCTCAAGCAAGAGAACGCTGACCTACGCGACGAGGTGGCCAGCAAAGAGAACGTGGTCGTCAACATCAAGCGCGAACATCGCGCCGAGATGAACGGCGCCCGGCGGCAGGCTGGCATCTGGAAGGCCAAGACCAAGCGCCTCGAAGGCGCCGTCGCGGCGGAATGAGGGCCAAGGATACGGTCCAGCGTCGGTCCCGTATGAAGCGCAGGGCCGACGCGATAGCCGCCGTCGGTGGGGCTTGCAAGGCCTGCGGCGAAAGCGACCACCGGCTGCTCGAGCTTGACCACATTGTCCCGGCGCACAGGCACGGGGGCGCGGTCAAGCAGAACGGCCAGCACAACACCAATGCCATCAATCGGATGGTGCGCGAGGGCTTGGACCCTCGCGCGATCTATCAACCACTGTGCGTCCGCTGTCACCGGCTCAAGACGCTCGAAAACGAAGATTACATTTTCACAAGGGAGACCCAAGATGGTCGGTAAGAAAACACCAGACAACATCGTCACCGCGTCAATATTGCCGGTGATCCGCAACCGCAGCCCATACGCCACGCCCAATGAGGCGCTCAAGCGAGCCATCGCGGCGGAGGCAGGCGACGCGCCCGACTACCTGCCTCAGACCGAGCCAATGTTTTGGGGCGATGAGCTTGAGGGCGTGATCCTCAAGAACGCGGCCAAGCGCCTGTCGCTGACGCTTCTGGAAACGGAGTTCGACGAGGCGATCTTCCACGACGTGCTGCCATTCGCCTGCTCGCTGGACGGTCACGGGCTGGGCAGCAAGGTGTTCACGCACGACCCGGCCAATGGTATCTATGTGCCGCAGGGTGGCAGCGTCGATACCACCGGCCTCGGCGTTCTGGAGGCAAAGGTAACGGCGAATGCCGCTGAGGACGTGCCGGCGCCGCACAGAGGCCCGATGCAGCTACAGGGGCAGATGATGTGTACCGGCTACGCTTGGGGCGCTGTGTGCGTCCTGTATCGCGGCAATGAGCTTCGGATATTCCTGTACCGGGTGGACGAGGACGAGCGGGATGAGATCATCGACGCGATCCACGATTTCGAGCGGCGCAAGCGCGACATCGACTGGTACGACGTGTACACCTCAGCCGACGGCAACGTGGCGTGGGATCGCGTGGACGACGTGGCGCCGCCTCTCGATCTGAACGAGATCGAGGATGGCGAGTTCTACGCGGAGATGCTGGTGCAGGCCAAGGCCGACAAGAAGTCAGCCGAGCAGCAGATCGACATTGCCGAGGCTGGCCTCAAGGAAATACTCGGCAATCATGAAGAGGGCAGCGTCACGGTTGACGGGTCCAGCTTCTACATCAAGTGGCCGATGCGGCGCTCGAAGGCGCAGCCGGCAAAGACAGTGCCGGCCAAGCCCGAGAGCGTGACCCGGCAGAAAACCCTGACAGTGAAGGAGGTGAGGCAATGAAGCCGCTGACATCGAAGCAGCACACCGTGCTGGCAATGATCACGCGCCACATCAAGCGCTATGGGTATGCGCCCACAGTGCAAGAGGTGGCGGACAAGACTGGCCGCAGCAAGACCGCCGCCTACTCGCTGATCAGTCAGCTTGTGGCGAAGGGCCACCTTGAGCGGGGCTATGGCAAGTCCCGGCACCTCAAGCTGGCGGCGTGACAAGCCAGCCGCTAGGTGTAATGTCTGTTATATATGTTATATAACAGTTTTTGAGGGGGTTTTTGGCCCCCTCATTTTTTTTGGTTGTTGGGGTTGATATTGTTGTGATATGCGTCCATATTAGTAGGACAAGAGTAGAACAACCAAACGGGAGACCACGATGATCAAGTTTACTACAGAGCAGATTTTCGAGACCGCCACCAGCGCGAAGGGCATGACCAAAGACCAGACCGTCATGTTTCACTTGTATAACCCTAACGGCCTTGTCGCCAAGTTGCCGGATTTTGATGACTTCTGCCACGGCGACAGATTTTTCACAGGCGCTCACATGCTGTACGGCAAGTACGACAACCACTATGCGAATTGGCTGCGGGAAGTTGTGAACAAGCCGGGCCGGTATAAAAAGTGGACTTTGGTTTATAGCCTCAACGAGCTTGCTAAGGATATTGACCGCGCTTGGCAGGTAATCGCAGAAAAAAAGGCGGCGGCCTAACGGCCCCGCCCCAGAAGGGAGAATAACATGACTTACTTTGAGCTTAGACTTTTTCGCGCAGATGGAACCTGCTTTCGCGTTGATGAGTTCCGCAAGCATGCGGACGCCAAGACCCACTTCGACAAGGCGGTCGATCAAACGGTCAGCTTCCACAAGCTGGTCTCTGACGAGCCGCAGGTCAGCAACGTCATTGCCCACCAAGTTCAGCTTGTGGAGCGGAACGACGCGATGACTTGGCTGACTGAACACAATAATTGGGCGGCATCATGATAGACCCAATCGAATGCCCTGACTGCGAAGGTCAGGGCGAATACCCTCAAGAGATGGCCGTCATCGACTACACGCGCGGCGGCTACCTCGAGGATCGGATGGCTGAATGCCCGCGCTGCGAAGGCTTGGGGCTTGTGGAAAAGCCGGAAGATGAATACGATGACTAATCGCTTGCGGGCAGCGTTATGTCCCGCGTTTCCTCCCGAAACTTACCCCGGCCTCGCGCCGGGGTCTTTTTATTTGGTGAGGCCTTTGACCTTCTCCACGGTCCTGAGACCGCCGAGACCGAGCATGCCGAGCAGCACAGTCATGAGGCTGTCCATATCAAAGACTGGCAGATCAGGTATGTAAATCTCCATAGCGCCGCAGGCGAACATTGTCAGCGGCGCAAGCACAAAATGCCACGCCAAAGCGATGCCGCAAGTCCAGCCGATGAACGGGCGCCACCCAGCGACAAAGATGGATCGGTGCTGCGCTTCTGCCTTGTTGATCTCTAGCTGCCCCTTGGCAAGCTCCTGAGCGTGGTTCTGGGCCATCGTAGCAACCTCATGAGCGAGCTTTGCCTTCTGGTCCTTGTCCTCGATAAATTTATCTAGCAGCCCGGTCACGGGTCCGATCAGAGCTTGGATCATGACTTCTCACTTCCGAGCCAAAGCCCAAAAGCGCCCGTCATCGCGCCCGTAACGGTTGCCGTCAATCCTGCGGCCTGCGTCGTCATTGCGTCGGGCGGCAACGATTGGAACCAGAAAAGCGTTTGCAGATAGGCATACGTCATCACCAGCATCATGCCGCGTGGCAACAGCCGCCACTTGAGGATGCGCTCAAAAGTAACCTCAGCCATTATTTCCATTCTCCTGATTGCAGTTGTGCCGCCATTTCATGTGCGCGCTTGCCAACCTGCCGCGCCCACTTGCTGTCGAGTAGCTGGCGGCTGGCCTCAGCCATATCACCCGCCGCAATCGCTGCCTGAGCCTTCTTGAAGCCATCCCAGCGCGGCTTGCCTAGATTGAAGAGCAAAGATATCACCACCGCCTGACGCGGCTCTGAGAGGCCGGCAAACCACGGATAGGTCTCAGCCTCTTCGATGCAGCGGTTTATGTCAGATCGGAA
>NZQM01000038.1 GCA_002695905.1 Parvibaculum sp.
CGCAGCCAATAGCATCAAAGAAAAAGTCGCCGCTGCAACTCTTGCGGTGAAGGTTTGTGTGATCATCTCTTCTAGGCCTCTCAAAGAACTGCGAACTGACGGTGCACCCTCTGCGTTCCGCCCAGAGTGACGCGCAGGTCCGCTGCGAGCAAGCCCCAACAGCCTTGTTGAAAGAGATTTGATCCCTGATGAACGTTACTTGCTGCCGCGGGTTCCGCCGCTTTTCTGACCAAGACCCATTTTCTTGGCGAGTTTAGAGCGGGCCGCCGCGTAGTTGGGCGCGACCATCGGATAATCTGGCGGCAGGCCCCATTTACGACGGTACTCCTCTGGCGACAGATTGTAGTGGGTGCGCAGGTGACGCTTCAGCGATTTAAAGCGTTTCCCGTCTTCCAGACAAATCAGATAGTCAGGAGTAATCGACTGGCGCACCGGAACAGCAGGCTCGACAACCAACTCTTCTTGATTCGCGCCCGCCTGATCGACGCTGCTCAGCGCCCCAAACACTGTTTCAATCAGTGCAGGCACGTCTGAGACGCTCACGGCATTGTTTCCAACATATGCCGACACAATCTCGGCGGTCATCTCTACCAGATCCGCCTTATCTTGCATGGAACCACTCCACTCAACTGTTCCTCATGGAATATTTAGCTAAAGCGCTTTCTTGATTGTCGTCAGCAGCTAAAAATAATGCCGGTGACTTATAGCAATCGAAAGAAACACAAGCAACGCAGCATGAGAATTTAACGCACATTTGGCGTTCATTTGCGGTTAATTGCTTCTGCACTTGCAGATAGAAATTTTTATTACAGGCACTTAGCAGATCAAAGGTTTTGCCCCGCTATCAATCCGACCCCTTCAAAATGCCCAGATCGTCAAGATATCGATCAAGTGCAACGGTCATTATGTCTTGATGAGTCCGGGCCAGCAGGACTCCTGCGCCTTTCAGGCGCTGATGACGATCCTGTTCCAGGCGAACCGACACTTTTACCCGCGGCGGCACGGAGCGACGTCTCTCAACCAACGGGCTGACGTCGCGTTTTCTGCGTTCTGGGCCAGCATAGACCTTTTGGTCAGAATATTCCGTGATCTGACAAGGGTGGGCCCCAGACGGCACTTGGGACTGATGAGTGGATTGGGGCTCCTGAACGGATTGCGCGGCGCGTCCGGTGCGCTTGGTTCTCGTCGGCGCCCGATTGGGCTTGGCCCGCTTGCCAAATGCCGGTTTTGCGTCTGGCGCAGGTGGGCGCAGGGATGCATGCGCTGTTCCCGATGACTGTTCCGCATCCGGACTAGCCTCAACAAGGGGCGGCGGCGTTCCCCCACCGCGCTCCATCATATCCGCTGTCAAAGTGGCAAATCCATCTGAAGGGCGGGACGCGGGCATGGACCGTTTAGAGGCACTCATTCTTGGTTCTCCTGACTGCGAGGCAGGTGCTTTTGCGCACTCGCACATTGTGTCGTGGATGAAGATAATTTGCTGTTGGATCAGTGCCCGGCTCTGCGGCCAAATGCAGGTGCCTGACGGCCCAATGCGTTTACGTTGCTTGGGACATGGCTGCCAAACGCGTCGGTAGGAGCATGGGTCTGTTCGGGACGAAGCCGATCAATGCGGTCCGCCATATAGGTCCACAATGCTTCGACTTCCCCTGCACTCTTTCCGTTAGGCTTGGTTTCCATCACTGTGCGCCCATCAATCATGCTGGCGGCAAAATCGACCCTGTGATGGAGCGTCACCGGCGCCACCGTTCCGTGCTGCGACAGGGCAACCGCGGCGTCAGCGGTAATCCGGGTGCGCGCCGTCGCCGCATTCACGACAAACACCAGAGGTTTGTCGTGCCATTGCGCGATATCGACCGTTGGTCCGACGGCGCGTAAATCATGGGGGCTCGGACGCGTCGGCACGACGACCATATCGGCGTAGGAAACGACATCAGAGATCGCGCGGGTTACGGCCGGCGGCGTATCGACAATTGCAAGCTTCATCCCGGCCTGAGCTGCTTCGCGCAGGGCCGGGCCGACGCCACCATAGTCCGCCTGAAACAGGGACGGCCCCTCCAGAGAGCGGACCTCCATCCATTTCTGCAAGCTGCCCTGAGGGTCTGTATCAATCAGGCCGACCGGACCTGCCCCCGCCAGATGGGCGGCGATTGCCACATGACCCGCGAGGGTCGTCTTCCCGACACCTCCCTTTTGGGCTGCGAAGACCAGTACAAACATTTCCGTCGACATCACACCATTCCTTCGAGCGAAACTAGCCAGTGACCAGTGACCGGCGAAGATCACCCTAAGGAGCTGCGAGTTAACAGAAATTCAAACAAACAAATCAGCTAAAACTCGGCTAAAACATTGACAAAACTGTATTTTTTCGCATTTTGAAAGACAGGTGGCGGCGCGTTGATTGGGGCCTAAAGAAACATGTTTTTACGCGATATCTGGTATTTCGCCGTTCCAGGAGAAAGCCTGGCGCCCGGGGCCATGCTGCACAAAGTTCTGCTTGGCGATCCGATTGTCATCGGCCGTGAGGCAGATGGCACGCCGTTTGCCTTGCGCGATATCTGTCCGCATCGTGGCGTCCCCTTGTCATCGGGTGCCCTCTTCTCGCCTCAGACGAGCGGATGCGGCACCAGCGCCATTGAGTGCCCCTATCACGGCTGGAAGTTCCGGCCCGACGGACATTGTGCGGAAATCCCCTCGCTTGTGCCCGACCAGCATATGGATATTGAGCGCATCAAAGTGCGGTCCTATCCGGTGCGGGAAGTACAGGGAAATATCTGGATCTACATTGCCAACGATGCACATCCAGACGCGACGCCGACAATCGATCCGCCGCAGGTGCCAGGCTTTGACGACAAAGTGCCGAACATTCGCGAATCCATGATCTTCGACTGCCATATCGATCATGCGGTGATTGGCTTGATGGACCCGGCCCATGGGCCGTTTGTACACCAAGCCTGGTGGTGGCGGTCATCTAAGTCGATTCATGAAAAGGCAAAAGATTTTGCGCCCAACCCGCGCGGCTTTACCATGGTCGCCCATACACCTTCGTCCAATTCAGCCGGGTATAAAGTGCTTGGCGGGAAACCGGTAACGGAAATCTCTTTCCAGCTGCCAGGAATTCGTATTGAGCATATCAAGATCGGCAAGCACACAGTTTGCGGCCTGACAACGGTCACGCCGTTGGATGAGAAACGTACTGAAACCACCCAGACGTTCTATTGGACGATGCCGTTTCTCTCTTTTGCAAAACCCATTGCACGCCAGTTCATGCGCGCTTTCCTCGGCCAGGATCGGGACATGGTCAACCTGCAACAAAAAGGGCTCAAGTTCGAGCCGCGCCTCATGTTGATCAATGATTCAGATGTCCAGGCAAAATGGTATCACCGCCTTAAAACCGAATGGGCAAAGTCGGTTGAAGACGGGAGTGAATTTGTAAACCCTATCGAACCCATCACATTGCGCTGGCGAAGCTAACAGAAAAGCCCCGCAGGTCTTCCTGCGGGGCTTCATTTCGTCGAGAGGTTTCGCTTTAGAAACGGTAGCCGAAGCCGGTACCGAAGATCCAAGGATCAAGATCTACGTCGGCAGTGATGGCACCGCCATTGATGCTGACATCCGTGTTGAGCCAAAGCTTCTTCACATCAATGTTGAACACCCATTGATTGCCAAGGTCATAGTCCATGCCTGCTTGCAGGGCGTACCCAAAATTGTCTTCATAATCAATGGACGTTACTGCGCCACTGTCTTCACCGTAGAAGATCGTGTAGTTGATTCCGGCACCAACATATGGGCGGAACTGATCTTTTGGTGTGAAGTGGTATTGCAGCAAGAGCGTTGGAGGCAGTATCCAAACATCGCCGAGATCAACGCCTGCGGTGGCGGCCATATCATGCGGCGACGTGGCCAAAATAAGCTCGGCCGCGATATTGTCTGTAAAGAAGTAGGTGATGTCGAGTTCCGGCACCAGCGCGCCGTCTGCTTCCACAGACCCCGTCAAGCCGGTGACTGACGCGCTTTCGTCCGGTGACACGTAAATGCCGCGTACGCGGATCAACCACGGGCTATCGCCACCCTCTGCGCGTGCTTCAACCGCACTTCCAAAAAAACCCAAGGCGCCTGTTGTGAGCCCCAGTGCGAGGGCTAGTGCGCTTGTAACCACCCCTAACTGTTTCATCTTCTTCTCCTCGTAATGCACACGCTTTCGGTGCGGTCAGTGAGGAGGGGCACGTCCGATAGGCCCCTTCTCTTCGTTCTGACAATCTGTCGGATTGAGAGTTCGGGCCTTGATCCGGATCAATTACATGTGATGTGCGACAAAATGCGCGCAGAGGAGATGCTCATTCGCAGCAGACCTGGGGAGTCGCTGCGTTTTGCTAGATGGTTTGCGTTAGATGGCTTGAGCGGTCGCTTCCTGCCGCCATCTGACTTTCAGAAAAGCCGCCAGGCCGTCGATCGCCTGTTCGCCTTCCGGTAGTATTGGAAAGAACGCATGCCAGACATGAATCATGCGATCCCAGACTTCCAGCTTGCAGTCCACGCCGGCAGCCCTTGCCTTTTTTTCGAACTCCCGGCTGTCATCCAGCAACAGTTCTGCATCACCCACTTGCAAAAAGAGAGGTGGCAGACCTTTGAGGTCGGCAAGCAAAGGAGAGGCAAGCGGGTCTTCCGCCGACGCACCGCCGAGATATTCCTCTCCGGTCTGGACGATGCCCGCTGGCTCGATCATTGGGTCCGCATCTGCGCGGGTCTTATAGGTTTCCGATCGCCCGGTGAGGTCAGTCCAGGGACTGAGGCCAATTGCAGCGGCAGGCATGGGCAATCCCATATCCCGTGCTTTGAGCAAAGTGGCAAAGGTCAACCCACCGCCTGCGGAGTCCCCTCCGACAGCCAGTTGGGCTGGCGACATGCCATCGTCCAGCAGTGCCTTGTAGGCCGCGACGCCATCTTCAACGGCTGCTGGAAACGGATTTTCAGGCGCCAAACGATAGTCGAAGCTGATGACCCGGGCATCCGCTGCTGTCGCTAACCGCGCTGTGAGATTTGCGTGGGAATTGGGGGAGCCCATGACATATCCGCCGCCATGGAAATAAAGCAGTGTGTGCTCCGGTTCTTTACCTTCAGGCTTAAAGACCTGCGCTGGACGCCCTGCAAGCTCTGTATGCTCCCGGCTGACCCCCTGTGGCTCGCCAAAAGCTGCCGACATTGCATCCATAGATGCCCGACGGTCCTCTAAAGACAGGCCTTCGCGGCCCATATCAGCCTGTTTCAACAGCTCAATTACCTGATCGATTGGCTCTGCGGACATGGTTTTTCCTCCGTTTGTCGTGGTCCACTTGCGCGGGACGCCGACGCCTCCTGTTTTCGTTGAGGCCATGATGACCGAAAGAAGGCTCAGCGAAAAGAATATCCTGTAAGAATTCGCCGTGCGCGAGCGAATCGGCGTATTTTGTCTGACAGGTGGTGAGGATTGCCGAAAGCGTGCGTAACAGGCGGCCGGGGCGAACTCAGGGATGTTTGACGATGGAAAATGTGGCCTATTTTGGCGGCGCAGAGAGTGCTCACGGCATTGCCTATAGCCGCAGCGCGTTCCATCAAATGTCGCGTCTCACCAAACATCACCGATCACAGTTGAAAAACGCTCTCATGTCGATGCGGAGCGATGATAGCAATGACGAAGTGCTGACCGGGTCGCGGCGAACCCGGCGGCTTGAGGATGGCTTGCGGTTTGTTTTTGAACGCAATGGGAGTGCGCTGACTGTGCTTGCCATCACTGATGCCGGCTTCCCGCCCCAAGCAAAGGACACCCCCCGATGAGTTCTTCATTAAAGCAGGACAGCCGGTCGAGCGAGCCGCAACTTGTTTATGGGCCCTCCGGAGAGGCGCTCTACACTTTGGTCCCGGTTGGCGAGTATGAACGGCTCAAACGCGCGGCGGAGGATATTGTTGACATCAAAGCTGCCAATGAGGCTCTTCTGGGCGACCGCGCGGATCTTATTCCTGCAGAAGTCGTGCACCGGATTGCCGACGGGGAGAACCCGGTTCGCGTCTGGCGGGAGCATCGTGGTCTTAAAGGTGTCGAACTTGCGCGAGCGGCAGGGATCAGTCCCGCTTATCTCTCAGAAATCGAAACCGGCAAGAAGGACGGTACCTTCCGCACCATGACGGCGATTGGCCATTGTCTGGGGCTGCCGCTTGATGACCTTGCGCCTATTGCAGATGATGAAGACCGGGTGAGCCGCGAACAGGCAGCGCGGATCAACGATATCCGCGCGCAGATCCGCTTTATTGAGGATCTCATTGTTGGCCCAGGTGATTTCAGCACAGGCGCTGTGCGGCAAGCAGCTGCCACACTTGCAATCGATGCAGAACAGATGCTCGCTGGCAACGGGGAACAGTCTGACTGGCTACCACAGGTGCTAGAAGGGGTGGAGGAAATTCTCGACCTGATTGACCGCGCCGAGGGCGATATTATCGAGACAGCGCGCTCAACCCGCGCTGATCTGGAGAAAGTTGTGACGCTGAGTGCCTTTCGGGCACCGATAAACCAGCCAGGCTGAGCCTCTTAGATCGAGCGTCTGTTAAGCAAATGTCTCAGACGCGACGATCCGATCCCAGAAATGCAGAATGGAATCGGCCCGGTCCATGGTCACGCTATCAAATAGCGCAATGGTGCGTTCCATCTCATTTTCGCTCAAGGCACCACCAGGACGCGCGGTGCTCAGCGCCAAAGCCACCTGCTGAAATCCCTCACGGGATAGGCCCATCGCTTTGCCTGCGACCGCCAGGGGTTCTCCACCGGGGTCACCAATAATCCAGGCAGCGGTGGTCGATGAAATGCCTGCAGAAGTAGCCAGCGCGCCCTGCGCGGTCTCTTCTGCAACGCCGGAGATCAGACGAAGCTGGGCGCCCTCGGAGATGCGTTCGGCGCGGCACAGCAATCGATAGGTTTCGTGCAAGGCCGGATCACCCGATTGCAGCAAGTCGGTAATATCGACTGCGTCTGCGAGCGCTTCTGAGATGCCGCGCCGGTCAACCGGGAAGCGCTTTAATATCAGGGCTCGCTCTTCACCGTCAGCCCAAAAAAACATGAGATGGGCAAGCCAAGGTGTCAGTTCGTGGCGCTGCAGGAGCGGACGGATAAATTCTGGCTTGGCTGACGAGCGGCGCACCATTGCTTCAAGCGCATGGGTTGACAGCGTTGCGCCTTTGTTTGTGATAAGATAGGAAAGTACCTCTGGTTCGGCGCGGGTTACAAGCGCGTCACAGACGACACGGGACAGTTCCAGCCGACCAGCAATACAGAGTCTGTGGCGTTCTTCAGCCTCTTCTGCCACCCGAACAAGGTCGCAGTTGGTCAGACAAAGTCCATCCGCCAAAATCGGTTCACAGATCTCAAACGGCTCGGCGAGCAATGCTGAAAGAAGAGCGCTCGGCGCCGTTTCAAGAGGTGACACCCGCTCAGCAAGTCGCCGCTTAAACTCAGCGTCAGCAATTGGCAGCAAATCAACCAGCGCCGTTTCCGCCAAAGCCAATTCGTTTGGGGCCAATTGGCTACCACCGGCAAGCAGGAAGTCCGCTAATCGGCGGAGCAGCTGATCGTGCCCCTGCGTCTCCGCTCCCGTTAGAGACGCAGCAGCAGCCCCAATGGCATCATTTATTTCTGGCGTCGCAGACACGGTCAAAATCCCCAAATTGGCGGCCTAATTCAGCCCCCATGCAACCATTTGAGGCTTAAAATGGTATGAATAGGATTCTTCACATTCGGTCCCATCTGCAGATTGGCGTCGATCACCAAAGTCCGATAACCTCTCACTTTCGCGGGAAAATCGCGGGCCGGTTGGCATTTCGGCACCAACCATAGTGAAAGAGACTTGTTATGATCGTGCGTCGCGTAAAACCGCTGTCTGTATTTGTGTTGTTGGTGGCTGCCTTGGGCCTCTCTGCCTGTGCTTTCGAGCGGGATCCGCAGCTTCTGCAAGACCCCCTCTATAAGGCTGGACATGCGGACGGGTGCCAGTCAGCGCATACAGAGGTGTCTGGCTTTGACGAAACGATCCAGCGCAACAAGGCACTTTATGAAACTGAGGCTGCCTACCGCACTGGTTGGGGAGACGGATACGGATCATGTGGTCGTGGCCGCTCTCAGTTTGATGACCGGTCGATCCTTAATGAGGGCAATGCAACGTCGGGCATCGATTATTAGCTATGAAACGCTGACGGTCCAATAGGGCGACGTCACGTAGACGGGTTTTCTCAAAGCGGGATCTTTATGGGGGAAGAAAATGCGAACTATAATCAGCGGCCTGGCGCTGCTGGCGATCGCCATAGGCGGTGTTTTTTACGGCACCTACAGCACGCTTGATCCGTGCCGTGCGCTTGCCCAAGAGATGGCTGAAGACACGCTGGGAAGCATTGCTGAAAGACCCATGCGCCTGGTCACGAGCCAAATGACATCCCGCGAGTGCACGGAAGGCCTTTGGGAGCGATGGACAGATTTCGAGGAATAATTCCGGGTTTTTCCGGCCGGTTCTTTCGATTGTGGCTTGTCGCCGCAATAGCTCTCCTTGCCACAACGGTTTTCGGTTCTTCTGAAGCTCGTACCCGGGTTGAAACAGGGCGCGACCTACAAAATTTCTGCCAGCAGGCGATTGACCAGGAACTCGAACGCCCGGGCGAACGCATCACCGGCAAAGCCCGCTATTGCCGTCAATATGTCAGCGGGTTCTTTGCCAGCCTGCATGCCATGCAGGTGAATGAGGGAACGCGGAAAGTGCACCCGAATGACGAGGCCGACCGCTTCCAGTGTGCGCTGGTTCCGCGCGCCGCAACCTATCAACAGTTAGAACGGCAGATTGTGCGCTTTGGAGAATGGCACCCGGAATTATTGGATGAGCCAGCCATCCGGCTCATCCAAAAAGCGTTTGATTCCATCGACCCCTGCTAACGGGCGCGATTTCGCCAGACTCCTGTTACGCGACTTCCAGGTCGTCTGGTAGCTTGCCGACATAGCGCGCTGACGGTCGGATCAGACGGCCTGTCGCCTCCTGCTCCATGACATGTGCCGTCCAGCCCGCAACCCGACCGACGGCAAAAGTCGGCGTGAAGGCCTCGCGTGGGATCGCCAATGCTTCCAGCAAGAGAGCCGTATAGAATTCGACATTGGTGTCGAGGGGCCGATGGGGTTTCAGTTCTTTCAGAACAGCTTTCGCTGTTGCTTCAACTTGCCTCGCAAAGGCTGTGCGCTCTTCCACACCCTTGAGGTTTTCAATCGCGGCACCGAGCACATCTGCCCGCGGATCGCGCACCCGGTAGATCCGATGTCCGAACCCCATCAATCGATCCCCTGCCATCACCGCTTCACGCAGCCAGGGCTCAATGTTTTGGGCACCGCCGATATCATCGAGCATGTCCAGGACGGGACCGGGTGCCCCGCCATGGAGCGGGCCTTTCAGGGCACAGAGGGCTGCTAAGACAGACGACACCTGCTCAGCGGCCGTCGAGGCGACAACGCGCGCGGTAAATGTGGACGCGTTCATGCCATGGTCGCTCACCGTGACCAGATATTTGTCCATGGCGTCGATGGCGTCTGGAGCGGGATCTTTGCCATGCAACATGCGCAGATAGTCCTCTGCTTGGGGCCGCGCTGCGTCCGGCTTGACCGGTCCCTTGCCGTCGGCTGCCCGGGCAAGAGCCGCCACAAAGACCGGCATGGAGGCCACCAACCGCACAGGCGCATCGGTCGTATGGGTATCTGGCAACAAGCTCAATCCGACACGGAGCGCCTCGGTGATTGTAAGACCCTTACCTGCATCAAGGAGCGCCGGCACCAGATCGAACGCCTCGACACGCGCCTGCCCCAGAGCTTCACGGGCATCTTCTGCGCTGCACGGCGTGCCCGCCGTTGACCAGAGTGCAGCTGTGACCCCTTCGAAACTGAGCGTCTCGGCCAGGTCCGGCAAATCGCGCCCGGCAATGATCAAGCGACCCGCTGCTCCGTCGACCCGGCTCAAAGCCGTCTCTGCCGCAACGATGCCTTCGAGGCCACCAGCTGAGCCCTTTGACGCTTTGGTCTCTTCGTTCTTGCTCATGTGCTTCTCCTTCTTGTCGATTGAGGGGGCTTCCAGCTTGAAAGCGCTTCGTGCTCGATGGCCTGTGGCCTCGTCTTTCTGCAGTGCAACATGATTGCGCTTGCGTGAGTGGTCAATCTTGATTAAGCTGATCAATATATGAATAAATTGGTTCACACTCCATCTGAGGACGAGGCTCTCTACCTGAACGCCAAGGAAGCTGCGGCTGAATTGGGGGTGAGCCTGCCGACGCTCTATGCCTATGTGAGCCGGGACCTTATTCGCTCAGAACCTGTGCCAAACTCCCGCGCCCGTCGCTATCGGGCCGAAGATGTTCGGGGGCTCAAGGACCGGCGGGCCTCGAAGCTAGGGGAGACGAAAGAGTCACCCGATGCAGCCGGATATACATTGAACTTTGGACCTCCCTTGCTGGATTCCGCCATCACGTTGATCGCTGATGGCCAGCTCTACTATCGAGGGTCAGATGTTGCGCAGCTTGCAATGCACAGTTCGCTTGAGAGCATCGCCACCCTGCTTTGGGATTGCGCCATTGACCCGTTCCAGGACGATGTGCTGCCGCCGGAGTTGCCAGACATTCCAGGTAATCTTCCGCCGGTAGACCGGGCCCTCACGGCGCTGCCCATCGCGGCAACGCTCGACACGACGCTGTTCAACACGACACCTGAAGGGTTGGCTGCGACGGGGGTCAAAATCATCCGCCTTGTCGCGGCAACCATCGCGGACCAGGCGCCCTCTGCGGATCCTGTTCACCTGCAACTGCAACACGCATGGGGCGCTGATGCAACAACAGCGGACGCCATTCGGGCCGCCCTTGTGCTGTGTGCGGATCATGAATTGAATGCATCGGCTTTTACCGCGCGCACGACAGCTGCTGCCGGAACCACGCTCTATGGGGCGGTGATGGCGGGCATGGCCGCCCTTCAGGGGTCGAAACATGGCGGCATCTCCCGACGCACGGAAAACCTGTTGCATGATCTGGCCGAAAGCGACGACCCGGCCGAAAGTGTGCGCCAACGCTTGAGAGATCAAGAACCAATGCCGGGCTTCTCGCACTGGCTCTATCCAAATGGGGACCCGCGGGCAAAAGTCTTGATGCGCCTCATGGCGGAGCACCGCGGGGATACCAAGACGTTTGCGCAGATGAGCCAGGTCATCGAAACCATGAAGAGTGCTGCTGGCATCAAACCCAATATTGATCTGGCATTGGCGGCACTCTGCGTTACCTACGACCTTCCGCGTGGTTCGGCGCTTTGCCTCTTTGCGCTTGGTCGTACAGCCGGTCTGATTGCGCACGCCATTGAACAACAAATGCGCCCGGGCCTTATCCGCCCCCGCGCCCGCTATACCGGGCCGACACCCCGGTGACTTTCACCAAGCATTTCTTGTAGGCTTTGCTTATGACCAAACCAACCGCCTTGGTTACAGGTGCCACCGGCCTTATCGGTAGCCATCTGCTTGACCTGCTCCTCGCCTCTCCTACCCATGAAAAAGTGATTGCGCTCACGCGCCGTCCGCTTGATCGCACAGACGACAAGCTGAGCAATCTCGTGGCGGACTTTGATCAGCTGGAAGCCGCTATCAGCCAATCGGGCATTCAAGTTGACGAAGCCTATTGTGCACTCGGCACCACCATCAAAAAGGCAGGCAGCAAAAAAGCTTTCCGCAAAGTGGACTATGAATATGAAACAGCCTTTGCGCAGGCAGCACTCGCGGCAGGCGCCTCAAAGTTTGCGCTCGTTTCAGCCGTCGGTGCAGACCCGAAATCGCCTATCTTTTATTCCAGGGTAAAAGGCGAAACCGAGACGGCGATACGTGGCCTTGGTTTTGCCTCTACCCATATCTTCCAGCCTGGTGTTTTGCTGGGACACCGCGACGAATCGCGCCCCGCGGAACAATTGGCAGCCACCCTCACCCCCCTCCTCAATCTGGGATTACAGGGGCCTTTAAGAAAATACCGGGGCATAGACGCAAAGACTGTCGCAGCGGCGATGATTGCCGCCCTTCATTCAGACAGACCCAGCGCCGTTCACCGCTACGATGCGATGGTCAAAGCGACAAGGTAAGCCACGTCGATCCCAGAGACCTACATCGCGCCGATTGGTCCAGAACCGACGGACAGGCGTGGCTGCGAATCAAAAGCGACTAAACGCGTTTTCATGCTTTACTGTCGACAAAAGAGCGGGTGCCTACACCTAAGTGAGGCAGCGCCTGGGTGGGGGAGTTCGGGCACATGGTTGCAGGCGGCGTACAGGCATCACCGCAAAAGCTACTGGGCTGGTACATGCTGGGGCAAGCAACCTGGTTCACCAGCGTTGGGATGCAGTTCGTCTTGTTTCCCTATCTCGTCGCGATAGTGCTTCACGAAACACCCGCGCGCGTCGGGATTGCCCAGATGAGTCTCTCTGCGCCTGCGATCCTGTTCATGCTGCTGGGCGGCGCGACGGCTGATCGCGGCGACCCGCGCACCATACTCTTCCGCGTTCACCTGCTGGCGGCACTTCCGCCCCTGGCGCTTGCTACAGCGCTTGATGCCAGCTTCCTTACTTTCGAGATGCTTGTCGCCTACGGCCTTGCGATGGGAACCGCGACGGCGTTTGCCATGCCCGCAAGAGATGCGACACTCAGCCGCGTTGCGGGCGGTAATATTCAGCGCAGCGTGACGCTCGCACTTGCTGTGCAACAGACATCCCAGCTTGCAGGCATGTTGATGGGCCTCGCCGCCTCTCTCGTCGGTGTGCCGCTGCTTTTCGCCTGGCAGTCACTTGTGATGCTCATTGGCGGCATCGCCACCCGCCAATTGCCAAAGAAACAGAGCAATGACGGTATTATCCATGCGCCCCGGGCTCAGGCCATGAAGGACGGTCTCGCCTATGTGCGCCGGTCCGATGTGATTTTTCCTGTGGTCATCGCGATGTTTGCTGTTGGTGTTTTCTACATCGGATCCTTCGTTGTGATCCTACCGCTCATCGTGCGCGACTTTTATGGGGGCGGGCTTGTAGAGATTGGGATCGCCAATATCGCGTTCTGGGGAGCCACCATCATCTCGACTGTCGCGCTTCTTCGTGTCGGTCATGTGGCGAGGCGCGGTCGGGGCGCGATCCTCGCGCTTGCCGTGGGTGTTCTTGTCGTCGGCGCATTTTCTTTCGAAATGCCGTTCTGGCTTTTTAGTGTTTTCTCTTTCATCTGGGGACTGGGCGCAGGCTGCGTCATGATACTCAGTCGAACCATCGTACAGTCAGAAGCCGACGAAGCCTTTCGCGCCCGCGCACTTTCTATTTTTCAGCTCGGGTTTGCTGGAGGGGCTCCTTTGGGCTCGTTGACCATGGGCGTGCTTGCTGGCCTCGTTGGATCCCACATGGCGATGTGGTTTCCCACCATCGGGATGACACTGGTTTTGGCATGGCTTATGCTGAAATCTCGGCTATGGACTCTTCACGCGCACGACGCCACTTAGAAGATCCGGAAAGGACAGATGCCATGCGCCCGATGAACCTTTATTTCGGCGGCCTAGTCACCTGGTTTGGCGCCATTGGCATTCAAACGGTGCTGTTTCCCTTCCTGGTCACTGGACAGTTGGCCCTAGGACCGGCTGAACTCGGCTTTGCCATGATGGCCCTCTTTCTCCCGACCATGTTGTTGATCATGGTTGGTGGTGCAACTGCCGACCATGTGGATGGACGCCGGATATTGATCCTGGTGCATTTTCTCTCAGGTCTTCCTGCGCTTGGTATTTTGATCGCCCACCTTCTGGATGCGCTGACCTATGAAGTCCTGATTATCTATGCGCTCGCCATGGGTGTCGCTGGCGCCTTTATCATTCCGGCCCGCGATTCTCTCCTCACCCATATAGCCGACGGCAAGATTCAGAAGGCAGTGATGATCGCAACCATTTGTCAGTTCGGGGCGCAAATGCTTGGCTTCGGACTTGCCGCCCTTGAACCCTATATCGGTATTGCGGTTATTTTCCTCTCTCAAGTCGCGCTCTTGTGGACCGGGGCCTTGCTTGCCCTTCGTCTTCCGACCCATGAACCAGAGGGCGCGACGGCTCCTTCTCTTGCAGCGATTATTGATGGTTTTCGAGAAGTCGCGCGGGACCCGCGTCTGCTGACCCCAACAGCGATGGTGTTTGGCATTGGCGTTTTGTTTTTTGGGACCGCTCAGGTTGTCCTGCCGTTCATCGTGCGGGACGTTTTCGATGCTGGTGAAAACCTTGCGCGCGATATCGCCATCGTCAACATCTTCATGATGTGCGGCATTGTTTTCACTGCGATGCTCATTGGCCGCATGGGAGGGATTGAACGCCAGGGCCGCGCTCTTGTCCTGGCTCTCGGTTTTGGTGCTTTTGTCATGGCGTCATTCGGTTTCGTCCCCACATTCTGGGCCCTGTCTCTGGCAACCTTTGCATGGGGCTGCGGGGGCGGCGTCGCCATGACCATGAACCGCACCATCATTCAAGAATCAGCGCCCGCCAGTCATCGGGGTCGCATTCTTGCCGTCTTTCAAATGGGTGTGCTCGGCGGCGGGCCTATTGGCGCCCTCCTCTCAGGGTTCTTGATTGAGTGGTGGGGCCCGCAAAATGCTGTTTTGCTGCCTGCCGCAGGCATGATTGCCATGCTGTTGCTGGTGTGCCTGGTGAGCCCGATTTGGAGTTTGCGCTCACCCCTCGTTTCCGCAGCGGCAGACTGACTGTTCATCTGTAAGAAGACGCTGCAACTTGCGCTGAACGTCCATTCAGCATAGGCCTTGAAGCTTGTGTGTGCCCAAGGAATCCCCATTGTCGACAGAAACCCACAATCAATCTGACCAGCATGGGCAATCTGACCAGCATGGGCAATCTGACCAGCATGGGCAATCTGACCAGCATGGGCGATCTGACCTGCATTGGTATATGGGTGGCGTCTCCGCTTATTTCTTTTCAGGCGGCGTGCAGACGGTTCTCTTTCCCTGGCTGCTTGTCTTTGTCTTAAACGAAAGCGCAGCGCTCACAGGCGTGGCACAGATGTTTGCCATGCTGCCTATGCTCATTCTGGGTTTGTTTGGCGGTGCGACAGCGGACAGGAAGGAATTGCGCCGATACCTGATGCGCTTGCAACTTATAGCGGGTTTAGCGCCGGTCGCTCTCGCCGTACTCTATATTGCCGGATATCTGAGCTACGAAGTCCTCATTGGCTATGCGATCGCGCTCGCTGCCCTTGGTGCCTTCACCATGCCCGCCCGCGACTCCCTTCTCAACAGGGTCGCCAAATCAAGCCTTGGCGGAAACATCCAGCAAGCGGTCTCCATGGCGACCGGTGCGCAGTTCATGTCACAGGTTGTCGGCCTGCTTGTCGGCGGGCTTGCCACCATTGTGGGCGCCGTTCCTTTGATGGCTGCCCAATCAGCTTCGCTTGTCGTCGCAGCTGTGACAACGATGCGGCTTCCAAAAGCCCCGCCCACCGTCACACACGCGCCCCACGAAAAGCGCCCCTCACAGCTCAGTCAGATCCGCGAAGGTATTGATATCGTCTGGCAGAACGAGGATCTGCGATCCGTGATCTTGATGATGTTCTTCGCCGGTATTCTCTATATTGGCGTCTTTATGGTGCTCTTCCCGATCCTTATCCGCGATATTTATGGCGGGGATTCTTTCGAGATCGCCTTCATCAATATCTGCTTCTTCGGCGGGATCGGCGTGTCATCGATGGTGCAGACGCGGTTGCCGCCGATCAAACGACAAGGGCGGGCTATCATGCTCGCCATGTGTTCCGGCTCCATCATGATGGTGTTTGTGCATTTTCATCCGCCGCTTTGGGCGGTCTACACGCTGGCGCTCTTCTGGGGCCTGTCGTCCGGCGTGTCCATGAGCCAGTCGCGAGCGATCGTTCAAATTGCTGCCGTGGACAGTCACCGGGCACGGGTTCTGTCGGTGTTTCAGCTTGGCATGATGGGGGGTGGACCGATTGGCGCGTTCGGGGCAGGCTTTGTGATTGAGGCCCTAGGGCCACTCAATGCCGTGCTGGTGCCATCATCCAGCATGGTCGTGCTTTGGCTCCTGATCTTCTTCTTCACAAATATGTGGAAGATCGAAGCGGGGACAGGCCAGGCGACCGCGGTCGCCCAGCCCTAGTTTGCACTTTGACTTCGCATATTCTGATCCGAAAAGTCCGCAACTTTTCAGGAATAGGCTGCTACTCGTATTCGCGCTCATCCCACCAGGGGAAGAAGACGGGCATGTCTTCGGACACTTTGCAGGGATAAACAGCGGGGCGTTTTTCCAGGAAGGACATAACGCCCTCCTTTGCGTCTGCTGAGGCCCCGCGGGAGAAAATGGAACGGCTGTCCATCTTGTGGGCTTCCATCGGATGATCAGCACCCGCCATGCGCCATACGAGCTGCCGCGACAGCGCGATCGACACGGGCGCCGTGTTGTCGGCGATCTCGCGCGCGATTTCACGTGCCTTTGGCAAGAGCTGATCTTCCGGCAGCACTTCCCGCACCAGACCGCCACGCAGTGCTTCCTGTGCGTCAAACACTTTGCCGGAATAGATCCATTCCAGCGCCTGGCTCACACCAACAACACGGGGCAGAAACCAACTGGAACAAGCTTCGGGAACAATGCCGCGACGTGCAAAGACGAAACCGAAGCGCGCCTTCTCTGATGCAAGGCGAATGTCCATAGGCAGCTGCATGGTGACACCGATGCCAACGGCAGCGCCATTGATCGCTCCGATCACTGGCTTCAGGCTTTCATAGATGCGCAGTGTGAGACGTCCGCCGCCATCACGCACAGACGGGTGGCTCCAGTCGATCTCGCCATCACCGGTCGTCGCCGATCCGCCTTTGTCGGGCCGGTCGTCGCGCTTTTCATAATCGAAAGTTTTGGCCCCTGCAGAGAGGTCAGCGCCTGCGCAGAAAGCTTTGCCTTCGCCGGTAATAATGATCGCGCGAACATCGTCATCTGCATCTGCGCGGTCAAAAGCATCAATCATGTCGAGCATCATCTGACCGGTGAAGGCGTTCATCTTCTCCGGACGGTGCAGTGTGATGGTCAGGATATTGTCCTCGACCTCATATTTGATTGTCTCGTAGCTCATGTTTTTCTCCCTATTCAAGCCATAGTGTTTCGAGGGATATATTTCCCCTGCGTCACCCTTGGAGACGGGTAAATCGCAGATCCCTCGTGAATTCAGCGGTGCATAAATGTCTGCACCTGATATAACAGCCTTCGCGACAAGGCTGCACTAGATCATGATCGTTTTTATGTGGCTTCACTTAAAAACGATATACATGATCGGTTTAAACAGACTTGAGCGGGATCGGACGGAAAACCGCGTACACTTTTCCTGATCCCGCTCTGGAAAAGCCAGCGCGCACGCCAGCGCATAGGCTGCCGAGACCAATAAAGACACGCCGGGAGATGACCTAAATGTTCCACCCATGCCACCACGCCGCCAAAAACCCTGATAAGCCCGCTTATATTATGGCGGCGACCGGGGAAGTTGTGACCTATGGCGAACTGGAAGACCGCACCAACCAAGCCGCTCAACTGTTCCGCGCTGAAGGCCTGAAGCCTGGCGATGCGATCGCCATTTTCATGGACAATAATGCGCGTTTTCTAGAACTCTGCTGGGCAGCGCAACGGGCCGGCCTTTACTTCACAGCAATTTCCTCGCGCCTGACAGCGCCGGAGGTTGACTATATTGTAGGAGATTGTGGCGCGAAGCTCTTCTTCACCTCAAGCGCGATTGGCGCCGTAGCGAATGAGCTTGTCGGCCAAGGTCTTCTCAAGAGCGTCACCAAACGCTTCATGATCAATGGCAAAGACGATGGTTATGAGAGCTATGAAGAAGCCCGTAACGGAATGCCGACGGACCGTATTGCCGATGAGACTGCGGGCACGGATATGCTCTACTCGTCGGGCACAACCGGACGGCCAAAGGGAATTCGTCGGAAACTCTCAGGTGGCCCGATTGATGAGGGTGAAGGCCTGCTCAATCTGGTGACATTGCTCTATGGCATGACTGAGGAGACCATGTATCTCTCTCCTGCACCGCTCTATCACGCAGCTCCGCTGCGCTACAATATGTCAGTCCAGCGCATTGGCGGTACCTGCATCGTGATGGATCATTTTGATCCAGAAGAGTCACTCAGGCTCATTGAGAAATACAAGATCACCCACTCACAATGGGTGCCCACCATGTTTGTGCGCATGCTGAAAATGCCACAGGACGAACTACGGAAATATGATCTCTCAACGCACAAAGTTGCCATTCACGCAGCCACCCCCTGCCCGGTTCCTGTCAAACAACAGATGATCGAATGGTGGGGGCCTGTGATCTATGAATATTATGCAGGCTCTGAGGGCAACGGGTTCTGCCAGCTTAATTCCGAAGAGTGGCTTGAACATAAAGGCTCCGTTGGCAAACCACTACTCGGGTCGGTTCACATTTGCGACGAAGATGGCAATGAACTGCCTGTTGGTGAAGCCGGGACAATCTATTTTGCGCCAGCAGAGGATGCGGACCCGGACGATATGTTCGAGTATCATAATGACCCGGACAAAACGAAAGACTCGCGCCATCCAAACAAACGTGGCTGGTCAACGCTCGGCGATGTGGGGCGCGTCGATGAAGACGGGTATCTCTACCTCACTGACCGCAAGGCGTTCATGATCATTTCCGGCGGGGTGAATATCTATCCGCAGGAAGCAGAGAATGTTCTCATCACCCATCCGAAAGTCGCAGACGTCGCCGTTATCGGTGTTCCAAATGAGGACTTTGGCGAAGAGGTAAAAGCCGTTGTACAGCCGGTGGACTGGAACGAAGCAGGGCCAGACCTCGAAGCAGAACTGATGGATTTCTGCAAAGAACAGTTGGCGCAAATCAAGTGCCCGCGCTCTGTCGACTTTGACGAAGAACTGCCACGTCACCCAACAGGCAAGCTCTATAAGCGTCTCGTGCGGGATCGCTATTGGGGCAATCATGACTCGAAAATCGTCTAATCCTCAAACACCCCGAACCTCTCGTCGCTCGCTCAAACTGCCGGGCGACGGGACCATTCGCCGTGAAGACATCACACCGGCCTTTATCGACCGCCTGGAAGGCCAAGTCGCGAGCCTGCCGAACTATTCGCTCATCTCCCATGAAGAACGAGAAGCCTCACGACAGGCTTTTCTAGCGGGACGCCGCAAGAACCAAAGCCTGTGGGTGTTTGGCTATGGCTCGCTTATGTGGAACCCCGCCATTCATGTTGTGCAAACCGCGCGGTCAACGCTGTTTGGATATCACCGCGCGTTCTGTCTGCATCTGGTCATCGGCCGCGGCAGTCCTAAGAAGCCCGGACTTATGTTAGGGCTTGATGCGGGCGGGTCTTGCGTTGGTCTGGCTCATCGCATTGCACCTGAGCATGTGGAAAGCGAAACCGAAATTCTGTGGCTCCGCGAGATGGTTGGCACGGGCTATGTCCCCAAGGCGGTGCCGTTGCAAATGGGATCAAAACAGGTTCAAGGGCTTACTTTCGTTGCTAACCGACAAAGCAAGCGGTACGCCGGGCGTATTCCATTCCAGAAGGCCGTGCGCCGAATGGCAAGTGCAGAAGGTGATATCGGGACGAATAGAGACTATCTCTATCGCACCATCGCCCACCTGAATGAGTTTGGCCTGGCAGAAGGTCCCTTGCACGAACTGGAACGCGCCGTCCGCGAACGGGCTGGTGACCTTTAAATTTCTCTGAATCCAGCGTATTATCTGCAATGAACGGGGTACGTTCGGCATCTTTTGATCGCATTTCCGGACGGTGAACCGGACCCACTTCTCCTGGAAATGCTTGTAAAGGCTTTTTTATGTCTCTTCTTCGTCCAGCTCTCCTTAGCACCGCCGTCCTTTTGGCCACTGCTTTCGTCCTGCCCGCACAGGCGGTTGAAACACACTCGTCCGGCAAGCGGTGCGCCAACAATCAAGGGGTGGGTGGCAAATTTGATCGGGAATTTTTCGTCTTCTTCGATACAGGTTCCGCCGCACTCGACAATGAAGACAAAGCCATCATCCGCGAAGTTTACGAACGCGCGGACGGGCAGCATGCCGCCCAGATCTGCCTTTTTGGCAAGGCTAGTAAGACCGGGAATCCAGCCTCCAATGCCGCGCTTGCCAGAAGTCGTTCAGAGGCGGTCGCCGCTGAGCTTAGACGTCTTGGCTGGGAGCGTGGGCGGATTGCCATTGAACCTGAGGGCGAAACCTGGGGTTGGCTGGAAGATCTCACCTGGGAGGCGGGTGAAGACCGGCGTGTCCGCATTCGTCTCTCCCTCTAAGATTGGAACTCCATGATATGCTCGCAGCCCGCCCTGTCAGAAAACGCCGCGCAAAGCCAGGCGAACGGCTCGCCAAAATGCGCTCGCAACAGACGGAACGGTTGGAGTATCTGGGCTATGTGATCCCCTTTCACCCGATGATCGGTCATAATCTTGGCCCTGGACTGTTCGACTGGGACCGTTTGGAGCGTCGTCTAATGAAAGAGGCCCATGCGGCCGCCTGGGCGGGGCCCAGTCAAGAGGCTGCGCTCCGCCGGTTCAAAAAAGCACAGGAACTTGGCGTTTCCTATCGTGATTATGTCTTGGAAATTCTCGAACGGGGCCGTTACCTTTAGGCCAACTCTTTAAGGGATCTCTTCCCAATATCAAAAAACATAACTGGAGGCATTTTTATGCGCATGTTTGACACCGTTGCTGACTACGCGGCGGAAAAAGGAAAAGAAATCGGCGTCAGCGACTGGGTTGAGATCGATCAGGAGCGGATCAATATGTTTGCTGAGGCGACCGGCGACCATCAGTGGATCCATATCGATCCGGAGCGGACCCAGAAGGAACTGGGCATGCCGACCATTGCGCATGGCTACCTTACTCTCTCGCTGTTGCCTAAGCTGATGGGTGAAATCAGCGGCGTGAAAAGCGTGACGCGGGGCATCAATTACGGCTCCAACAGCGTCCGTTTCACCAATATGGTGCCTGTCGGTTCGCGCGTGCGTGGACGCCTGACGCTCAAAGACACAGCGCCAAAGAGCGGTGGCACACAGATCATCAATGAAGTGTCGATTGAGATTGAAGGCCAGGAACGCCCGGCACTGATCGCTGAAACGATCACGCTTCTTTTCGAATAGGCGTTTCGTCCCTATCTTACGAAGCCTTCGGCGGGTTGTCCCGCCGGAGGCTTTTTCATATCTGAAAGTCTTTTATGCCCCTCACGCTTCCGCCTACTGCTCCCATCGCCGATGAACGCTCTGTTACAGACACACGTCACGGCGTTACCCGCTCCGATCCGTATGACTGGCTTCGGGATCCGGAATGGCAAACGCTGATGAAGGACCCAAATGTCCTCCAGCCGGACATTCGGGCCTATCTGGAAGCAGAAAACACTTATGCAGACGAGGCCTTCGAACCGCTTGAGGAGCTCCGCACGACCCTTTTTGAAGAGATCAAAGGTCGGATAAAGGAAGATGACAGCTCGGTGCCCGCGCCCCACGGGGACTGGCTCTACTATTCAAAATATGAGACCGGGTCGCAGCATCCGCTCTTTTGTCGGAAGCCCCGCTCGGGTGATCAGGCTGAGACCATCATCCTCGATGGGAACAAGGAAGCCGAAGCGCAAGCCTATTTCAAAATTGGCGGTGCGGCGCGAAGTCCCGACGACACTCTGTTCGCCTGGAGCAGCGACGTTAAAGGCTCGGAATATTTCACACTTAAGGTCCGCGACATCAAGTCAGGGACCGATCTTGCAGACACTATCCCTGACACAAGTGGTGGCGCAGCCTGGGCGCTCGACAACGCTACCTTCTTTTATGTGCGGGTTGATGAGAACCATCGCCCCAGCAAAGTGTTCCGCCACCGATTGGGGGAAGACCCTGCAAAGGATGTCTGTGTTTATGAAGAGGCAGACCCCGGCTTCTTCGTGAGTGTGGGTACGGTTCAAAGCGGTCGCTACATCGTGATCAGTGCCCATGATCACCAGACCAGCGAAAGCCATCTTATTGATGCAGCCACACCTGATGCAGAGCCGCGGCTGGTGGCGTCCCGCGAACCTGGCGTCGAATATGACCTGGAGCATGATGCACCGAGGGACAGGTTCCTCATCGTCACCAACGTCGACGGCGCGGAAGACTTCAAACTGGCTGAAGCACCAATAAGCTCGCCCGACCGTGCCAACTGGCGTGATGTCATCCCACACCGCCCTGGCACCCTGCTGCTTGATCATTGCGCTTACAAAGACTTTCATGTGCGTCTGGAGCGCCAAGACGGACTCAACAAGATTGTCGTGCGCGCACTTGGCGATGACAACGAACACGCGATCTCTTTTGAGGAAGAGGCTTTTGATCTCGGTTTTATGTCGGGGCTTGAGTATGAAACGGCTCAGGTGCGCTTCGCCTATTCTTCCATGACCACACCCGAACAGATTTTCGACTATGACATGCAAACTCGGGAGCGCACGCTTCTGAAAGAACAGGAAGTGCCGAGCGGCCACAATTCAACTGACTATGTGACCGAACGCATTTTTGCGACGGCCAAGGATGGCGCGCAGGTTCCGATCTCTCTTGTTTATCGCGCTGGCATAAAATTGGACGGGTCTGCCCCCTGCCTGCTCTATGGTTATGGGGCCTATGGCATCTCGATGCCTGCGTCATTCTCCGTCAGTCGCCTCAGTCTGGTCGATCGCGGTTTCATCTATGCCATTGCGCATATTCGCGGCGGCAAGGAGCGCGGATATGGCTGGTACAAGGATGGCAAGCTCGATAGGAAACAGAACACGTTCACAGACTTTATCGCTGCGGGTGAACACCTTGCCGTGCAAGGCTACACTACTAGAGGCAACATCACAGCCCATGGCGGCAGTGCGGGTGGCATGCTGATGGGGGCTGTCGCAAACCTCGCCCCTGATCTCTTTAAAGGCATTGTGGCTGAAGTCGCATTTGTTGATGTGCTTAACACAATGCTGGACGACACTTTACCGCTCACGCCCCCGGAATGGCTGGAATGGGGCAATCCGATCGAGGACAAGTCAGCGTATGAGGCGATTGCCGCCTACTCGCCCTATGACAATGTCACAAGCCAAGCCTATCCAAATATTCTAGCACTTGCGGGCCTCACGGACCCGCGCGTCACCTATTGGGAGCCCGCCAAGTGGGTTGCAAAACTGCGTGCGCAGTCGACCAGTGGCAATGCCATCCTGTTCAAGACCAATATGGATGCAGGTCATGGCGGTGCTGCCGGACGCTTTGAGCGACTCAAAGAAACCGCTCTTGTTTACGCGTTCGCCCTCGCTATCCATGGACTGGCGTAACGGTCAGACCGGTTTATCACCTATGACAGTTACCCGCTCCATGCGACGTTCAGCTGGCCAATAGTCAGAGACAGCGTAGTGCTGTGCGGAGCGATTGTCCCAGAAGGCAATGGAGTTCTTCTCCCACTGGAAACGGCACTGATATTCCGGGATGGCCGCGCGGGAATAGAGGAATTGCAGCATCGCGTCTGACTCAGCACGATCCCACCCTTCAATATATTGGGTGAAGGCGATGTTCACATAGATGGACTTGCGGCCACTTTCAGGATGGGTGCGGATCACCGGGTGATGCGGGTTCGGATATTTTTTGTTGTAGACCTCGATCTCCTCATCAGAGAGCCCTTTCTTTCGGAGCCCCGCACGGAAGTTTGCGAAGTCGTGCACCGCAATAGCGCCGTCGAGTTTTTCTTTCAGCTCATCGGAGAGGTCGTCATAAGCCATTTCCATATTGGCAAAGAGCGTGTCGCCGCCCTTCGCTGGCACCTCGCGGGCGCGAAGTATGGATCCGAGTGATGGTTCCAGGCGCCAGGTCACATCTGAGTGCCAGGTGTTTTCGCGGCCCTTATTGTCTTTGTTGTGGAAGATCTTCAGGACTTCCGGATTTTCCGCATTCTGGGGCCCGAAGGGGTGCACTTCCAGGTCGCCGAACTTTCTGGCGAAATCCAAGTGCTGGTCGGTCGTGATGTCCTGATCGCGGAAGAAGAGCACCTTATAGTCCACGAGTGCTGCACGGAGCGCCGCAGCCAATTCTTCGCTTACGGGCTTCTTCAGGTCGATCCCATAGACGGTGGCGCCAATCGTTGGGCTCAACGCGTCAAAGGTCAGCCCTAAGGCTTCTGCATCTTTAATTGCTGCTGGTGCATTCATTGCCGGTGTCCTCCCCAGGATCTTGCGAAATGGCACTGTTCAATTTCAGCCCTCAGTCTGCCGCGCGTTGACGGGAGCCGCTCCAAAATGATTTACTAATTCCACATAGTGGAATTCACAAGCTGGACGCACATGGCTGAAAGAAACATTGAATCACTGACACGGGGTCTCACCGTCGTTGAGGCCCTCAACCGGCGTGTCTATACGACACTTGCTGACCTGCATGAGGATACGGGCCTGCCAAAATCCACGCTGGTGCGCTTGCTTGATACGCTCATCTCTGCTGGCTATGCGCGGCGCATCTCCCGGAGCGCGGGCTATTGTCTGACAGACCGGGTAACACTGCTCGCCGGCGGCTTTCAGAGTGCTGATCAGATTGTGGAGGTGTCGCGGGCTCATCTCAGAGCGGTGACACGGGATCATAAATGGCCACTTGCCATTGCTACGCTGGATGGGGATGCCATGCAAGCACGCTACAGCACCCTTTCCCATTCTCCCTTCGCGCTTGACCGGATTTATATCGGGCGGCGCATTCCCCTTCTCATCTCCGCCATGGGACGCGCCTTTTTCGCCTTCTCCTCTGACGAGACACGGGCGCTCTTGCTGGCAACACTGCAAGGAACCGGTCGGGAGACAGATCGTGCGGCCTTGGACGAGCAGTATATTGATCGATTGATCGAAACAGTACGCAATGACGGGTACGCGGTGTCGGGCCCTGTTCAGGATGACCGGGCGTTTGGCCTCGCCGTCCCTATATTGAAAGACGGCGAAGCCCAAGCCGCCATCACCATGCGGTTCATCCGCTCCGCGATCACCCCAGCAGATGCCGCCCAACAGTTCATCCCCATATTGCAGGATACTGCTAAGGCCATCGCCTCTGAGATTTGACGCTGGCGCGGCCTAGTCTTCCTCAACCGGGGTGATGGTGATGAGGACTTCGCCAGTTCCCTCCGGCGTCACCGTGACCTTCTGAGCGATAGCGTCATAGTCGGCCGTACCGCCATCGACCGACAGGCTGTAGCCGTCCGGATATTGCAGGACTGGCACGAAAAATTTTGCCTCTCCGCTTCCCTCCGGCTGGTAGCGCGATACAAACTCTCTTGTTTCCAATGTAAATTTGGTTTCCAGCGGCGTGCCTTTGCATGCCTGAAGGTAAGGCCGCACAAATCCTTTCAGCGCGCGGCCGCCAGAATTGATGTCGGCTGGATCGTCCTGCTGATCGCGACTGAAGATGGACAGGTCTTCCTGGTTCCATCCATCGCCAATGGCCAGATCGTTTGAATTTGATGCGGTGTAGTTCCATTGAGTTGAACTGAGATGCATCGCGTCCAAGGCGTTGTAAAGAAACTCCAGGGCCATGATGTGAGGCGTCCACGGTTCCTCTGAGCGATCCCCATCTGCCCAGGCTTTGTAAGCCGCTGCACCCGCCAGATCGTAAGGTGTGCCACATTCGCCAATCAGCGTTGGTGCGCCGGTGCCACCGTTCAAGGTGCGTCCTGCATTGCGAATGTTGGAGAGCTGTCGGCGATAGTGCGCTTCAATCTCCTCGCGCCCGTTCAGGGTCTTGCCGGAAAATGGGTTGACGGCAGTCGGGAACATAAATTCTTTGGTCGAAAGGAGTGCGATGTCATACCAATGAGAGGCGTTAACCGTTCGATCCGGTGACGCTTCTGGAAACGCACCGCCCAGCAACCCTGTGAAGGGATCTAGCTCGGCGAAGATCAACCAGTCATCCCGAACAGCCCGAACTTCCTTTGCCACCTTGTCGAAGAACGGCGCCATGTAATCATCTTCCAGATCCACATCGCGTCCATTGACGGACTGGAAGAAATCTTCACGAAGGGGCTCAACGCCCTCATTGGTGCGGCGGTAGGCCCCTGCCTTTTCAAACGGGTCTTGTGCTCCTGGGAGCCAGCAATCAATATTGTTGGGGTTGACCTGTCGGTCTTCTGTCACGACAGAGGCCATGTGCTCCAGCGAAAACTCAAGCTGAGGGACCGACCGTGTAACGCCCCGCGCCACAGCCAATCCATCAAGTGCTGACCAGGCAGGTCCCGGTGTTGCGATACGTGGATTTTCTTCTGTCTTCCCAACATGTTGATAGGACAGGCGCTGACCCACAAAGCCAGTGCCGGGTTCATTCAACGTGTCAAAGCCGATGACGTTGGGCAAATCCTTCACCCGTTTTGCGATCTCCACCAGACAGGCCGCATAATGGTTCTGCAGATAGTCCTGCACATTCTCACCATCAATGATCATGTCGGGCGTAAAATCGCGGCCTGCAAAAAACAGCGTCCACATGATGCCGTTGGCGGGCAAGCGATAGTTCTGCGCCCAGGTCATGGTGGGGTAATTGTCTTCCTGACGGCCGCCGCGCGCATAGTCATATTTATATTGCATGACATGGGCAGCACCTGCCTCATGGAACTTGGTGAAGTCGAGACCAACCTTCTCGAAAATCCATGCCGGGGCGCCATCGCCCCCAGTCATGCGACTCCAGACGTCCTGATGAAAGTCCACGAACACATAAAGACCATACTCACCGGCCCGGCGGCAAAGCTCCGCGTAATAATCAAGATAGTCCGTGTCGTATTCTCGCGGACCTGCATGCTCAACTGCTTCCCAAGTGGTCAACAGCCGCAGACAATTGAAACCCCATGCTGCAAGTCGTGAGAAATGTTCGTCAGCCTCTTCCAGGGGAAAGGGTCGGCCGACAAAGGACACTGTGCGATGATCGGAAAAGTCTGTCGGGTGGTTGGTGCCGCCATCGGGGTATGGCATTTTGCAATCCCCACCGAGATTGACCCCACGCAGGATGACCTTGCGGCCTTCTGCATCGGTGAACCATGACCCGTCAATGCCGATTCTTGGTAGTGCCACCCTCTGTCTCCCCAATTTGTGTCTTTGTTTTGTTGGAACGCATCAAACAGGAAAGAAGCCTGCGCTGCAATCGTAACCGTGGCTTGTCATCCGCCCCGCACTCACTCATTCTGCGGTCTTCAACATATCTTTAGGTGGTTTTCCATGAGCAATGCAGCCCTTCTTCCCTTGCCCACACACCCTGACGGTGTGTCCTGGCCCACAGACGGTTGGGAGACCGGTGAGCCGAAGGGTGGGGTTGATCGGGCAAGGCTCGATGCCTTGGTGGATGATGGTTTTGGCGCACAAAACGGACCTGACATGGGAGAGACCCATGCTTTGCTTGTGGTTCAACACGGCAAGATTGTCGCAGAGCACTACGCGCAGGATTTCACGGCTGCCTCAACATTCCCATCCTGGTCCAAAGCCAAGAGTATTACGCAGGCTCTGATTGGCATTCTGGTGCGTGAGGGCAAGATCGACATTCACACGCGAGCGGATGTGCCCGAATGGGAAGACCCGTCAGATCCAAGGCACTCCATAACGCTGGACCAGCTGCTGCGCATGTCGAGTGGCCTGGCATTTCGGGAAGAATATACAGACCAGGCACCGTCCGATGTGATCGAGATGCTTTGGGGTACGGGCAAAGAAGACACAGGCGCTTTCGCCGCCTCCTTTGATCTCGAGCATCCCGTTGGGTCCTATTGGTCCTACTCCAGCGGCACGACCAATATAGTCGCGCGCTGTGCTGCGCGGGCTCTTGGGGCAACTGGGCCTGAGTTCGAGAAATTCATGCGCGAAGAGTTATTGGACCCTATTGGGATGAAGAGTGCCGACCCAAAATTCGACGATGCAGGCACATTTATCGGCTCATCCTTCTGCTTTGCCACGGCGCGCGATTTCGCGAAATTCGGCACGCTTTATCTGCGAGACGGGGTTTGGGACGGCAAGCGTATTCTGCCGGAAGGCTGGGTTGACTATGCCCGCACCCCAACCACCCAGACCCCCGCTATGCTGGAGGATGACGGACCCTATGGCGCGCACTGGTGGCTGGAACGGGGCGGACCCGGGAGCTTTTCCGCCAACGGTTTTGAGGGCCAGTTCACGATTGTGGTCCCTGACTGCGATCTGGTTTTGGTGCGCCACGGGAAAACAGATGCGAGCCTCGGCCCCGCTATGAAAGCCTGGATGGCGAATGTGGTGGATTGTTTCCGGACGTGAAGGAGAGTGCTTCCCCTGGGGCTGCAAACGTTTAAGATCACCCCAACCAGAATTCACAGCCGGGGATCTCCATGAACGCGGAAACACCTTTTACGACGCCAGAGGATGTGGGGCTCGACACAGCCAAGCTCTCGAATATTTCAAACTATTTCGGCGCCTATGTGGAGAAAGGCAAGCTGGCAGGTGTGTCAACGCTGGTCGCACGGGGCGGCAAGATTGCGCATTTCGAAACCGTTGGTGAGCGGGACCGAGAAAATGCGCTTCCGATGGAAAAAGATACGATCTTCCGTATCTACTCCATGTCAAAGCCGATTACATCTGTCGCGCTGATGATGCTCTATGAGCGCGGCTTGTTTCAGCTTTCCCATGAGGTTTATCGCTACATCCCTTCCTTCAAAAAGCTGCAGGTCTGGGACGGCGGCACGTTTGACGACTACAAAACCAAACCTTGCGAACGGGCGATGACGATCCGGGACCTGCTGACGCACACATCCGGCCTCACCTATGGCTTTATGCATGTGCACCCGGTGGACAAGATTTACCGAAGGACCGGAATTGAAGGCGCGGCCACTGCGAATGGTATGAACCTGGAAGAATTCTGCGACGCGCTTGCGGACATTCCGCTGCTCTTCTCGCCCGGCACGCAATGGAGCTATTCCGTTGCAACCGACGTCTGCGGTCGGCTGGTAGAGATCCTTTCCGGGCAGCCCCTCGATAAATTCCTGCAGGAAAACATCTTCGAGCCGCTCGGCATGGTGGATACAGGCTTTATGGTATCGGCAGAAAAACTCTGTCGCTTTGCTGCCAATTATGAGAAAGACCCGAAGACCAAAGAGGTACGCCTCTTTGATCCTGGCAGCGACAAGAGCACCTATGCCACCCCAAAGCCTTTCTTCTCCGGCGGAGGTGGCCTCACCTCCACCATGGTGGACTATTGGCGTTTTTGTCAGATGTTTCTGAATGGCGGCGAACTGGACGGCGTGCGTATTCTCTCGCCAAAAACCGTTGACTTCATGACGCTCAACCACCTGCCAGACGGCAAGACACTGCCTGAGATGGATCAGTCCGCGTTCTCCGAAGTGGGTATGGATGGCGCGGGTTTCGGCCTTGGTTTTTCCGTTGTCCTTGATGCAGCGGCGACGCAGACAATTGCATCTGAGGGGAATCATTCCTGGGGCGGTGCTGCCTCTACGCTGTTCTGGATCGATCCGCAGGAAGACCTGATCGCAATTCTGATGACCCAGCTGATGCCCTCTCGTGCCTACCCGCTAAGGCCGCAGATGCAGCAACTGGTCTATGGGGCATTGGTTGATTAGAGCCTTCGCCAAGCGGGAACAATATGACAGACGACACGTTAAGTGAGGCTGCCAAGGCCTCTCTAAAAAAACACGAGCATGATCCTGTGATGATTGCGCCCCATGACCCTGTATGGGCTGAGCAGTTTGCGGCGGTTGAGAATGAACTCTGCTCAACATGCGGTAATACATTCACTGCAGTTCATCATATTGGTAGCACA
>NZQM01000039.1 GCA_002695905.1 Parvibaculum sp.
AGATCAAGCGACGGACGCGGCGGAAATATTCTGCTGAGGAGAAGATCCGCATCGTGCTGGAGGGCTTGCGCGGCGAGTATTCGATTGCGGAGCTGTGCCCTCAGAAAACGCCCTCGATATTGGTTAGAGTTTTCCGCAGGAATTCTTTGGCTGAGCAAGGAGTGGAAAGGCGCTAAAGCATAAAAGTCCACGGACGCGCAGAAGGTGTTCATCATCGAGCATCGTTGATCAGATGCACGTCCCTTTGCGGGAAGGGAATTTCGATGTCATTCCTTTTGAGAGCGTCGAATATTTCGAAGCGTAGGTCATTTCGAACATGTACGATTGAATAGATGTCACGTAGAAAAACTCTCACGTCGAAGTCCAAAGAGGATTCCCCGAACTCCTTCCAGTAGATATAGGGCGGCGGGTCTTTGAGTACGAGTGGGTGGGCCGCCGCGCATTGGAGCAAAACCTCTCTTACCTTTTTGGGGTCTGATTTGTAGGAGACGCTCACAGGAACGGTGATACGTCCAACTTTGTCCTTGTGGGTCCAGTTTTGAACCGTGTTCGATATAAGCTCAGAATTGGGCACAATAATCGACAATCGATCAAAGGTTTCGATTTCAGTTGAACGTACACTTATGCGTCTAACTACCCCCTCACCAGAGTTCGTGACCACCCAATCACCCACTTTGACAGGACGCTCGAAAAGCAAGATCACGCCCGAGACGAAATTATTAACGATGCTCTGCAGACCAAAGCCGATTCCAACCGACAATGCACCAATAATGATTGCGAGACTTGAGAGGTCCAACCCCAAGACGCCAATAGCCATGGTGGCAGCAAGTACAGCACCAAAATATCCAACCAAGGTCTTAAAGGAATTGCGTACTCCATCATCTAGCCGTGTACGCGGGAACACTGTTTTCTCGAGCGCTCTCTGAACAAGATGTGTTGCGACTAGTATTGATAGAAACGTTAGGAGGGCCGCGAAAATTCCGGTGACTGATAAAGTGACACCACCGACAGAAAACCCAGATAATGCCTGTCTTCCGGTTGCGTAAATGTCGAGCCATTCAATACCTGCAGCCACCAGTATTATTGGCACGAAAAGTAATACCAGAACGAAATCTACCAATAACAAGAGCCAGAAAAGGAGGAAGTTTGGTTGCTCCACCTCTCCGGCTGTATCCCCTCCTGTTGACAGAAGAGAGGTTTGATATTCGCGCATTGCTTTTCGAAGTTCTGAACGCAAAATGGCGCGCAATAGCCACATCGCCGAAACAAGGACCAAGCCCGCAGCTATGGTGCGCAGCACTAAATCCAAGAGGGCAATATAGCCAAGGCCCAAGGAGCCGGTGATGAGAGCGAACGCTATGTAGCCCGCGGCATTTACTTTGGTATTTAGAAGGCTGGTCCCATCGTCACACAGCCATCGGTTTGAGCGTGTTGCTGCAATGATGGAAATTGCAGCAACGATACTGGTCAGTGTCACCCAGAAAGAAACCAACTCAACGGTCAAAGGTGTAGACCGCACGACCAGAAGAAGACCGTATGTGCCAAAGCCCGTGAGCACCCAAAACTTTATCCTGGCCGCATTCTCTTTCTTTATTTTCGGGCCTAATTCTCCTTGAAGTGACGCCCCAAAGATGACCCGGCAGAATGAACTTACATAAAGGAAGAGAACCAGACTGAGTAAAACTCGTTCTGTGAATGTAGCGACCAGATTACCTCCCATGCCACTAAGAAGAACCGCAACATATATGATGGTCGATGAAATCGCTGGCGACAGAGTGTCTGTGAACACTCGTTTTGCGCTTGTTGATAGACCCTCGTCCGTTGCAACCGATATATTCATCCTAGTTTGGATCAACGTAGGAAGGTATCTTATGACCGCGGTTGAAAATATGAGAGCGATGGCAATAACTGCCAAGGCGCGCAGTTTTCTTTCAGTGCCGAGCAAGTCCCGCCACCAATTCTCCGCCGCACGGATTAGGTCGCGGGGAACATCCGCAAGCGCTACTATTGCGTCTCCTCCCAATAACAAGGTGCGGAAGGAAGAGTGTGGTTTAAACACGTCGTCAAAGAACCGCTGTTTACGAACATCGGTGATGGTCCGGAATATTTGTGCAATTTCAGTCAGAGCAACAGTGCTCTGCAATTGTAGCCGGTTGACGGTTCTCAATTGCATCTTTAGGGCCAGAACTTGATCACTAAACTCGCGCGGTGTGGTTTCTCCTGCGACAGGTTTTTCAATATCGATTTCCGATATCCGAGCTAGAATGTCGCGCTCCATACCACTGAGCCGGGTTTGTAGATCAAGCTCCGAAGCCCGATGCCGAAACGCTGCCTCACGAAATGAAAGAAGATCGGCACCAGAAACATCTGCCTGATTTACCGACTCTGTTATGAGAGAAATCTCACTTAAGCGCTCTTTTTGTTCCTGTTCCAAATCTTGTAGAACAGCAGGTGTATCGGCGCTGGCAAATTGCAGACTGACAAAAAACGGAAATATGAAAAATAGAGTGAAGAGGTAGCGCAAATCTGGCTTTCTGTTCATGCGGGATTGCTCTGATCGTCGTTGGTGCGCGCGAAAATTCTCCGAGATGAGCGCCTAATCCAACCAAGTCTAGAGAACACCCAAGCTTGAACGCCACATAGACCAAGGAGGGCAATGGATAAAATAACGAAGCTCCAATCCCATTCCGCACCGGGGATGCCGCCAACATTCACACCCAGGAGCCCAGTTATAAAACCTAGCGGTAGGAAGAACGCACTCAAAATGGCGAGTAAGAACATGTTTCGATTGAGTCTGTCTGAGAGCAGCGCGAGAAATGTCTCCTGCACAATTGCAGACCTGTCTCGCACTGAGTCCAAATCCTCAATATACCGCACCACAGAATCGACGGTCTCGCGAGCCTGCTCTCGCTCCGTCGATTTTCCTGCTTCAGCCTGTAATTCAATCCACCTTGTTAGTGCTTCACGTTGTGGTGACAAGTATCTGCGGAGAACGATCGCTTGTCTTCGTGCTTCAACCAGCCGCGCCCGAAGTGTTTCATCTGGCTCCGAGACAACAGACTCCTCAATTTCGTCCAATTCCTCGGTGAGCACTAGAAGACTGTCACCGATTCTCGTTGTCAGGTGCCAAACAAGTCGATTGACCAAATGATGTTCAGACTTGGGGATTTGATGGTTGTCCAGTTCTGCTAAGACATCGTGAACCGCGAATATGCGATGCTTGCGCAGAGAAATGACGCGCCCTTCACTCATCCATATCCGTAAAGAAATCATCTCATCCTGCTGCATCCCGGGGTTGAGATTAATTCCTCTGAAATTCAAGAGAACACCATTCGTGAACCTTGAACATCTTGGTCGCGTTTCATCGGCGAGCAGAGCATCGACGGCAAGATCATCTACACCAGGCAGCGCCAACAAGAGTGAGCGAGTGTCCGGGTGACTGCGATCAAAATGTAGCCACTCGATTATGCCCTCTGCCGTCCCGTCGGCCTGATGCTCGTTGTCTACAACGACACCATCCTTAGAAATCAATAGTCGGCGCACTAATGCTTCTTGCGGCTTCATCGCCATAGTTTCATGCCCGTATCAGCTGGATAATTTGTGTTTTGTCTTATTTGCAACTCTATGAACACTACCAGGAGCCTGGGATAAGTTGCCACAATCCCTCCGTGGAAACAGGTCTTTATTCACAATGGCCGCCATTCCTTCAAGCCTCGATTCGCTAGACAAGGCTCGCATCATCGAACAAGGGATCATCGTCGAGCTCCTGCTCCAGAGCACCAACGCGGTCTCCCGTTTTTTCGGCATTGAAAACCTTTGCAATGTGAAACAATGCGTCTCCTTGGTTCACGACGGGCACATTGGTGCGGCCAATAATGATCCCTGTCGCGCGCGCTATGATCTCCGTATCCGCCTCGCCAAAAGGGTCGGCTATAGCACCAATTATCTCGCCTCTTTCAACACTGTCTCCGATGGTTTTTGTTGCTCTGAAAATGCCTCCTTCGGCTGCCCGCAGCCAGTGGCTGGAACGGGAGATAACACTTTTTGTTTTTCGGGTTTTGCCGCTCTTTGAGGTGATCATCCCCAAATGTTGCATCACTCCGAGAACGCCTTTGACCCCAGCACGGATGGCAAACTCATCAAAGCGCAGGGCTTCACCGGCCTCATAAAGCAGGACGTCGACACCAGCTTCCTGCGCGGCTCCTCTAAGCGACCCGTCTCTCAGATCAGAATGAAGGATGACCGGCGCGCCAAACGCGTGCGCAAGACCCAGGCAACTACCTTCTTCCAGGTCTGCCCGGATTTGCGGTAAGTTTGTGCGGTGGAGCGCGCCCGTGTGTAAATCCAGCCCAACATCGGATCGCCGCACAATTTCGGTCATGAAAGTATGGGCGAGGCGCCCTGCCAGCGAACCGCCCGGAGCACCCGGGAAGGAGCGGTTCAAATCGCGCCTGTCAGGCAAGTATCTCGTATGGCTGATAAAGCCATAGCCGTTGACAATAGGGATCAAGAGAACAGTTCCGCGCACCCCACGCAGAGATTTCCCCTGTATGAGCCGTCGGATTATTTCGACGCCTTGAACTTCATCACCGTGTATGGCGGCTGACACAAAGAGGGTAGGCCCATCGCGCCGCCCATGAATAACATAGACCGGCAGTGTCATGGGCGTGTGGTTGGACATGACGCCGAGCGGGATATCGACAGTCTTCCGTGTGCCCGGCGGAACAGACTCTCCACAAATCTCAAAAGCCGCCCTCGGCATTAACCTCTGCCTTTCGTTTTCGTGCGATTGGGGCGCGCATTGTTTTCAACAAATTCGATAATTTTTGATGCGACGTCGATCCCAGTCGCCTTTTCGACGCCTTCAAGCCCTGGAGAAGAATTCACCTCCATCACAACAGGTCCCTCGTTGGAGCGCAGCAGATCGACACCGCAGACATTGAGGCCCATCACCTTTGCGGCGCTCACCGCCGTCGAGCGTTCCTTTGGTGTAATCTTGATAGGCTTCGCTGATCCGCCTTGGTGCAGATTGGAGCGAAAATCACCCTCTTTGCCCTTGCGCATCATCGCGGCGACCACGCGCTCACCGACGACGAGACATCTAATGTCTTCATTGTTTGCCTCGGCGACGAATTGCTGGACCAAAATGTTGGCGTGGAGTCCTCCAAACGCTTGAATAATACTCTCGGCGCCCGTTTTGGTTTCGCCCATAACGACACCCACTCCCTGGGTTCCTTCCAGGAGTTTAATAATCACAGGTGCTCCGCCAAGCATATCAAGAATGTCACCTGGTTCCCCAGTTCGATGTGCGAACACAGTCGGTGGCAGACCTACTCCTTTGCGTGCGAGCAGTTGCAAGCTTCTCAACTTGTCGCGCGAACGGCTGATGGCAACTGACTCATTGACCGGGTAAACCCCCATTACTTCAAATTGCCGCAAAACAGCCGTGCCAAAAAATGTGGCTGAGGCGCCAATGCGGGGAATGACCGCATCAAATCCATCAAGCGTCTCTCCCTCATAGTGAATGGCAGGCTTTGTGGAGGTAATATTGATGTAGCACCGCATGTGATTGATGATGCGGATATCGTGACCCTTTTCTTTAGCCGCCTCAACAAGGCGTTGGTGCGAATAGAGATCAGGGTTGCGACAGAGAAGAGCAATTTTCATAACTATGTTTCACTTCCATAAGTGTCGACAGCTTTCGTTTGGCTGTTATTCGGGGGCAGGGGCGCAGTAGGATCGGCCCGGATCAACTAAGAAATGTCCTCTGACCGCCTGTCGACCAATCAACATTCGAAATCCGAGTTCATCCCGGTTTGTCAGCGTCAATTCAATGGTGAAGATGTCTCCACCAATCGCGGCAGTGGTTTCGATAACATAGCGGTGCTCTTTGTGACCGGTAGAACTTGTAACGTTACGTTGTTCCAACACAGGCGCTTCGCATCTTATCTCTGGCTTTCTACGATGCTGCTCCGGGTGGATGTAGAACTCAACATAGGGAACGTCATCTTTCAAAATTGGTTTGATGCGGAAGGCATGCAGAGCAGAAGTTCGGGCGCCGGTATCAATTTTCGCCTTGATCGGGGGCGTATCAAAGTCTGGCAATTCTACCCATTCGCGCCATCCAATAACGGGTTTCCCAATGGTACTCTCTGCGTTCGGTGCGCGCTCATTGGAGCGTTTTGCTTTTACCTTCTTCAACATCTTCTAAGCTAGCCTCACCGAGGCGACGATAGCTTGCAAACGTTCTGACGCTAGCGATGGCATAGTAAGACTCCATATTCAGCAGGACAAAGCCTAGCTCAAATAACTCCTCCGCAACCTCTTCAATGTAGCGCTCGGGTAGCTTGTTGCGGTCAGCTAACTTCCGAAGCATTTTGGGGGAGATGCGGTATCGACCGGAGGGCTTTCCCCCAAAAGGCTTTTCATAAAGCTCGGCAAGTTTTTGCGCGACGGCTCCGGTCGATGGACGCATTGGTTTGTCTCCCATTTCATGCCTAGATAGGTGAAAAATAACTCTATAGCAAACTAATTATTGCTATGGAGGTATTTTTTATATATCGCAGGCTCTCGGTGGCTTTTTTCGGCCACAGGGAAGCTGTCCTCAGCGGAATTTCAAGTACTGCCAACGATTAATCCAACTCACGTTGGTTTTGTGTCATTTGCTGGTCATCGGCGCCCCAGGAACTTAAGGGTCAAGCAAGATGGAACACGGGTTTTGACCTGCTCCCCAGTTTGTCCTCGTTTATAAGTTAGTTCTGTTCTGGTTTTGGTCCTCATGTGACCGGTTGGCATATTCCCACGGGGTCAGCCCGTTGAGGCTGGTGTGGGGTCTGTGATGGTTGTAGTCGCTGCGCCATGCAGCGATCAAACGGCGAGCATGGCGCAGGGTATCGAAGATGCGATCGTTTAGACGTTTGGCTGATCGTCAATTCCACTGCCATGATTGTAAGTCAACTTGCCCCTAAGGGGGCTGACGCCATGTTGATGTTCGATTGCGCTCGCTCGGGTAGTTTGTTGTGTGATTTCGCTTGGTACCCGCTTGGTACCTTTTTGTTGAAGGCAGACGCCTAAATTCTTAGTGTTTCTACAAATATTTGAAATATAAGGATAATCTGGCGCACCCGGCACGATTCGAACGTGCGACCTCTGCCTTCGGAGGAAATACTAACACCTATCCGAAATGTACGATAGAGCGCGACGCAGTACGATAACGCACTGTTTTGCATTGATTTATCTGAACGCTGCACCGAAGTCTCTATCCAAACGCAGGCCGCGATTTCCGCCCAACTGCTTACGCAGTGCTTACGCGAGAGATCGGCCGGAAAGGTGCGACTTCCAATGCCAAAGCTCACCAAACGCATCGTAGACGCCGCTGAAGTGCGAGAAAAAGACCACGTTATCTGGGACGACGAGCTGCCTGGCTTTGGCCTTCGCGTGTTTAAGTCCGGAAAGCGAAGCTACATACTTCAATATCGGTCTGCCGGTCGGTCACGCCGGTACACCATCGGGCTTCATGGCATCTGGACGCCGGACACGGCCCGGAAAGAAGCGCGCGTACAACTCGGCAAGATCGCACAGGGTGAAGATCCCGCAGAAGCCAGACAGCTAGATCGCAACGCGATGACCGTCGCAGAGCTTGCTGACCGTTACATTGAAGCAATGGATGCGGGCCTCATCATGGGAAAAGGCGGACGCTCGAAACGGCCATCGACGATCTACGTTAACAAGGGCCAGCTTCGCGGCCATATCATACCCCTTATCGGACAACGCCGCGTTCAAGAACTAACGAAGACCGATGTGACGAAAATGATGAACGACGTCATTGCCGGGAAAACGAAGGCGGTTAAGAAAACGAAGAAGCGCGGCAAGTCCATCCTTCG
>NZQM01000040.1 GCA_002695905.1 Parvibaculum sp.
AATATCCCTTATTCTAGTTTCGTTGTCTCTTAATTTTCTATCATACTCAGGACCTTGGAATACCTCAACAGTTCTTCTAAGTGTTTTAGGCGCGTGAAAACCTTCTGACATAACAGCACCAGTAACCATATTACCCTCTAATCCTTCAAAATAACTTTTCTTCTCACCTAACACATGTATATCCGCTGCGTTTTGTATTATACCAGTACCACCTTCAGATAAAGCCTCTTGACCTCTACTAGTAGCATAGTATTTTGTTCTACTAAGCATTGCTTCTCCAAAGCCTTTTCTAACAGCGTTTTTACTTACCCCTTTATATATACCTTTAAAAATACCATAGGTTGGTATTTCCATGACAGCCTCACCAGCTCCATACAAAAAAGAGTTCGTTCTCATTTGAGCTAGAGTCATATCGCCTCCATACTTTTCGTTTTGCTCTTTAAGTTGATCAAATCTATTACCACCAGCAGCGGTACCCATTAAAGCAACGCTAGCCCCACCTGTTACATACATTAACCCACCTTGAAATATAACTTGCGAGCCAACACCCATTAAATACTTACCAAGATCTTCTCCATTTTCAATATCCTCGTAGTTAACCATCGGCTCAACACTTTTGTCTAACTCTTTAGAATAATCTCTAAGTTGTTTCTTTCCAACCTCTCTTAGTAATCTATGTGTTTTGTTTGTAGCAACAAAGGCTTTAGCCCAGGTAGGCATTTTTTCTGTTCTATCTTCGTCGTTCCATTTACCGTCTAAATAATCAGCTATAACATTGGTTGGTTTTATTCCGTTCATAACGGTTTCTGTACCATCAACCATATCAACACCCGCCTTCCATAATCTAGTACCTAAAAAAGCTACGTCATGATGGTTTTGACCCATTATCTCGTGGTACAATTTCATATCCTCACCATCCTCAGACAACTGAGCATCCGCCATAGAATACTTTTCCCACATGCTAAAGTTTTTATCTCTAGCTGTATATAATGCATCTATCTCTTTAGAAGCCTTATCAGCGTTCTCTTTATAAAGATTATAGTCTTCTGTTAGTTGTTGTTGTGCCGCCTGAAGTTCTTCGTATTTTTTCATTTGTTTAGGCGTAGCTTTACCCGACTTCATTTTATCCATAAAGTCCTCACCTAATGATTTTAATCCTTTCTTAAGCTCTAAAGCTCTATTGTTTAACGCGTCTACTTTTTCGTTAAAAAGCTGATGTTTTTCGGTTATAGTTTTATCTGCTTTTAAAACCTCACCAGCAGCTATATTCCCCTGTGATATAACTTCTTTTTGTTTGTCTGTAAAAAACTTTAATCTATCACCAAATTGTTGTTCTGTTTTTTCTTGTTCTTCTGGTGTGCTAAATTGTAATATACCTTGGTTGTCTTCTAATTCTTTTCGTATACTGCTTTCAAAATGATCTTCTTCTTTTTTGTTTGCATATAACTCTATAGCTTTTTTTGTTATATCCTCTTGGGTAGGTTTTTTATTAGTTACATTTTTAGACTTGTCTTTATACCAAGCAATAGAGTTGTTCCAATAATCATACATTGGACTATCTTTTATTTCTTTAGCTAAAGTTTGTTTATTATCTAGAAATATCTGTTTGTTGTCTTCTCTTTTGTTTCTTTCATTCCACTCAGCCCATTTTTGCTTTTTTGTTCCACCTATAGATTGCTGTGGTGGTGGCGTAGGTATAACATAACCATTAGCTAACCTCATGGTTGTTTTTTCTTTTTGCTTAGCTTCTAAACCTTGTAACCTACCTCTTCTTTCCATTAACTCAGCAACAAGTTCTCCACCTTCTTTTTTAAACCCATCAACGTCGTCAGGATCCGCTTGGTGTAAATGCATCATTTCATAAGAAGTCCTCATATAAGGATCTTTCTTTTTTATAAAATCTTTATACCCCTTGTTATACTTATCTGGAAAATCTTCTCCTTTAACAACGTTACCGTTTTTCATACGTAGACCAGTTTCGTGGTCTATACTATATATACCGCTTTCGTCTTTAAACTCGGTGACACCAGCGTTAGTCATGTCGTTTATAGTGGACATTGACTTTACGTCAGCTTTTTTAGATTTTTCAGTATCTTTTAATTGCTCTTTAAGCTCTTTTTTTCTTCTCTTCCAAGCCTCATACTCTGGTGTATCCTTCTCACCCTCCCAAGCATCCGGTGTAGACGGATCGTCCTTCTTCTGAGTCTGCAATGCAACAGAAGTGTTAGGATCTAAAAATAAATCCTCATTATCGTATTTTAATGGAGACGGGTATTTTAGCATATTATTATTTATTGCCTTTATTAAATTTTTCTTCTTGTTCTTTTTGAGCTGCTTTATCTAAACCAGTAGGATATACTCGTCCATCAAAAGTAAACTCAGTAGCACCTTCTTCCGCGGCTTTAGCTTGATCTTTTGCAAACCTAACTTTAATAAGTTCTTGTTGTTTTAGTCTCATTACAGTTAACTTACCCTCATCGTAACCCATTGATTTCCACCAAGCGTTTTCTATTTTATAAGAGTAATACTCTTTTACTAATGTTCTTAATAAGTCTATGTCAAAATACTCACTATCAATATCCGTTATAGCTTTAACTAAATTAAGTTGATCTATCTTATCTAAATTGTCAGTCCAATACATTTTGTCACCAGGTCCTAAATCTTGTTTGAACTCCATCTTATCCCAATCAAAACCACCATAGTTTAAGTTTTGAATATTAGGATGCTCAAATAAGTGTCTTCTAAAGCTACTACCGTCTTTTAATATATGTTCGTCCCAGCAGAACTGAGTTACCAATTGATTTTGTAGTTGAGTAGCTGTACCGTCGTTGTTTCCAAACAAACCATCAATTTTATAATTTATACGACCAAGTATAGGTTTAACGTTTACTGTTTCTTTATTCTTCGCTGCCTCTTGTGCGTCTTTAGTTATCTCTGTTAAAAAACCTAAATACTCCATAGCTTTTTCCATATTTGACCACCACATTTCTTTATTACCCTCTAAAACGTTTATCATACAAGCGTCTCCTTCAAAGTCATAACAAAGAGCGTAAGCACTACCGGCAACAACTGTTTTACCATAGTAGTCTGTCGTACCTTTTAAAGCATCTTCTTCTTCAGCAAACACTATATCAGCTTCTGGATTATCGCAGTATAATTGAGTTGCAAAACTTAGCTTCTGTTGAGATACACCCCTTGATAGTTTACTACCAGGCGTAAAGTGATCTTCACAAAACTCTTGACACTCTTCTCTAAATCTATCACCTATTCTTTTTAAGGTAGCAACTCTTTGGTTTATTTCCATTTGCTTGCCATTATCCTTCTTTTGTATAGCTTCGTACATTTCATCTTGAGCTCTTTTACATTCGTGTGTTAAAGCTTTCATGTAAATACTAGAGTTAGCTATACCCTCTATACCTGGTGCTTCTATTATACCTTTTGGACCTAGCATGTCTCTTTGGTTTTGTCTTAACCATCTATCTTTTTCCTTACGAACCTGCATAGGTAAAGGATCTAGCGCTTTAACATCTTTCTGCAGATCTTCCCAGTTTTTTCTTTTTTGAGCTTCTGATAGTATATCCATACCAGCTTCCATCATACCCTTATCTTGTTGGCCTTTCTCTTGAGCAGCTTGATCTGATATTTGCTTTAAAGGCGAAGGTAGTTTTATCATATCTACGTCTATTGAATTATAATTTACAGTATAATAACCGTCTTTAGTACCTACCGCGTCATCTCTGCCCATTTCTAATAAATCTTGAGCCATAGTACCCACGTATGTTGTTTTGTCTCCTATGTAATTAAATTTATATATAGGTATATGATTGTGTGATGTTCCTAGTTTAACTATATTTTCTTTTAATCTTTCATCACTAAATAAGTTACCTAATAAACCTCTATCTTTTGGTTGACCAGCTTCAGCTGCTGCTGCCGCTGCTTGAGACATTTTAACATCCATAGCGGTTTTTGCTTTACCAATCTCTTGTTCTTTACTCCACATGTCACCTTCTCCTTTTAACTTTTGAACATCCATCTCACCTTGAGCTTCTGCCATTTGTAAGTTAGATGCCTCTTGGGCTTCCGCCATCTGTAGTTTAGAAGCCTCACCTAGTTTTTGGTTTTGCAAAGCCTCATCAGCGCCTAGGATTTTATTTTGTATATCCATATCAGCACTTCTTTTCTGGTCATCTAGTCTAGCAGATTCTCCAGCTTGAGTCATAGCTATCTTGCTAGCCTCATCTGCTGTTTTCATATTTATGTCTTGTTCTGCTTCAGCTGCTTTCTTTTGATTGTCAGCTTCTTGAGCACCAATAGATGCCGATGCTTTTTGAGCTTGTAGAGCCCCTTGGTTTGCCATTGATTGTGCTAACGCCGCTATACCAGAACCACCAGCCGCACCAGACATCTGTGACATAATATTAGCTTGCATCTGTTGATTTTGTTGTGCTTCAAACTCTGCTTGTTGAGTGTTAACGGTAAGATCTTCAAAAGCATTTTCCATGCCTTCCATCTGGTTTTTCATACCATCATAAGCATTTTTTTGCCCTTCAAACGCGTTTTTCATTTTACCTTCATAAACATTTTCCGCTTTATCATAAACGTTATCAAGTCCAGCCATTTTATTATCAAGACCTGCCATAGCATTTTTAGCGTTTTCATAAGGATTTGAAGTGTCTATATTTTTAAGATCTTTAGACATTTGATCTAAAGCTTTCTCGTGAGCGGCTAGTTTTTTCTTACCATCTTCTTTAGCAGAGTTATCGCCAAATAAAAAGTTTTTAGCTTTTTTAAAAGCTTTCTTTTTTAAAGGCGACGCTAACCACAAAATATTTATGTAATTGTCTAACATTATTTAGTACTTTTTATTATTATACTCTGTTGATCAACAACAACAAAGCCTGATTTTTTACATCTTTCTATAACACCTCTTTCATTCGATGTACACCAAATAAACGTGCAACCTAAAGATTTAGCTCTTCTCACACATTCGTCTAGTAAAACTTGTATTATTTGCATTCTATCTTTACCCTTATAATTAGGATTAGATATAGCGTTGGCTAAATAAGCCATGTTTGAGTTTGTTAAATATATGTAGTTTACAGCTATAGGTATATTGTTCTTTTCTACAACAACACCGCCTAACCCCATGTTTGGTAGGTCTATTAATTTTGGAGCAGAATCTTCTCCCCAACCTAACCACCACTTATTTATAAACTCGTAATCTTTTATCTGTACGGTTCTAACTGTTATCATTATGCTAATTTACAATAACCTATAGCGAATTCTTTTTTAGTTACAACAAACTCATATTGTTTTAACTTTTTTATAACACCGTCAAGTTTAGTCGTAAGAAAACAAGAGGTACAACCCCATTTTTTAAGGGTCAACAAACACTCTCTAACAAACATTTCTTGCTCTTCAGGTGTGTATTCCATTTCTGGATTTCTTACCAGATAGCCAAGGTAACCCATTTTAGAGTTAGTCATGTATGGAAAGGCTGCGGCTAGCATTTGACCATCTCTTTCTATTACAATACCACCTGTTCCACCGTTTGGTAACTCATCTCTAGATACTGGTATATAATCTTTTCCTTCCCAATGCTTCCACCAATTAGCTATTATTGGTAGATCATGGGATTTTGTAGTTCTAATTTTTGCCATTTTATTTAATTTAATTTACTAATAGTTATATTATTACACTTATTAGTGATTATTTACTACTTTCTACATAATCTACAGCTGTTGCAAAAATTTCAGCTTCTTTAGTGCTCCAGTTTCTAAACTCAGTATCCATATAATAACCAACAATACCAGAGGTATTTGCTTTGTGGTTTTTTTGAAAAAACATATAAATATATTCTCCAACAACCTTTTCGCAATCTCCACAACCTCCACCAGCAATAGTGTCTATTTCTATTTTTTTTGCTGAATGCCAAACATTTGTTACTCTTCCTAAAATACGAGGTTTAGTATCTACAATGGCCGTTGGGTGGTTCCTACCTGATTGACTAGATCTTGGTATGGTATAATACACTATGTCTCCTGGTTGTACAGAAACGTTTAACTCTGTAAATGTAAATGTTACTATCATATTGTATGTATTGTTAGGAAGTTTTTAAGGTTTAATTCTGGAGATACTGTACCTGTTCCAAAAACCCCTTCTGGTTGTAATGTTATAATAACTTCTTTAAATGCAAATCCGTCTAAATCGTTAGGGTTTGTAACACCGTGCTCTACTGTACCGGAATCTTTATTTCCAACTACAGATACTTTAGATTTACTAAAAGTACTACCTAAGTAGTTTAGTTTAGCGCTTTCACTACCATCGTCATCTAAATTACCAAAATCAGTTAATATTACTACACCATTGCTATCGCTGTTTTTAGTATCCTCGCTTTCATAGGCAGAATCCCATCTAGTATATGCTACACCATTAACCCTAGGTTGTCTATTAATTCTTATAAATTTATTTGTAGCATTAGTTGTTATAACCCACGTTAAGTATTTCAATTCTCTTTTGTTAACATCAAACACGGGGTTTGAACTCATATATTCAGATATAAGACCACTGCCATCACCTATGGTGTATGTACCGTCTTTAAGTCTAGTGTCACGAGCTAATAAATTATCAACATTGTCTGGTTTGTCATTATACAATAAAGGTCTAGATATAACAAAACCTGTTTCTTCACCATTATGAACGCTAAACACAAAGCTTCCAACTCGTGTTATTTTTTCTTCCGCTTTTGTTACTGGTGTAGCCTCATAAGCTTGGCTACCTGGTTCTATTGAACTAGCTTTATCATAAGCCTTTGCTAAACGCTCATGGTTAATAGCGGTATCAGATATCATGTTTACAATAACATCATCACCACTAGTAGATGGTGGCACGTTGACAAGAAGTTTTATCTCACCATAAGCAACACCTTTGTTAGCGTTTGGTAGTTCTCCTAAAAATAACGGAGCACCTGTTTCAAATAAACCTGTTTCAAAATTATATATTTGTTTAGCGTTATTTTGAACTAATAGTTTAAAAGTACTACCAGGAACACCTGTGATTCTTAATTTCTTTTCACCACCCTCTGGCCCTATAGACCTACCAGTATCTATACCATAAACGTTTTTTTCTTCTTCATCTGTATAGGAATTTACTTTTTCTGATAAAACACTTTCTATAAGCTTTGCATTATATGTGAAATTAATTTTATCATCTCTTTTTTTATCAAACTCAAAAGGGGGAAATGTAAAATACAGATTAAAAACTTCACCTATAATTTTTCCTTGATCGTTTTTAATTGCATTTTTTCTCATTGTATAACCCTTCACTGATCCTGTTATTTCGTGAGAAGGTTCTTTGGCAAAATAATAACCACTCATTAATCCTAATCCTTTTTGAAAAATTAACACGGTTTCGTTTGGTTTACCTTTTACGATGTGTTTAGTAACTGTTTGGCCGTTTACTAAGCTAGACTCTGTTTTAAAAGAGTTTCTTTCTTTTTTTATTAAATACTTTGATTTTGGGCACGTTTCTATTAAGTTAAATTTATTTTCTAAAGTTATTGATTTACCCGATATAGGTAAAAATAATATATTATTTCTTTGTGTTACTTTTATAGGATTAAAATATACAGTTGCGGCAACTTTGTTGGAAGAATCTATAATTGCACTGGTGTTTGAAAATTCTATTTTGCTTATTAAACGAGGTAGTCCACCATGAGAAAAGTCAACAGCGTTTATAGTACTACCTTTAACCGGTGTTATATAAACTGTTTCCTGTTTCTTTTCTAAAACTTTATTTAAACCAACCTCTATAGATTTGTATTCTACAACGAAATCTTCGTTGGCTAAATTTGTATTTAAAATAATTTTTGCCATATTTATTTTTTATTCGTCTTCATCTCCTATTAATGTTCCCCAACCTAATCCCTGAAGTGAGAACTCACCTGTATCTATAAGATTACCTAAACCAGTATTATCTTTACCTCTTATGTAATCAAACCATTTGTTTTCTTTATTAACAAATTCTCTAACACTACCAACCTGCATATCTGTTTCTAATCTTTCAACAAACCAACCTAATTTATCGTAATTATCTTCTATTATAATGCCAGTGTTTACTAAAGCGCCAGTATAATCGTATAAATCGTGGGTGTTAGTAACGTATGTTGATCCACCGTTTGGAATTATTTTAGCTTGAGAACCTTCATAATTAACAGTTTTAAATCTTTTAACACTACCTTGGTCTCTATTAAAAACCGTTTTTAACATAGAGTAGTGTGGTATATCATAAAATCTATTTCTAGGCATTGTAAATTCTAACTCTTCGTCTTCGTCTAGAAAAACTAAATTATTTAAAGATATTGTACATGGTGCCATATCACAACTAACAGACGTTATATAGGTATCTTCAGGTACACCGTTACCAACAACATTCATGCCTATTAAAGGTTTTATTGTTCCACCACCAATTTGTATAGTTGCAACGTTGTCATATCTGGTTGCGGATGGTTTTATAGCTCTTTTTATTCTAAAGTCTATATTGTGCTGAAACATTTCAGCAAAATTGTGTGGACTAGTATAATAATTAACACCGTAAGGATCTGTGGCATTCGACCTTGAGTATAGGTTAGAAGGGAACGTGTAATAAGTGTTCTTGTGACTTATACCGTCTTCGTGAATGTAACTTTTAAAACTTTCCCATCCTCTTTTTTCTTCAACATAACTGAGTGTTTTAGCATAAGGACTTTGGTTGTCATCCATTGTTAATATACTCATGTTATATTGCTCTTTTCTATCATCGTAACTACCAACAATTTTTTCAGCCCAATATAAATTATCTTTAAACCAATCCTTCATACCTTTTTCAGCTATGTTTGTGATACCGTCTCTTGATAATCTTAATACAGCTCCCCTTGCTTTATCAGCAAAATACAATCTGTAAGATTGTGATGCAAATGATTCTGGATTTTTAGATATACCATACTCACCACTAAAAGGAACTGATTGTCCTAAAACAGCTTTATTAGAGGTTACGGAAGAATTACCATCAGCATTAAATAGAGCATCTTTCTTAGCCAGTATTTTAAATACTTTGTTTTCACAAAATGTAACTAAATCAGTATCCCTAGCGAATAATTTTTGTATGCTACCATTTATTGGATTAAGATCTTTAG